>JAKLFM010000059.1 GCA_022711175.1 Bacteroidota bacterium | reverse complement strand
AATCGAATTTTCTTTCTCTTCCTGCAGGTAATGAGATGTTTCAGTTCCCTGCGTGTTCCTCGATACACCTATGTATTCAGTGTAACGTAATATCCTATCAAAGATATTGGGTTGCCCCATTCGGAAATCTCCGGATCAAAGGTTGTTTGCACCTCCCCGAAGCTTATCGCAGCTTACCACGTCCTTCATCGCCTCTGAGAGCCAAGGCATCCGCCGTACGCTCTTAATAACTTTCTTATTGTGCTCGATGTCAAAAATTTTACAACTTTTAACTTGAGTATTCTCTTTCAATATGTCAAAGAACTTATCCTGAATTTTCAGGACCGGTTGTCATAGCGGAAGCATTGACAACCTTGTTGCGCAGAATAACGGATTCGAACCGTTGACCCTCCCGATTTGTATCGGGATGCTCTTCCAAACTGAGCTAATTCAACATTTCACTAAAGTAAGAACAGATTTGGTGGAGAATAACGGATTCGAACCGTTGACCCCCTGCTTGCAAAGCAGGTGCTCTAGCCAGCTGAGCTAATCCCCCCTAAACGATTTGTAGTCCCGCGCAGATTTGAACTGCGGACCCCTACATTATCAGTGTAGTGCTCTAACCAACTGAGCTACGGGACTATTTAGTAACTCCTTTTGCCCATGAGGCAGAGCCCTCACTCTCGTTTGGGTTATCAGCGAAATAAAGAAGCCAAAAACACAGTAGCGAACATCATCCCGAAGAATCGGGACAGAAATAAATCACTCTAGAAAGGAGGTATTCCAGCCGCACCTTCCGGTACGGCTACCTTGTTACGACTTAGCCCCAGTCACTTGTTTTACCCTAGGTCGCTCCTTTCGGTCACGAACTTCAGGTACCCCAAGCTCCCATGGCTTGACGGGCGGTGTGTACAAGGCCCGGGAACGTATTCACCGCATCATGGCTGATATGCGATTACTAGCGAATCCAACTTCACGAAGTCGGGTTGCAGACTTCGATCCGAACTGAGACCGGCTTTGGAGATTTGCATCCTGTCACCAGGTAGCTGCCCTCTGTACCGGCCATTGTAGCACGTGTGTAGCCCTGGACGTAAGGGCCGTGCTGATTTGACGTCATCCCCACCTTCCTCACTACTTGCGTAGGCAGTTCCTTTAGAGTCCCCAGCATTACCTGATGGCAACTAAAGGTAGGGGTTGCGCTCGTTATGGGACTTAACCCGACACCTCACGGCACGAGCTGACGACAACCATGCAGCACCTCGTAGGAAGTCCCGAGGGAAGACCACGTTTCCGCAGCTGTCCTCCTACGTTCGAGCCCAGGTAAGGTTCCTCGCGTATCATCGAATTAAACCACATGCTCCTCCGCTTGTGCGGGCCCCCGTCAATTCCTTTGAGTTTCAATCTTGCGACCGTACTCCCCAGGTGGAACACTTAATACTTTCGCTCAGACGCTGACTGTGTATCGCCAACATCGAGTGTTCATCGTTTACAGCGTGGACTACCAGGGTATCTAATCCTGTTTGATCCCCACGCTTTCGTGCATGAGCGTCAGTTATTGCTTGGTAAGCTGCCTTCGCGATCGGTGTTCTGTGTCATATCTAAGCATTTCACCGCTACATGACACATTCCGCCTACCTCAACAATACTCAAGACTAACAGTATCAATGGCAGTTCTACAGTTGAGCCGTAGGATTTCACCACTGACTTATTAATCCGCCTGCGCACCCTTTAAACCCAATGAATCCGGATAACGCTTGCATCCTCCGTATTACCGCGGCTGCTGGCACGGAGTTAGCCGATGCTTATTCTTACGGTACCATCAGTTCCGATACACGACCGGAGGTTTTTTCCCGTATAAAAGAAGTTTACAACCCATAGGGCCTTCATCCTTCACGCGGCATGGCTGGGTCAGACTTGCGTCCATTGCCCAATATTCCTTACTGCTGCCTCCCGTAGGAGTCTGGTCCGTGTCTCAGTACCAGTGTGGGGGATAATCCTCTCAGAACCCCTAGACATCGTAGCCTTGGTGAGCCGTTACCTCGCCAACTAGCTAATGTCACGCATGCCCATCTGTAACCGCCGGAGCTTTAACTGCATTGTGATGCCACATCGCAGTGTTATGGGATATTAGCCACAATTTCTCATGGTTGTGTCCCGGTTAAAGGTAGGTTGCATACGCGTTACGCACCCGTGCGCTACTCTCATCCAGGTATTGCTACCCGAAATCCCGTACAACTTGCATGTATTAAGCCTGCCGCTAGCGTTCATCCTGAGCCAGGATCAAACTCTCCATTGTAAGAATGATCTTTAATGTCTCAAGATTTATTCCTCACTTCTCAATTAATTGAAAAGGGATATTCGCTACTGTGATTGTTTTTAGCTTCAGTCTTTCAAAGAACTTTTGATCTATAATTTCCCTTTTTATGGGATTGATCGTACTTGTTTATCTTCCCGCTTCCTTTATCTTCCCTGCTTTCCTTTTCCCGAATTTGGGACTGCAAAAGTAAAACAGTTTTTTAAATAACCAACATCTTTAGAAGAAAAGATATTAACAATTATTTTAAGAACGTTGTTCGTTGTAAAAACGGGCTGCAAAGGTAAATCATTTTTTAATATCTCCAAATATTTTTTGAAAAAAATGCAAATTAATTTTAATCTCAACGATTATCAGCACTTTACATTTTTTCACCCTCTCTCGCTCTATACCTTACACAGTCTGTTAAAGAACCTTATTCCCGAAACGGGAGTGCAAAGGTAGAAATTAATTTTAATATCCAACACCTAAAGTGATTTTTTTACAACTTTTTTTTCTGTGTCACATCTTGTTGATATTGTGTTATTTATAACTGCTACTCAGGGGAAAAGATAGCAATTCTATGAAATATTTGTCTTGGTACGCTCTATTTCACCATTAAAAACCATATCACTTGTCATACTTGAGCTAGTTGTTACCAAGTGAAGGTTAATTATTAATAAGGAAAGCTGATTGATCTTTATCAATCAGCTTATGCTAATATAATAAGGTATATGCTGTTAATACCTTCAACTACTTACCATCCCACCTTTCACCGTTTACAAAGGTCACTACAAATGCATCATTGAATCCGGTATTTCTCAGGTAAGTGCGGTACTGACGCGCTTCTTCCATACTGTCGAAACTGCCTGCCGTGAATTTGTAAAGACCATTCTGACGGTACATCATCACGCTCTCGAGGCCTTCAAACTCAGGATCGGTAAGAGGCTTGTCATTTGACAATGCAAATAACTGCACCCTATATGTGATTTCACCATTTTGCGTAACAGGCTCAATAAGGGTTGGTTGCGGAATGGCTTCGGCTCGTTTTTCGACAAAATTTTCATTCTCAGGTTCTTCTGTGGCTTCTTCAGTTGTTTCTGCCGGTTTATCAGCCAATTTCTCCTGAAGGCAATTAATAAAGAAATCGCTGCCAAACATATAGACAGGAATCGTTTCACCGTCAACAAACTTATTCATATCGAATGTGTTACGGGTATCAGAACTGTTGAATCCTGTAACCTTGAATTCGGTACGCCTGTTTGCCTGGTGTTCTTCGGGTGAGCAGTAAACACCATCGGAACAGTGATTTACGGGATGCGATTCACCATATCCTTTGGCAGTTATCCTTGAGGCTTCAATACCCTGCAATACAATGTACCGTACAGCGGATTCGGCGCGCTTTTGCGAAAGATCTAGGTTATATTCATCGCTGCCACGGCAATCGGTATGTGATCCTAATTCAATGACAACGGGATTCTCCTTCATAACCTGCACAAGCTTATCAAGCTCTTCGGCTGCATCAGGACGAATGTAGTATTTATCAAAATCGTAATAAATATTCTCAAGCTCGTAATCCATGTTGTGAATTCTGAAGATTTTATTGATCGAAAGGCTATCAAGTAAAAGATCGCGCGGTGTAGTAACATTTGAAACGGTATCGTCAACCGGGAAGTTGAAAGTGAGGCAATCGGCCAGGTAATTATTTTTCATTGCTTTGGTTACATACATCACACCTCGTGAAACCATCGATTTAAACTGCCCATTATCGTCAGTCTTGAATACCTTGACTTTGCCAGTATTTGTATTTAACAGGAACACTGTGCTTCCAGCCATTGGTTGCAGTGATTCTTTGTCTTTTACTAACCCTGAAACTTCGGTAGCTAAAAGTTCTTCTCCGTCACCTTCTTCCTCTGTTGATACTTTGGCTTTCTTTTTCTTGGTTTCCTTGGCAGGCAGTGCTTTAAAAGCATAAATATCGTCGCTGCCTTCGCCGCCGGGACGTGCTGATGCAAAGAATCCCGCTTTTCCTGACTTGTCAATGATAAAAGAGAAGTCGTCGAACGATGAATTTACTGGAGCACCAAGGTTTTCAGGTACCGACCAGTTGTCATCGGTTAATGTTGAGCAAAAAATATCGAGACCGCCAAAACCAGGGAAGCCGTCAGAAGCGAAATAAAGCTTATCGCCATTTATCGAAGGAAACATTTCGTTACCGAACGAATTGACCTTATCGCCAAGATTTACAGGGTCACTCCACCGTTCTTCCTGCCAATAGCAGCGGTATATATCCGTTCCGCCGGATCCACCCGGCATATCTGATACAAAATAAAGCGTTTTGCCATCGCTCGTTAATGCCGGATGCCCCACCGAATAGCTGTTGGAATTCAGGAAAAAAGGCTCTGGTGAGCTCCAGTTTCCGCTGTTTTGTGCCCAGAAAATTTTGAGCTTAAGTGTCCGGAAATTATCTGCATCGCGCTTTTCATCACCAATTTCAGTACGTGAGAAATAAACCAGGCTATCATGACAAGCAAAAGTGGCAGGACCATCATGGTACGATTGGTTGAACTTTCCGGAAAAAGACTTTGGGTCCTCCATTCCCTGGAAAAATTGGCCCAGGTAACGCGGTGCTGCAAAATAAAGATCCAGATAGTTGAAATTTGTCCATTCATAACGCTTGTCATCAATATAATTCTGGCGCCTGTCAGATGTATAGACTATACCATCATTGTAAAAAGAAGGCCCAAAATCAGAATAATCAGAATTAAGATTTTTCACATTTTTGATTTCGAATGCCTTTGGGATATCATTAAGTTGATCAATTTGTGCACAGAATGCAGCATAGGCTTCTCCGCGGGGATCGTCGGGTACAAGTTCGCTGAATTTCTCGTAGGCTTCTCTTGCGAGGTCATACTCCTGTGCACAGCGTAACGCCTGCCCGTAATAAAACCAATTCATCGGTCCGGCTGAAGGGTTTGCAACAGCCTTCTCGTACCATGCTTTTGCATTCAACTGGTCGTTGGTAAGCCTATAACAGTCAGCAAGCCGTTCGATGGCTTTATCTCGGTCTTTGCCATTCTTCTGTGCTGCCTTAAGATAATAAGGTATTGCCAGGGCATAACTGTAACTTTTATAGAGCTGATCAGCTTTCTTAATTTGACCGGCAGCTGTTTCGGTAGCCAGTACAAGAATGAGAAGCCATGCAAAATATTTCCGGTTCATATACATTACATTGCAGGGTGAGTATAAAGATAATTAGAAGTACCTCGGCGTCAACATACGGATGCGAAGAAGGTCGAAATCAACCCCAAGTCGTATTTCGTGCGAGCCAGAATTATAGTTTCTCAGCGGATTGAAGTTGTAATCATACGAATAGCCGATCCGCAGGTTTTTACCGACAAGGAACTCAGTCATTGCAGCTATTGTATTATCAGTGCGATAGGTTGCTCCAATCCAAAGCACGTCATTTATAAGAAAACTGGCGTTCAGATCAATCTGCCAGGGAGCATTTTTTACAAATTTTATTAGTGTTGATGGTCTGAAGATCACCCTGTCGGCAACCGGAATAGCCACACCGGCCATGCCATAAAAATGTCGCGAAAGGCGTGAATAGGCTGTTCCATCGCTAGTTTCGACCAGGGCGTATTCATTCTCAAGCAGCTGCTTTGATGAAATACCGGCATACATGTGGTTTGAGTAATAATAAATGCCTGCATTGGCATCAAAAACCCGCTTTTTCTCCTCCAATCCATAAAAGAAGTAATCAGGATCTTCGACATGCACTTTGCTGAAATCAATATCGAAGTTTTTCAAACCGGCTGAAACGCCAAACGACAACTTGCCTTTAGGCAGGATGATCCTGTATGCATATGCAGCCTGTATGCCCTGATCGAGAGTAGCTCCGATTTTATCGCTGTAAACGTAGCAGCCTAATGCCATATGTTCGTTTTTGAGTGGCGAATGCATGCTCAGCGAAAGGGTTTTCGGTGCTCCATCGAATCCGACCCATTGGTATCGGCTTATCAAATCGGCGCTGAAAACCTCACGGCTGCCGGCATAAGCAGGATTCACAAGCAATTTATTGAACATATACTGGCTAAATAGAGCATCCTGCTGAGCCATTGAGTTCAATGCCAGGAACATTGAAAATGCTATGATCAGTCTTTTCATAGTTTTGATCTTTTTTACCATTGCTTATTCCTCCCCTCTTATCAAAATCCATCCCTTCCTTATTCCGACATCGTCGATTTCGAGCACATAGAAATA
This sequence comes from Bacteroidota bacterium, assembly GCA_022711175.1. Lineage (GTDB taxonomy): Bacteria > Bacteroidota > Bacteroidia > Bacteroidales > UBA4417 > UBA4417. The sequence continues at coordinate 14,137 of JAKLFM010000059.1, read as the reverse complement.
AGTACCGTTTGGCATCAGTTTGCCATTTTCATTGGTGCCATCCCACGATCGGGTAGTATTGTTGTAGTCGGCAATCTTCCTGATCACATCGCCCCAGCGGTTATATATGGAAACATGATTATCGGGGTAGTTTTCGATACCTCTGATTTTCCATTTGTCGTTATTCCCGTCACCGTTGGGTGAGATGCCATTGAAAATGAAGAGATCGTTGACATCAGGCTGCCTTACATTTATGTAAACCAAGGTATCGGAGCACATAACAGGTTGACCCAATGTGCAAATCTGGTAGCAGAAGGAATCATCGCCTTCATATTCGGGATAGGGAGAGTATGTTATGGTGTTGTCGGAATTAATGTTAACGATTCCGTGCATCGGGAAACTGCAGAAATTGATCTCGATAGGTAGTGCATTAGGATTCAAATCATTGGCAAGCACCGGAATAGTGGTTGGTGTATTTACCAGTGTGGTGTCGAAATCTGCAACAGCTCTAATCCCGCTACCTGTTTCACTGAGGAATACCGTTACGTTATCGGTGGATATACATCCGGTGTTCAGGTCGAGAATGGAAAGTGTGAAAGTGGTTTCCTCCGTCATCGGCAGAGTAGTGGTGTTTTGTACTGATGGATTTACCAACATTTCGGGAGGCTGCCAGTTCCATGCGTAAAATCCTGAGCCCCCGCTCACCGCCCCGATTAAAATCGTGGAAGATCCCGGCATTATTGTTTGGTCAGGGCCTGCATCAGCTACTGCCGATTCGTTGACCGTCAAAAACAGTTCATCCGAAACTATAGCACTTCCACACTCCAAACTACCCTGAACGCTAAGGATGAGTGTCACCACTCCCGCAAAACCCGCATTCGGTGTAAAAACAGGCGACAGCGTAGTGGCGTCGGCAAATGTTCCTGCTGATGCAGGATTAACAGTCCACAAAACTGAGGAATAATTTACGGCTGTTGCATCTGTGAGCGTAATATCTGCACCCTGGCAAATTGTCAGATCAGGGCCGGCATTCACTTCAGGCAGCGGGGTTATTGAGAGGAGCAGTTGATCGGTAGTATCGCCGCAACCTTGCAGACCGGTAACGTGCAATGTCAGCACAACCATTCCTATGGCAGCATCGGCAGTACTTGGAGAATAAACCGGATTGAGAAGCGAGTTATCGCTGAATGTTCCTGATCCGTTGGTTGTCCAGAGTATTGAAGTATATCCTGCCGCCTGTGCACCAGTGACCGGCACCGGCGTTGTTGAGCATGTTGCAAGATCATTGCCTGCACTGGCAGTAGCAGTTGATAGAATAAGTAATGCCATGTCATCACTTGCTGAACCGCAAGCGCTGCCGGTTACCGTCAGTGTGAGCGTTATTTCTCCTGTCTCGCCTTCGGCGGGCAAATATGTTGGTGAAAGGGTGTTTGTATCTGTTAGTGTACCGTTGCCGTTGGTTGTCCAGAAAATATTACTAAAATTCATGGCCGAAGCGCCAATGACAGTGTATGTGCTTCCATGGCAAATTGTTGCATCGGGGCCGGCATTTGCAACAGGAACCTTGTTTAAAACCAATTTCATCTGATCGGACATGTCGCCACAAGGTTCAATGCCAAAAGCGGTGAGGGTAAGGTAAACATAGCCGTCGATAAGGTCGTTGGGACTCGGCGTATAAACAGGGTCAGGAATAGCTGGATCATCGAAAGTACCTGTTCCTGAGGTTGTCCAAAGCAGTCCAGAATAATCGGATGCAATAGTTCCTGTAAGATGCAGTGTTTGTCCTTCGCAAATTGCTGTATCGGGGCCTGCATTTACTGTAACAACAGGGCTGATCAATAAGTCAAGTGTATCAGCCGCATCGCTGCAAGGAGGATTTGCCGTGCCTGTAAGAATCAACTGCAATGTTCCAGTTTCTCCGGCGGAGGGCGTATAAACAGGGTTAAGTGTCGTGTTACCCGAAAGCGCACCTGAACCGGTCGTAGTCCACAGAATTGAAGCACAGTTTGAAACCGATGCTCCTGTGACTGTGAATGGGGTGTCCTGACATGTTGTGCCATCAGCGCCAGCATCAACAAGTGGTGATGCTGATATTGTCAGTATCATCTGGTCAACGGCATCGGTGCATGGTTCTTCGGCAAAAGCAGTAAGTATCAAGGCTACCGAGCCATTCATCACATCGCTGATACTTGGCGTATATGTGGGATGGAGCATGGCAGGATCATCGAAAATGCCTGTGCCTGTGCTTGTCCATAACAGCGAAGTATAGTTGCTTGCAAAAGATGTATTGAGCGCTACCGGGGAGCCTTCACATATTGCCTGGTCGTTACCGGCAAAGGCCACCGGAGGAGCATTGACAAAAATATTCACCACATCAGCCGTAACCTGACAAATACCGTTGGTTATCACCCATTGAAAAGCATATACTCCGTAGGTGAGGTTAGAGACATTCGTCACTGGATTCGAAGGTTCTGAAATGATTGCAGTGGTTGGTCCGGAAATCTGTGACCACAATCCTGTACCGAAGACCGGAGTATTCCCTGTAAGTATAGTTGTAACATTTCCGGTAACGCTGCAGAATTCCTGGTCGGTCCCGGCATAGGCAGGTGTAGGCGGATTAAAGTTAATGACAGTCATGGTATCGCTGCGCACACATCCTTCGTTATCAATCGAATAGCTGAAAATATACGGAATCGGGCTTGCTATCATCCCGGTAACAACAGCAACACTGCCAGTTGGCGGAAAGATGGTAGGAATATTCGGCCCTGATATGAGTGTCCAGCTTCCAATGCCTGGTGATGGGTCATTTCCGACAAGGAAAGTCACATCATGATTGCAAAGCAACTGGCTTGGGCCGGCATTTGCTTCGATGGGTTCAATGTCAATAATTGTTGCCGATGCCGTGGTTACGCATCCATTTGTATCAGTTACAGTAACAGTGTAAGTTCCTACCGGCAGATTTGTTGCGGTTTGAGTCGTCTGCGGTGGCACCGTATTCCATAAATAGCTGTATCCGGGAGTACCTCCAACTGGTGTTACTGTTGCAAAACCGGTTGAATCGCCAACACAAATGTGTTCACTTTGCGCTGTTATTGAAGCCGTAAGTACAGGTGGTTCTGTGATATCGAGCAGGCCTGTCACAGGGCCGCATCCGTTAGCGTCGGTAACACTCCAGGGGTATCCTGTTCCGGCAGGAATTCCGGCAAATACACTGTCGCCAAGTTGAGTTATTCCATTAAAAGTGTATGTGTAAGGGGCAGCACCATTCGTTGCTGAAATAGTTACGGTTGCTGTTTCTCCGTTGCATGGAATTGGAATGGTAACCGGGCAGTAGCAGCAGGAATGGGCGGTTCAGTAATGTCAAGTGTACCGGTTGCAGGCGGGCAGTTATTTGCATCGGTAACACTCCAAACGTATCCGTTCCCGGCCGGAATTCCAGTAAATACACCATTTCCAACCTGGGTGATACCGTTAAATGTATAGGTATATGGAGAGGTGCCGCCACTTGCCACAATTGTTACGGTTGCAGTGGCTCCAATGCAAATCACGGGCGTTGTGATGGTTGCAATAGCTGAGATGGGCAATGGTTCATTAACATCGAGTGATCCGTTAACCGGGCCGCAACCATTGGCATCTGTAACGCTCCATGTATATGTACCTGCTGCAACACCTGTGAAAACTCCGTTCCCAACCTGTGTCACTCCATTGAATGTGTATGTATAAGGCGCTGTGCCGCTTGAAGCGACGATGGTGATGGTGGCGAAGCCTCCCGAACACAAGATGGGTGTAGTTACCGATGCAGTTGCTGCCGGTATAGGCGGTTCGGTTACATCCAGCGTTCCCGTGACAGGTCCGCAACCGTTTGCATCATCCACACTCCACACATAGCCGGTACCTGCCGTAATTCCTGTAAAAACACCATTGCCTGTCTGTGTAACTCCGTTAAAAGTATGGGTATAAGGTGGCGTGCCTCCAGAAGCAACAATGGTGACAGTGCCGGTGGCTCCTATGCAGATTATTGGCGAAGTAACAGAAGCATTTGCAGTAAGAACATCTGGCTCATCAACGACGACAATGCCTGTAACCGGTCCGCAACCATTGGCATCGGTAACGCTCCAGGAATAGGTACCAGCAGCCACCGGTGTGAAAACTCCATTTCCAATCTGAGCTATACCATTAAATATATAGGTATATGGAGCCACGCCATTAACTGCTGTAATGGTGACAGTGGCAGTTTCGCCGTTGCATTGAATGGGTGAGGTAACAGCTGCTGAAGCTGCCGGAATTGGCGGAGCCGCAACATTTAATGTGCCTGTAACCGGGCCGCAGCCGTTATCATCGGTCACCGACCAGTTATATGTACCGGCTGTAATACCTGTGAATACACCGTTGCCTACTTGTGTTACGCCATTAAAGGTAAAGGTATAAGGAGGAGCACCATTGCTTGCTACAATCGTGATTGTTGCCGTTCCGCCAATACAGGGTATGGGAATAGTAACCGATGCCGATGCTGTTGGTATGGGAGGTTCAGTAATGTCAATTGTTCCTGATACAGGTCCGCAACCATTGGCATCGTCAACGCTCCAAACGAATCCCGAACCTGCCGGTACGCCTGTGAAAATTCCATTGCCAACCTGGGTCACTCCGTTAAGTGTGTATGTATATGGAGGTGTACCGCCAGAGGCGAGAATGGTGACTGTGGCTGTTCCACCAACACACGGAACCGGGATTGTCTCAACTGCCGTTGCCTCCAGGGTATCGGGTTCGGTAATATCGAATGTACCTGCAACCGTGCTGCATCCGTTGGCGTCAGTAACACTCCAGGGATAGCCGGTTCCGGCTGATATCCCTGAGAATACACCATTTCCGGATTGTGTAACACCGTTAAAGATATATGTATAGGGTGCTGTACCCCCTGTAGCTGCTATTGTTACAGTACCTGTTCCACCTGCACAGGGAACAGGAACGGTCACGGTTATGCTCGCGTCTATTGAATCAGGATCAGTAATTGTAAGAACTCCGGTAACCGGGCCACAACCGAGGGAGTCAGTTACACTCCAGTTGTACAATCCTGCCGGAATACCGTTAAAAATACCGTTCCCAGTTTGGGTTATACCATTGAAAGTAAATACCAAAGTACCGGTTCCGCCTGAACCTGTCATTGTCACAGTAGTGCTGTCACCCGGGCACAATATTGGCGTTGCTGAGGCATTTGCAGTAATCGGGAGAGGCTCATCAATAGTAACAGTGGCAGTTACAGGCCCGCAGCCGTTTACATCATCAACAGTTACTGTATAGGTGCCTGCAGCAAGTCCGTTGATTGTTGCGGTATTTTGCGGCGGAACCGTATTCCATAAATAACTGTAGGGAGCCGTTCCTCCTGATGCCAAAACAGTAGCAGTCCCGTTGGTTTGTCCTGCACACTGAATGTCGGATGAACTGCTGATAGCGACAGTGAGTGCCGAATCGGGTTGATTGATCGTAAAAGATAGTGTTGTATCACAACCGTTTGCATCTCGCACAAAGAGAGAGTAAACGCCCGCTGCAAGGCCATTAAATGTTCCTCCTGCCTGGTAAGTAATGCTGTCGATACTATACTGGTAAGGTGCGGTGCCACCGTTTGCAGTTGCAGTTACCGAACCGGTTGCATCGCCAAAGCACAGCACATCCACAATATTAGAGATTGAAGCAGATAGTGGTGTGGCAGGCTGGGTAACTGTGACACTGTCGGTTGCAAAACAACTGTCGGCATCGTAAACAACTACTGTATATGTGCCAGCTGTAAGGTTTGTAGCTGATGCCGTTGTTTGCACCGGCACCGTGTTCCATGAATAGGTATATGGTGCAGTTCCGTTGGTAACAGTGACAGTTGCAGTACCGTCATTACCGTTAAAACAGTTCACCGGAGTCATGCTCATGTTCAGCGTCATGGGCGGGGCTAGCACTACAGTTACAATTTGACCGCATTGGCTGAAGTTTCCATTTATATCATAAACAGTCCAGATTACCGGTGTATCACCCAAAGGGAACTGGGCGGGAGCATCATTCGTCAGATTTAATATTCCGCAATTATCATTGATCTGCGGAGGAGCAAGTGTAACGCCTGTTGCGAATGTTGCACAGTTAGGAATGGAGATGACGGTATCGGGCGGACAAATAATGGAGGGGTTCTCGCTGTCGTAAATGGTAACTGTGAAACTGCAGGATGCCGACTGGCCGTCAGCATCGGTCACAGTGTAAGTCATGGTGGTAACACCGAAATTAAATATATAGCTTGAAAGATTATTAATACCGGTAAGCGGCGAACTGGCAGTGGTAGCTCCGGTCATTATCCAGGTCAATGATACGATGTTACCATCAACATCAAATATGTTTGCCGAAATATTGTTGGCCTGAGCCCCGCAAATACCAACATCGGAACCTGATAACACATTTCCGGGACATGAAATGGTTGGAGCAAAGTTAACGGGTGCTATATGTATGTTTACGATACTGGTGTCGCAATTACCGGCTGCATCGCAGATCTGGTAAACAAAACTGTCGTCGCCATTTACGTTAGGATTCGGAGTGTATGTATAAGTGCTGTCAGGGTTAAAAACAAGTGTACCCTGTGCCGGAAATTCAACAAGGCTGATTGGATTAAGAACGGCCGGCCCGTAACAGCCAAAATAGTCGTTATTTAATACTGGTATGGTTACCGGTGTATTTTCAGGAATTGAGGCGGAGTTGGGCCTGGCCAGCGGCCCATCAATACCGACAACCTGGAAATTATCAATGAATAACCGGTTATCTCCTACTCCACCGGTACCATTGCTCGCAAAAAGCCTGATGTACAGGTTTGACGGATTGTTTATAAGGTTTATCGCCGACCAGTCAACCACTTTCTCGTACCAGGTATTGCTCAGCACAATTGCCATTGAACCATTCACTGTGTAGCTCATCGGGTCGGTACTATATGAAAAATTGATTGCCTGAGCTGCGCGGTTGCCCCTGCGCGCCTGTACATACAATTTAAACTTGCGGTATTTGTATAAACTGTCGCCACTCAGGTGAAACTGCCAGTACCTGGTATTTGTGCCGGTTGAAGGATCCATGTAAATGGAAGGGTTTGCAACGCTGTTATTCACGAATGCCAGGCTTCCGGTAACTGTTCCCATAGAGGCAAGAACATTGAAAGGCTCCGTTGAAGTAGCATCGCAGGTGATTCCTGTTGCGCTGTAATTCGGGCTAACCGGGTAAGCTGTTGCACCAATGAAACTATAATTTGCCAGGATAATGCCTTCGGTAATGCGAACTGTTTGGGAACAAGAGGCAGTTAAACCGTTTACGTCGGAGGCTGTCCAGGTAATTGTTGTCGTTCCGGTAGGAAATGGATCGGTGAGCGGCAGACCGTCACTCCGAACGCCAACAACCGAGTTAATGCCGCAATTATCAGTTGTTGTTGGTATCCCAACACTAATGATTGCGCCGCAATCACCTTCGGTATAAGTTGTTTCGATATTGGCCGGACAGGTGATAACCGGTGCCTGGTTGTCGGTGACAGTAACAGTAAAACTGCAGTTGGCCGAAGCACCGCCTGCATCTGCCACGGTGTAGGTAACCGTTGTAATGCCTTCATTAAATGTATAGGAAGTAAGGTTGTTGATCCCTGTAGCAGGTGAAGAAGCAACGGTAGCGCCGGTCATTGTCCATCGCAGAGAGGTAATATCTCCATCGGGATCAAAAATGGTTGCGGCCAGCCCGGAAACGGTAGCCGTACAAAGACCTGATTCAGTGGCGGCATTGAGGTTCCCCGGACATGTAACCGTTGGTGGTGCCGGGATAGCAGGAGTGATGATCAGATTTATATTATACAGCGATTCGAAAGCAGAAGGTTGAAGAGCATGTGCCACAAGGCGTGGATTCCCTGATAATGTGTACGCTTCGAACAATAGTGAAGACATTGCAGTCTTACTGACATCTCCGGCAGCTGCATGATAGCAGACTACTGACCTGTTAACCATAGAATAACCAATGGCTGCAACAGGGACATGTAAAAAGACAAAAGGCATGAGCAACATCAGGGTCACACATGCCTTTCTCCTCTTCGAAAGCGATATAGGTTTTTTCATTTTGCAGGTTCTGAGTCAGTTACGTAAAAAATCAACCACCTGATAACTCTTTGGCTGAATGATGAGAATCTCAATTAATATGGTTTACTCTTATCCGAAAAGCCTCCTGATTAGCTGAAACACAGGATTTTTCCGAACACTTATTCCAATGTTAAATTTAAAGCTAATTAAAGCCTGCATTTTGAGGCTATTAAATAGTTATTAAATGATTTATTAACAATCTGTTCACTTTATCTATTTGATTAGAAGTTTCTTATGATAAAAAATCGGTAATTTTTTTTCTTTTGTTGATAAGATTTGAAAAGCAATTTCAGGAAATATACAGGTCAGACCCGGGTCGTTTTATGTGTGCAGGTGCTAATCACTGTTGAAATCATCTCCGTTGAGATTAAGATGTATCACGAAAGCAGCAAATGGCAGCAAAAAATTGTAGGTTTGTATCTCATTTCAGAAATCATAAGCATGACACGCAGTAACATTTGGAAATCCCTGGGTAGCATAATGATTTTGCTTACATTGTGCTTGAGCTCATATTCGCAGGACGACCACGAAGGAAGCCTAAAAGGAGTTCCATTCAAAGAAAGGTTGTTTTATGGCGGCGGAATAGGACTGCAATTTGGCACACTGACGCTTATTGATATTTCACCACTAATAGGATATAAAATAACCAACCGGATAGGCATAGGTATCAGTCCTACATATAAGTATTATAGGTACAAAAGCTACTATGGAAACGATATTGACTTGAAAACCAATGTTTTTGGCGGATCGGTTTTTGCACGTTGCTACTTATACCAGGGCCTGTTTGCCCAAACTGAATACGAGTACCTGAGATATAATAACAACAATCCTATTTCATCTGGTAAATCAAGCAGCGATTTCTGGAGTTTTTTTGTCGGGGGAGGATACAGCCAACCCATCGGTGGTCGGGCTTCGATGTACATACTGTTGTTGTATAATTTAAACGACACGCCAGAGTCGCCTTATACCAACCCTGTTGTGAGAGCCGGCGTAAGCCTTGGATTTTAGTCCTGGGGTTGTGGCGGTATTATGCTACCTGGCTATTTTCGGGGATGTTTCTTAATATTTCTAAGGTAAGATCCCAAAAACGCTGAACCGTATCAATTTTCAGCCGTTCGTCGGGCGAATGTGCGCCTTTAATGGTAGGTCCGTACGAAATCATATCCAGTCCCGGGTACTTTTCACCGAATAGTCCGCATTCGAGCCCGGCATGAATAGCCAGCACTTTTGGCGGGGTATTGAAAAGATCGTTGTACGCTTTCCGGGTAATTTCAAGTATTTTGGAATTCGGATTGGGAGTCCAACCCGGATAACCGTCGCCATGTGCGATTTTGGCTCCAGCCAATCTGAAAACACTGGCAACCATATTTACAACATCCGCTTTGCCCGATTCAGAAGAACTGCGTTGGCTGGTAGCAATCTCTATACACTTCTCGGTTATTTTTACTGATGCAAGGTTGGTGGAAGTATCTACAAAATTGGGTATATCGGGCGACATGGCTATCACTCCGTGCGGACATGCATACAGCGCATTAAGCATTCGCTCCTGTGATGAAAGATCAAGAACGAACGATGGTAGTTCAGCAGGCGAATAGCTCACAAGCAGCCCTGGTTCGGTAGTTTTGAATTCCTTCTTTACAATAAGGTTAAATTCCTTTACGTAATTGGTGAAATCACTTTGAAACCTTTTCGGAAGAGTAATAAGGGCAAATGCTTCGCGCGCTATGGCATTCCTGAGATTCCCGCCTTTGATGTCCGAAATGCGCGTTTCGAATTTCTGACTGCTGCTCCATAACAGGCGGTTTAATATTTTGTTCGCATTGCCTAACCCCTTGTTGATGTCATCACCCGAATGCCCACCTTTCAATCCGCTGACATTTATTGTGTAGGCGACACAGTCAAAATTTACCGGTACTTTGGTATAATTCATACATACCATGGTATCCTTACCACCTGCACACCCGATAAAGAGTTCACCCTCGTCTTCCGAATCAAGGTTTAGGAGAATCTTACTGTCGAAGAAGCCAGGTTTCAGCCCGTAAGCGCCTGTCAGACCTGTTTCTTCATCAACCGTAAACAACAATTCAAGCGGGCCATGCTCAATGGTCCTGTCTTCCATCAGTGCCAATTCCACCGCAATCCCTATTCCGTCATCCGCTCCAAGCGTAGTTCCTTTTGCTTTAATCCATTCTCCTTCAACAAATGGTTGAATGGGATCGTGGTCGAAATCGTGATAGGTATCGCTGTTTTTCTCGCATACCATGTCAACATGGCATTGCAGCACAACACTTTGCCTGTTTTCAAAACCCGGTGTGGCTGGTTTCTTAACCACAACATTTCCGGTGTCGTCGAGAAAACATTCAAGCGCCAGCGAATCCGCTACCTTACGGATATAGCGCGTAATTTGGGTTTCTTTTTTTGAAGGACGAGGATATTTGCAGATTTCGGCAAAATAATGCCAAACTCTTTCGGGCTGCAACCCTTTAAAAACATCGTTCATGTTGAAATGGACTGGAGGATAGATGACAAATATAAAAGATTTTTAAGGCTACCAAACAAATATTTCAAGGAAAAACACAGAAATAATATCGGAAAGTAAATTACTTCGTCAAATGTACGCTTGGGTCAAAAAAATCAGGATGGGATTCGGCAGTGCTTGAGTTGTGAAATGGCCTCAATCGGATCAGCAGATGAGAATACCGTATTTCCGGCAACAATCACATCAACTCCCGAATCAACCAGAAGTCCGGCATTGACAAGATTTACTCCTCCATCAACCTGTATCAATGTATTTAAACCCTGCTGGGATATCATCTCTTTAAGCTCCTTAATTTTTGTATAAGAGCTCTGAATAAACTTTTGTCCTCCGAAACCCGGGTTAACTGTCATAATCAAAACCATGTCAATACAGGGCAATATGTCGTGCAACAATTGAACCGGGGTGTGCGGATTAAGAACCACTCCTGGTTTCATGCCCATTTCCCTGATTTGTTGAACCGAACGATGCAGATGCTGACAGGTTTCGTAATGAATGGTGAGATAATGAGCGCCAGCATTTTTGAACGACTCAAAGTGCCGCTCAGGATTCACAATCATCAGATGAACGTCGAGCGGTTTTTTTGATAGCTTTTTAACTGCTTCAACTACCGGGAATCCAAATGTAATATTCGGAACAAACACGCCATCCATCACATCAATGTGAACCCAATCGGCTTCACTCCTGTTGATCATTTCAATTGCCAATGACAAATTGGAAAGGTCTGCTGTAAGGATTGACGGAGAAATAATCGGCATGGCGGAGAAGTTTGATGTTTGATGTTTAAAGTTTAAAGTCTGAAGTTAAAAGTTAAAAGTTAAAAGTCTGGGGTTACGTGTGAAGGTGGAGAGGCGGGTGGGGGGGAAAGTGAAAAGATTCAGAATAGCGGCGACTGTGAGGTTTGATTTAGTTGAAAGGATAGGATTATCGTTTCGGCAACAGCGTTTAAAATTAGCCTTTTTGCGGATATAAAAAAAAGAGCGGCCACAAAGCCGCTCCAATTTTTATCCAAGATACGTTTTCAGAATTTTGCTCCTTGAAGTGTGTTTAAGGCGCCGGATAGCTTTTTCCTTGATCTGGCGCACCCGTTCCCGGGTAAGGTCAAACTTTTCACCAATTTCTTCAAGTGTAAGCGGGTGGCTTCCGTTGAGGCCAAAATAATACTTGATTACCTCCGATTCGCGGGTGGTAAGTGTAGAAATGGCACGGTCAATCTCTTTGCGTAACGATTCGTACAACAGTCCGGTTTCAGGAGTGGAACCATCGTCGCTGCGCAGTACATCGTACATGGTGTTGTCTTCGTCCTGAACGAGTGGCGCATCCATCGAAACATGCCTGCCCGAATTACGCATCGATTCCTTCACCTCGTTTTCGCTTATCTCGAGCATGGAGGCAATTTCGTCGCTGTTTGGTTCGCGCTCAAACTCCTGTTCGAGTTTTGCATATGCCTTATTAATCTTATTGATGGCGCCGATTTTGTTGAGCGGCAGCCTTACAATACGCGACTGCTCGGCTAATGCCTGCAAAATCGACTGTCGTATCCACCATACAGCATACGAAATGAACTTAAAACCGCGGGTTTCGTCGAACCGTTGCGCGGCTTTAATCAATCCCAGGTTTCCTTCGTTGATAAGGTCGGGAAGGCTTAATCCCTGGTTTTGGTATTGTTTTGAAACAGAAACAACGAACCTGAGATTTGCTTTTGTGAGTTTTTCGAGGGCTGCACGATCGCCTTGTTTGATACGTTGTGCCAGCCGTACTTCTTCTTCGGCGGTGATGAGTTCAACTTTTCCGATTTCCTGCAGGTACTTGTCCAGCGACGCCGTTTCGCGGTTAGTAACTTGTTTAGTAATTTTTAATTGCCTCATATAAATGGTTGAGTGTTGGCGAATACCTTTTACGTAATAAAAGGCGAAAGGGTTTCAAAATGTTGAAAAAAATCGCCTTCCGGTATTGTTATATCCGGAAGGCGTTGATTATGAAACTATTCCTGCTTATCTCCACCTTCGGGTTTTGGCAATAATACCTTGCGCGAAAGTTTGAGTTTACCGGTTTTGCTGTCAATTTCAATGAGCTTCACATCAATCTCGTCGCCCACTTTTAATACACTTTCAACATCTTTTAACCGCCTCCATTCAATTTCTGAGATATGAAGCAAACCATCCTTACCCGGGAGTATTTCAACAAATGCTCCGAAAGTAGTGATGGTTTTCACAGTTCCGTGATAAATTTCGCCAATCTCGGGCACGGCAACAATTTTCTTAATCTTAGCTCTCACAGCCTCAATGGATTCGAGGTTGCTCGAAACAATATCAATCACGCCGAATTCGCCAACTTCCTCAATTACAATGGTTGAGCCGGTTTCGCGCTGCATTTCCTGAATAATTTTCCCGCCGGGACCTATTACCGCACCGATAAATTCGCGCGGAATGGTAATTTTAACGATACGCGGCACATGAGGTTTGTAATCTTCGCGGGGTTTTGTGATGGTTTTTGCCATCTCGCCAAGGATATGCAACCTGCCAAGTCTTGCCTGTTCAAGTGCTTCGGCAAGAATATCGTAACGCAGTCCGTCGATCTTGATATCCATCTGGCAGGCAGTAATACCATCTGCAGTGCCGGTAACTTTAAAATCCATATCGCCGAGGTGGTCTTCGTCGCCGAGTATATCGCTCAGCACGGCATACTTCTGCCCGTCGGTAATGAGTCCCATAGCAATACCAGCAACCGGTTTCACAAGTTTAACACCTGCATCGAGCAGCGCAAGGGTACCGGCACAAACAGTGGCCATTGAACTGGAACCGTTCGATTCGAGAATGTCGGATACCACGCGAACCGTGTAAGGATTGGTTTCGGCGTCGGGCATCATGGCTTTCAGGGCACGCAGCGCGAGGTTGCCATGTCCGATTTCGCGACGGCCTACACCACGGATCGGTTTAATTTCACCTGTTGAGAAAGGCGGGAAGTTGTAGTGAAGAATAAAATTCTGTTTCTCTTCGATCACGGCCCCGTCAATCACCTGCTCATCGAGTTTGGTACCGAGGGTAACAGTGGTAAGCGATTGTGTTTCGCCACGTGTAAATATGGATGATCCGTGCGCTGCCGGCAGGTAATCCACTTCGCACCAAATCGGGCGGATTTGATCGAGTTTGCGGCCATCAAGACGTTTGCGGTCGTTGAGAATCATGGCACGCATGGCCTTCTTCTCAACGTCGTGGTAATAACGGCTGATAAGTGCTGCCTTTTCGGCTGCTGTTTCCTCGGTAAACGTAGCGATAAACTCCTCTTTTATAGTATCGAACCCTTCCTTGCGTTCTTTTTTACCAAGACCGGATGAAGCGACTTTATAGATTTTATCGTAGCAGAAACGGGTAAGTGTTTCACGAAGTTCTTCGTCGTGTTTTTCGTGGCAGTATTCCTGTTTGGGGCTCGATTTTTCAACCATAGCACCCAATTCCGACTGAGCCTTGCAGGCAATTTTAATATGGTC
>JAKLFM010000058.1 GCA_022711175.1 Bacteroidota bacterium | reverse complement strand
CCCGACATCATCACCACCAAAGCCGGAGTGCTGAGCGTGATGGGCCGCAATGAGGAGGCCATCAGGGAATACAAGAGGGCACTAAGGCATATGTTCGAAGGATTCGATGAAATATACACCAACATTGCCTTTGAGTACGAAAGCCTTAACCGCTACGACAAAGCCATTGAATACCTAAAAAAAGCTTACCAGATAGAACCCCGCAACGAAGGTGTGCTCTATGAGCTGGGCTACTGCTTCGAAATCAGCTCGATGACTGACCAGGCTATCACCTTTTTTGAGGAAGTCGTCAACAAAGATCCGTATTCGGGTGTTGGATGGTACAATCTCGGCCTGGCCTACAAATCAGTTGAGCTTTACGAAAAAGCAATTGATGCATTCGATTTCTCCATTGCTATTGATCCTGAGTTCACTCCGGCTTATTACATCAAGGCTCAGACCTACGAAAGCATGGAACTTTTTCAGCAGGCGATAAAAGTTTACAAGCAGACGTTTGATTATGAGAAGCCCGATGGAATGATTTATTATTACATCGGCGACTGTTACGAGCAACTGAAAAAGTTTGAGACTGCCATTGAATATTACCGCAAGGCCATTGACCTCGAACAGCAACTCTCGGATGCCTGGATGGGGCTCGGCATCTGCAACGACGAACTGGGAAACAAAAAGGAAGCGCTTGGGTACATGCAGGAAGCCGTGAAACTCGAACCACAAAACCCGGATTATTGGTACATTCTTGCTGACCTGTATAACAACCTGCAAATCAACGACGAAGCCCTCGAAGCTTATTTGAAAGTCACCGAATTAGATGCGTTGAATCCGGAAATCTGGCTCGATATCTCCGACTTTTATGCAAGCGTCCATAACAATATTGACAAAGCACTTGAAATGATTGACGAAGGAATTGCCTTGCAGCCTTCGAATTACAACCTGATGTATCGCAAAATTGCTTACCTGCTCGAATCGGGTAACACTAAGGAGGCGGTACGCGAGCTCTATCTCACCCTGCCACTCGATTATGAAGCTCACCGGTCGCTGCTGGAATACTCGAAAAAAGCCAGGCTCAATCCCTCTATTATGGATGTAATAAGTACATACGTTGAACTCAACGGGTTATAAATCAATAAGTTTGCAACAAATCGAATCTCCATATATCCAATAACTTCAATAACTCATAACTCACATACTCATGGGAATAACTGAATGGATTGCCGAAACGGCAGTTATGCTGATTGGTGCGACCGGATACCCCGGCGTTTTTTTTCTGATGATGCTCGAAAGCATGGTATTCCCGGTTCCAAGCGAAGCTGTGATGCCATTTGCAGGATTCCTTATTGTTGACGGCCAGTTTACTTTTACGGGAGTAATTATCGCAAGCACACTGGGCAGTATCGTAGGTTCGTTGCTCTCATATGCCATCGGATTTTACGGAGGCAAACCCTTTATTACGCGTTTCGGTAAATATCTTTTGCTCAATACGCACCATCTCGAGGTTTCGCAGCATTTTTTCGATAAAAACGGACAGATCACCATCCTCATTTCCAGGTTCATACCAATAGTAAGGCACCTGATCAGCATACCGGCAGGCTTCGGAAAAATGAATCTGCTGAAGTTCTCGGTTTACACGGTCATTGGCGCCGGCCTGTGGAACGCTTTCCTTGCCTATGTTGGTTTTAAGCTTAAATCGAACTGGGCAGAGGTGATGAAATACAGCCACATTATTGACCTGGTTGTGGTTGGAATCCTCGGCGTGCTGGTACTTTATTACTTTTACAAAATCTACCGTTCGCTCTCCAACAGAAAAGTTAGCTGATGAGGCTTTTCGGTCTGACCGGCAATCCGCTGGGACATTCATTTTCGAAAACTTACTTTGAGAAGAAATTTCGTGATGAACAAATTCACGATTGCTGTTATGAAGTGTTTTCTCTGTCCGACGTGCTGGAAATCAGGAAGCTAATCGACACAAATCCTGAGCTTGAAGGGCTTAATGTTACCATTCCTTTCAAGCAATCAGTAATTCCTTTGCTGGATGAAACCGATGCATTGGCTTCGTCAATCGGAGCGGTTAACTGTTTGAAAGTCTGCAGGCAGGGCAATCTTACCTATATCAAAGGTTTTAATAC
The DNA here is from genome assembly GCA_022711175.1 of Bacteroidota bacterium. Taxonomy (GTDB): domain Bacteria; phylum Bacteroidota; class Bacteroidia; order Bacteroidales; family UBA4417; genus UBA4417. Next base: position 19,055 of record JAKLFM010000058.1, on the reverse strand, counting down.
CGATGCGCCGGCATTTCTCGAAACATTGATGCCCATCATACAGCCCCATCACAAAAAAGCACTGGTGCTCGGAACCGGCGGCGCATCCAAAGCCGTACAGTATGCGCTAACAAAGCTTGACCTCGCATTCAGGCTGGTATCACGAACAAAGGCGGAAAATTGCATCACTTACGCCGACCTGAATGAAGAGATCATTCGTGACCACCTGCTTTTGGTAAATACCACACCATTGGGAATGTCTCCCGATACAGGCACTTCTCCTGATATTCCCTATCAATTTCTTACCGGCGAACACCTGCTTTACGACCTGGTTTACAACCCTGAACTTACAGAATTCCTCAGGAAAGGCAAAGAAAAACACGCCCAGATTAAAAACGGCCTCGAAATGCTGCATCTGCAAGCCGAAAAGGCCTGGAAAATCTGGAACAGCGAATTATAAATTCAGGTAGCGCCTCTAAATCATCCATTACAATTCATTGAAATTTAGCACATTCGCTTTCATTTAAGTCAATGTTTGAAATACGGGTATAACTATGTAAGTTTGTTTATTCTTTCATTTGCACTTCCTATGCGGGCTACCCTGTCAACAATCATACTTTTTGCCGTTTGCCTGGCGATGTTTTCATGTCGTGAACAAAAGCCGAAACAGCACGATACTGCCGTGATTGTGAGCATATTGCCTCAGAAATACCTGGTTGATAAAATCAGTGGCGGCAGCATCGTATGCGAAGTTATGATACCGCCTGGCGGTAACCACGAAACTTTTGAACCATCGCCCCGCGATATGGCCAGGGTCGCAGATGCATCGCTGTACTTTGCCATTGGCGCCCTTGATTTCGAAAAAGCCTGGATTGAAAAAGTGAGGGCTGTAAATCCTGAACTTCTTATTGTGAACACCAGCACGGGAATAGATCTGATTAAAGGCCACTCCCATCACGAATCGGATTCAGGAAGCACTGACCCGCATACCTGGCTTTCGCCAAAGGCTGTAAAAATGCAGGCTGCTCAAATTTACTCCTCTCTTTGCCTCAGCAATCCCAGGGATTCATCAACTTATCACCATAACCTTCTCTCGTTCCTGCACGAGGCCGATTCGGCTGACAACTACATCAGCAGAATGCTGGAACCATACAGCGGGAAGACATTCCTGATTTATCACCCCGCACTGGCTTATTTTGCACGCGATTACGGATTAATCCAGGAAAGTATTGAATATGAAGGTAAGGAACCCTCACCGGTACATATGCGCGAGATCATTGATAAGGCGAAGTCGGAAGGGATTCGTACTATTTTCGTTTCCAAGGAATTCGATACCCGTCATGCCGAAACCATCGCCGGCCAGCTCAACGGAAGCCTGGTTGTTTTCGATCCTATGGCCTACAATTGGACTGAAAATATGATGACGATTGCCAAGTTGATCTCATCCGGTATGGAGAAATCTTCTATTAAGCCTGCCTCAAAACAATAACCTCCCTATGACCAAGCTCCTACAACTCACCAATGTAAGTGCAGGGTACAACGACATGGTTGTATTGCGGGATGTGAATCTCGAGATCAACGATCATGACTTCATCGGGGTTATTGGCCCGAATGGCGGCGGTAAAACCACGCTTATAAAAATCATGCTCGGCCTCCTGAAACCTGCCAGGGGATCCGTCACCCGCTTCGGCGAAGCCTCCGGCAGCAGTTTTATAGGCTATCTGCCGCAAGTCACACAGGTTGATAAAAAGTTCCCGATTACAGTTCTCGATATTGTACTTTCTGGATTGATGTCGTCGCGTGGCAAGTTTTACCGGTATTCGCGCCATGACAATGAGACGGCACATCAGCTGCTTGCGCAAATGGGCATCGGTGGTCTGGCGCACCGCACCTCGAGGGAACTCTCGGGCGGACAATTGCAGCGGGTATTTATCTGCAGGGCATTGATCTCAAATCCTAAGCTGCTCATACTCGATGAGCCCAATACTTTTGTTGACAACCGTTTTGAGAGCGACCTTTACGAGCGGCTTATTGAGCTGAACAAAAAAATGGCCATCCTGATTGTTTCGCACGATGTGGGGACCATTTCGTACTACGTGAAAACCATAGCCTGTGTAAACGAGTACCTGCACTATCACCGTTCGAATATCATCACCGAACAGCAACTTGCCGATTACAACTGCCCGTTGCAGATCATTACCCATGGCGATGTGCCTCATACAGTTCTGCAAAAGCATGAGCATGACCATGTTCATAACCACGACAGCCATGAATGATACCATACTGCAACTGCTGTCGTACGACTTTTTCAGGAATGCACTGCTGGCGGCATTATTATCGTCGATTACCTGTGGCATTATCGGTTCATACATAGTTGCCCGCCGCATGGTGTTCATCAGCGGCGGAATAACGCACGCTTCATTTGGCGGCATTGGCATCGGTTATTTTCTTGGCATGAACCCGATTGTTGGTGCGGTGATCTTCAGCCTTTTATCGGCATTCGGTATCAGGCTTGCCTCACAACGCACTGATATTCGCGAAGATTCGGCCATCGGGATATTATGGTCGCTGGGCATGGCGCTTGGCATTATCTTTATTTTCCTCACCCCGGGATATGCCCCTAACCTGATGAACTACTTATTCGGGAGTGTGCTTACAGTTTCGGATACCGATCTATGGATGATGCTGGCGCTCACCATATTAACAATCGCTTTTTTCAGTATTTTTTACCATACCATTCTTTTCATCTCCTTCGATGAAGAGTATGCACGGTCGCACAAAGCTCCCGTGGAACTGTTCAATTACATTCTGCTTGCCCTTGTAGCACTTGCCATTGTACTTCACATCAGGGTTGCAGGCATTATCCTTGTGATCTCCTATCTCACCATTCCTCAAACAACTGCCAATATTTTTTACAGCGACCTGAGAAGGATAATTTTCCTCTCCATCGCTATCAGTTTGCTTGGCTCAATAGCCGGATTGCTGATATCGTATTACCTGAACCTGCCATCAGGCGCTACAATCATCTTTGTGTTCGTGCTTTGCTTTGCGCTGGCAAAAGCCGTACGCTCTGTAATGATCAAAGCGGGGCTTCGCAAGTCGGTACAAAACAAATAATATTGTGCCTGCTTCGTTAAAAACTTCTTGAAGTCGATCACAGAATATATTATTTTTGAACTGACCAACCGGCTGGTGTAATCCGGTTTAATTGATTATTCATCCATTAAGATATAATTTATGAGAAAACTTTTACTGTTTGCAGCGATAATCCTTGGTTATGAGTTCTGCTATGCTCAATGGTCATGGGATATAACGTTTGATCATGGGTCGGGTCTCGATCGCATCATTCTGCCGGAAGGAAATAACGGATTGTGGCAGATCGGCACTCCCTCAAAAAGTATTTTTAATGAAGCTAATTCCTCTCCTGATGCGATAGTGACCGATACCTCCAATCCATATCCTCCGGGCGATACCGCCTCATTTATCGTTGTTCACTTCGCAGCGGATGGATGGGAAGTGAATTATCCGAAAATTGATGTTGGAGGCTGGTATTATGTTCATTCCGATTCACTTACTGATTATGGTTTTATCGAATTTTCAGCTGATAAAGGAGAAACATGGACACTGGTTGACAGTGCGAACAGTGGATGCTGTTCATGGGGTGCATCGCAGGAGTACCCTGTTTTTACAGGCAACTCAAACGGATGGAAACATTTTTATTATTGCCTTTGCACAACGGTACCTGTTGAATTCGGCGATACTGTGCTGTACCGCTTCACATTTATTTCCGATGCAAATCAGACCTTTAAAGACGGCCTGATGTTCGATGACCTGCATTTTGAGGATTGGGGTGAAGGCATTGATGAAAAACCCAATAACCGGCTGATCAGCATTTCACCAAATCCGGCGGCCCGGATTCTACGAATCAGCACAGCCCGTTCATTTAGTAAGAAATCCTTGCTCATTTACGACCTTACAGGGAAAATCATATATGAAAACCAGGACTTTAGCAGCGAATATATTGATATAAGCAGGTTTCCTGATGGCATGTATGTAATCAGGTTCGTTGTGCAGGATGAATATGCCATTCAGAGATTTGTTGTTAAACACTGATTAACGATCAAATTAACCACCCAAAGATCAATAATATGTCACCACAACCCGAAGACGAAAAAACCTGTTGCCCGCCATTCGATCCCGCACCCTGGGACGATAAACTGATTGAATGGAACAGTAAATCATTCATCAAGGCCCATGTTTGCACTTTCATGTTCATGCCGCTGAATTTTGGCGGTGTGATGAAAAAACTCGACAGGACTGTGACTGCAGCGGGTGCGCAGGTGCCTGATTATCTTTGCCTTAGCGACCATACTTCGAAATGGAACATGGATGTTTATCTGGCCGTTGACAAGGAAGTTGCAGGTGCTGAGAATGTATCTTTGAGCGGAAAGTTCTTCACAAAAGTGTACGAAGGCCCATTTAAAGACACTGAGAAATGGTGCAAGGACTACGCTGCCATTGCTGAATCGCGGGGTTTGGCCATCAAGAAATGGTACATGTGGTACACTACCTGTCCCAAGTGTGCCAGGAAGTACGGTAAAAACTATACTGTGATTGTTGGCAAGGTTGAATAGCCTATTATTTGTCTTCCACCCAACGGTAATCGTCGAAATGCATTATGCCGGCTGAGGTATTCTCAAAACCGCCTGCTGCATCAGGCTTCCTGAACATGAAATCGCTCTCGATTCCGGGATGATTAAATCCTGTCAGGCAATCCCTGAAATCCTTACCGAATAATTTCAGGGCGTTCATGAAATACATGGTAATGTCGTAACCTAAGTAAGCTGCCTTCTCGGCCAATGGCTGCACTCCGTATTTTTCGCGGAATTTCAGGATAAAATTCCTCGTTGCTCTTTCATTGTAATCAATTGCTGAGGGCACAACCTGGTGATAATCAAGCGCCAGTAAAAACTCCGTTTCAATTTCAATATCTTCCCATCCGGGAATGCCAAACAGCATGATATCTGATGTTCGTGCATATGCATTCAGTTTTGAAACAAACGAGGGAACCAGTGACCTGTTGTTCGAAAAGAGGATGATGATGTTTTTCCGTTTACCATCCATCGCTTTGTTTACAGCGGCAAAGCCGTCATTCTGGTAAATAACCTCTGCATAGTGCAGGCTCGCAACGGAATGACCCTTTACCGAATCAGCGAAAGCATTGACCATAAGTTCGTTTTCGGCAACAGTATTTCTGACAACAATGATATTCGCTTCTGGCTGGTGTTTCAGAATATAGGTAGCCAGTGCATTGGCAATAGCTCCTTCGCCGGGGTAAATTTTATAAACCGTTGGGTTGTTGTCAATAATGGCACTCCTGCGCGAAAGCGGATTCACGATAGGGATATTGTGTTGAGCGGCAAACCGGGATGCAATGGTGAAACTGCGCGCAAATACAGGACCGATGATGAGATCCATTTGGGCCATTTCGCTTTTCTTTAGTACCCGCTTTACTTTGAGTGTATCAGATTCTGAATCAGCATCATATATATGCAGATTCACCCTGCAGCCTTCCTTTTCGAGTGTGTCGGTTGCCATCATTACCCCGGCGTATAACTGGAAATAATCAAAGGTTTTGTATGATTTCAGTTCTTTCAGGTTATCCAGCGGAACGCTGATGATGCTGTCGGCTTGCTCGAGGTTAAGCGGCAACAAAAGGGCAACTTCATAAATTGTGCTGTTGTTTTTGAGTGGCTGGCAAGGCTCAAATGACCGATTAATTGTAACAGGCTCTTCCTCAGATGTTTTAACTGTAATAGTTGAAGGTTCGGTTTTAGTTTGTAATGGTAGGGCACTCTCTTTAAGCCTTATGGTTTGTCCGGTTTTCAGCCCGTCGGAAAGTTCAGGATTCAGGCGCAGCAATTCTTCCTCTGTGATACCGTATTGTTTTGTTATGCTGTAAATTGTCTGTCCCAGTTTAACAGTCAGCAGGCCATCGTCAGGTATTTGCAGCTTTTCTGGCACTGTAACCTTGACTTCAGGTTGTTGTGCACCTACGGCAGATTTCTTTATCAACGGTACTTTCAGAACCATACCATTCTTGAGTTCCGTCATCGAAGGATTGGCTTTGATGAGGTCATCAACGGTGACTCCATATTGTTTCGAAATTCCGTAAAGCGTTTCTTTTTTGCTGACAAAGTGGTCGATATAAACCGTTTCGCCCGATGATGGATTTTTCATCTGGGGCTGAACAACCTGCGTTTGCGGTTTTGTTTCAGGTTTTACCGCATCTTCCTGCCTGTATGGAATCCGCAAAACCTGGTCAGCCTGTAAGGCTTTTTCGACACCCGGATTATCGGCCACAATTTCCTCAACCTCAACACCATATGCTTTGCTGATTGCAAACAGGGTTTCGCCCTGTTTTACAAAGTGCAGGTAATACGGTTTGCCTTTGTACTGCTCAACAATGGAGGAACGCTTAACAGGAATATCCTGGGCAACAGCAAGCACAGCGGCAAAACCGGTAATCAGCAACAGTATAATAAAGCGTTTAAGCATACGAGAATATTGATAACTGTTATTAAATCAATCTATTACGTAAGTTATTCCCATTCAATTGTAGCCGGCGGTTTTGAACTTATGTCATAAACCACCCTGTTTATCCCTTTTACTTTGTTGATGATCTCGCTCGAAACCGATGCCAGAAAATCATAAGGCAAATGCGACCAATCGGCTGTCATTCCGTCGGTTGAGCTAACTGCCCTTAGGGCCACAACATTTTCATAAGTTCGTTCATCACCCATAACACCAACACTGCGAACCGGCAATAAAATTGCTCCGGCCTGCCACACTTTATCATAAAGGCTGTTCTTCTTTAATCCTTCGATGAAAAGGTAGTCAGCTTCCTGCAGAACCTTCACCTTGTCAGCAGTAATCTCACCTAATATCCTGATTCCCAGTCCCGGGCCGGGGAATGGATGCCTGTGAAGGATGTCAGGATCAATGCCGAGGGTATGGCCAACCCTGCGCACTTCGTCCTTAAAAAGGCTGCGCAATGGCTCAACAATGCCCAGTTTCATATAATCAGGCAAGCCCCCGACATTGTGATGGCTCTTGATAGTAGCCGAAGGCCCTTTTACCGAAACCGATTCAATTACATCGGGATAGATGGTTCCCTGTGCAAGCCATTTCACATCTTCAATAAGGTGCGCTTCGTCGTCAAAAACTTCGATAAAAGTCCTGCCAATGGCTTTTCGCTTTAATTCAGGGTCAACAATTCCTTTGAGTGCTTCGAGGAATCTATTGCCGGCATCAACGCCTTTTACATTGAGGCCCATGTGCTTATATGAATCAAGCACTGAAGCAAATTCGTTTTTACGAAGTAAGCCGTTATCCACAAAGATGCAATGCAACTGCCGGCCGATAGCCCTGTGAAGCAGGACAGCGGCTACCGAACTGTCAACACCGCCCGAAAGGCCAAGTACAACCTTCTGATTTCCAATCTTATCCTGAAGCTCCTGGATTGTCGTTTCGACAAATGATGCTGGTGTCCAATCCTGTGAACAGCCGCAAATATCAACAACAAAGTTCCTGATCAACACCGAACCTTCGGTTGAATGATACACTTCGGGGTGAAACTGTATGCCGTATGTCAGTTCATCTTTCACCTTGAAACCGGCGATAGCTACGTCGCGGGTGCCTGCAATGATGGTAAAATTTTCGGGAACGCTCTTTATAGTGTCGCCGTGGCTCATCCAAACCTGGCTGTTTTGCGACATGCCATGCATGAGATCGGATGTATCGTCAACGAATTCGAGGTTGGCGCGGCCATATTCCCTTATTTTTGACGGCAGCACCTCTCCCCTGCTGCTATGTGCCAGATATTGAGCACCATAACAAACACCGAGCAAAGGCACTTTCGCCCTTATCTGACTCAAATCGGGAACTGGTGAACCCTGGTCACGCACCGAAAAAGGGCTTCCGGACAATACAACACCTTTTACGGCAGAAGTAATTTCGGGGAAATGATTGAAAGGATGAATCTCGCAATACACATTTAGTTCGCGTATTCGCCTGGCAATCAATTGGGTATATTGTGACCCGAAATCGAGGATGAGGATGGTTTCGTGCATGCCACAAAGATAGAAAGTATTCGGCGGCAAGGCACTCTTTTTACTTCCTTAAAATTACAGAAGTGATAACGGTTTCGTTGCCTGCGGCATCGCGCACCGTCAGCCTGAAACTGTTCTTGCCTGATTTCAGCATTTGATCGTAACGGTAAATCATCAGGTGGTTTTTGGGGTCCCATTCAACAAGCACCCATTCACCATTTATTTCACCCCTGTAAAATGCAATTCCTGAAAGATTATCCGATACATTGATTTTCAACGATTTGGCTGTAGATGCTTTTTGGGGAACAACTTTCAGCTTAGGCTTGATTGTATCAATGGCGATGGCATAGGTGCCGAATTCGTTGGTTTCGGTCGTGATCCATCCACTGGTCAGATTGCCACCTTCGGCTGATCTGCGGGCCGTTTTGGGATTGATGGAAACAATAAGCGCTTTACTCAGAAGCGAGGGCGGCACTTTGTCGGTTTTCAAAGAGATGCTGATTCGTTTCTGCAAGGGCACTTCCGGGTTGTGAAGCATATACCGGGCTGAATATAACCCTGCCACCTGGGGCGTTCTCTTTACCATCATTTCAAGGTTTTCGTAAAGCGATCCAGATGGCATATTGATCCTGATATCCTTGTAATCAATATTGGTATCGCGGTTCCAGGCCACATTAATAACGGTGTCGGCATCAAGGGGTTCAGGAGCTGAAACGTATTGGGCCGGTTGCCGTCCAACAACCGGTACGGAGAGTTTACTTGTCCTTCCCAAAACATCATATACCTCTATAACAAGCTGATGATCAAGAGTATCGAAAACCGAAATGATGCCATCACCTGACGGTGTTTTAAAAATCGACATCCCGTTGCCAGGTAATCGGTTCGATTTCACAATGCGCTGCCCAAAGCGGTAATTTGCCGCATAATCAATACATGCATTGATGTTTCTCGATTCGGCGAAAGCAAAACTGTCGCACTGCATGCTGAAGAACATATTGTTATCGAGATACATCCTGATACCGTAAAATCCATTGCGGTCTTCGCGGCTGTAGGTATAATCAAAAGCCTGTACCCCTATGGCAAAACGCCCCCAAAGCGCAATGGTATCTTTACCTGATAAGGCGTATGTTCCTGTTCCGGTGTTTTTTACAGAATATAAAACCGGATCAGGGGAATTCACAACACTGCTGACATTGTCCATCGGGTAAATCTTCAGTAATTCGAAATACGGATAGAAAATATCAGAGTTCTGGTACCCGAACAGATACGGATTGAGTATTCTTTCGGTTGAAGTGGTGCGCATCTCGAAATGCAGGTGTGCACCGAATGATGTTCCGCTGTTGCCCGAATAACCAATGATATCGCCCTTTTTTACACTTATTGTATCTCCCTCACCGGCCGGAAACAGGTCAACCGCGAACTGTTCCGATTCATACTGCTTTTTGAAAGCATAATCCGATACGGTTTTGTTGTAACCCGAAAGATGTCCATAAACCGAGGTGTATCCGTTGGGATGATCGATATAAAGCGCATTACCAAACCCTACCGGCGAAATTTTAATGCGCGATACAAGACCATCGGCAACAGCAATAACGGGCAACCCCGACTTTCCCATGGTTTTAAAATCAACTCCAGAATGAAAATGGTTCGACCGAATTTCGGCAAATGTACCGGTTGCATCAAGCTTGATTCTTAGAGGTGAGCCGAAATAATCGCCGGTTAATGGTTTTTGTGCTTTGCCAATTATTCCGTAAAAAAAAAGCAGCAATAATAATGGGAGGATGATCTTTTTCATTTTACAAACTTATAATGAAACAGGCAAACAATGCCGTGAGAAGCATGAGGGTTGTTAACAACCGGATGTTGATGGAAAAAATCGCTCAATTGGGCGAAATCAGATTTCCTGCTGTTTCTTTTGCAGAATTAATCTATTGGTTGCCAAAAATATAGCTGCAACAGCAACCCCTGATCCGGAAATTATAAACATAATACGAGGGCCGAGTGAGAACCACAACACACCGGCAAGGCTGCTTGCCAGCATGGTGAAAATGCTTGCCAGGCTTGTATAGAATCCAATGGCTGTTGCTGTCTCATGTTTATCGGCAAGATTGGTAATGAGCGCTTTCGAAATCCCTTCGGTTGATGCGGCATACAGGGCATAAAAACCAAAGAGCACAACAAATTGAGAAACCGTTACTGCAAATCCCATGAAAAAGTAAACCATCGCAAAAACGAATAACCCGCCAACCATGGTGGTTCGTAATCCAATCCTGTCGGCAATTATTCCCACAGGGAATGCAAGCAGTGCATAGATAAGGTTATAAAAAATATAAACCCCGATCATGGCTGTATCGGTAAGTCCCTGGTTTTTAATTGCCAACAGCAGAAATGCATCAGAACTGTTAAAAAGGGTGAATAGCAGCAAGCCGGCAACAAGCAGTTTATAATTCAGCCCGGCTTTGCCCCAGTACTTTAAATAAGTTAAAAAACCCACTTTTGTCTTGCTGGATGCAGGAGTGTGCTTATCCTTTAACAGAAAGGTGAGGGATATGGCAATAATTCCCGGGACAAAGGCAATGAAAAACAACCATTTATACTGTCCGGGATAGTAATGGAGAAAAATGAGCGCTCCGAAAGGTCCTATGGCAGCGCCGAGTGTGTCCATTGCCCTGTGAAAACCGAAAACTTTACCTTTATTTTCACGGGAGGTTTCGTCGCTGAGCATGGCGTCACGTGAACCGGTGCGGACTCCCTTGCCCAGCCTGTCGAGTGTGCGTGCAAAGAAAATCCATATAGGATAGATAAACAATGCCATCATGGGTTTCGAAATGGCACTGAGCAAATATCCCCAGCGGACAAAAGGCACCCTTTTACCCGTTTTATCCGACAGGTTACCGAAGTATCCTTTACTCAGGCCCGCCGTTGCTTCGGCCAGACCTTCGAGAATACCAATCAGTACCAACGAGAAACCTATTGAACGCAGGTAAACCGGCATCACCGGGTACAGCATTTCACTTGCTATATCAGTAAAAAGACTGACAAACGAAACAATAAGAATTGTGCGGGTAAGAATTTTTTTAAACATTACATCTGATTGGAAATGTGAGTATTACATCAATGCTTTATTATTTGTGGTGCTTGAGAAGATTTTTCAAACTCAATTTACGGAAATATATTCCGCCATCGCTGCCTTTCTCATAGATAATACCGATCGTTTTCCTGTTGATCATGGTAATATCGCTGTAGGCGGCTTCACCTTCAACTGCCAGATGGCTGACTGACCATGATTTACCGTCGTCAATACTTACTCTTATCGTTAGCTTCTCCCGGTTTGTTTGAGATGCCGGATTTGAAAAAATAAGAAGATGTTTCCTTAGCAATTCTGTATTTAGGAGACTTCCCTGGCAAACCGGATCAATCAGTCGTTTATCATAAAATGCAGTATCCCAGGTCTTTGAACCATCAGAGCTTACAGCCACCACTCTGCAACGGGGATCGCCTTTTTGGTTTCGGGCGTTCAGCATCACATCGCCGCTACTAAGCATAGCAACGGTTGCCTCATTTGCCCCCGGAATACTCACATTCTCGGAACAATGAAAAGTCGCGCCATGATCATCGGTAAAAAAAGTATGGGCAAAACCATCGGACCAATCAGATGCAGGTTGGCCTTCGGTATGATTTGCCGGCACAACCATCCTGCCTTTGAATTTACCATTTGTTATCTGAAGCGCATGACATGGACCTGTTGCATAGCCACGCCATTCCTTAATTATACCATCCTCCTGATTCACTGCAAGTTGCTTTGGGAAATGAACCTGGTTTGTAATCTCATTCGGTGAACTCCAGCTTTTACCATTGTCAACAGAAGTAATGTACCAAACCTGCCTTAACCCTTTTCCTGCCCGTATTTCCCACTCAAACGCGTTGCCGGTATTGTAGAAAACAAATATCCTCCCGGCAGGAAACCGCGGATCAAAATGATCGACCACCGGGGTAATATTGCCGGCTTGCAGGGTATCATTGTCAATGAGGACAGCCGGTTTCGACCAGGTTCTCCCCGCATCGCTACTTCGCTTCATAATAATATCCACATTCCCGAAATCGCCGCAATTGGCTTTGCGGCCTTCGGCAAAAGCAAGCATTTCGCCGTTCCTGAGAGCGATCAGCGCCGGGATACGATAGCAGGCATAACTGTCGGTATTTAATGGAAAAACCGGAATTGTCTCCTGCGCATTTACAACTTTGCTGCAACAAAATGACAGCAGCAGAAGCATTGAAACTTTGAAGCGATTGTACATCATCATCACTGTAATGTGAACCTTAATAAAAAGGTATCCTTTATCCTCCAAACCTCGGATTCACAACGTTATTAAACTCTGAGCCAAAGCGATAGCTAACGCCTACGCCCAGATTATATCCGCGGTTGGTTGCATATACCCTTGAATTGGTGAGCAGGTCTTCGAGCGAATAATCGGCTTCAGGAATGTTGGGGTTCAATCCTTTATTCAAAGATGCATTTGCACTAAAGCTTACCGAAAGGCCTTTCACAAGCTGCATCGAGATATAGGTGCTCATGTTAAGCGAATGAACATCAAAACCATTGATGGCGCGGTCTTTATCTGTCACCACAAAATCATTCAGATAATTGCTCCAGCCAAGCGAAGCATAGGCATAACCCCATTTTTTTGTAACGCCGGCATGCAGCGCCAGACTTTGCGAATACACTATATCATTGGTCTTGAAATAAACTGTGGTGTCAATATAGCTGTGGTACGAAGGCCCTACCTGGTAAAACAGGGTTATAGATTTTTTAACAGCATCGCGGTATGGAAAAAAGCTATATTCAAATGCCGGCTGTATAGATTCGGCATGGCGGAAATTGTTAAACGTGTTATGGTCGCTCGAGATAAAACTTCCGGCCGACATATGATCGTTAATGCTGAAAACCATTGTGCTGTTGATGCTGTATGCATTATTCGAAACAAGGATTTCCTGGTCATCATAATCGTATCGCTGGTGGCTGGCCGATGCATTGCCTGAAATGGAAAGTTTCATTTTGTCGGTAACCCTGTTGGCGCTCACACCAATGTTGCCCCGCTGATTACCCGAAATATCGTTGGCGCTGAGACTTGCATTTACACCCAACCTGAATACCCAGTAATTCCATGGGTCCTCTTCCTGAGTTTTTGGTTTTGCTATCACTTTCATCAAACTGTCGGGGTACTTTATAATAACGTGTTCGGCAAGGTTGGTACGGGCAGCATAGCGCATTAGTCCGAGATTCAGTGTTCTCACAAGCTTGGTCCGGTACAGGTCGGGAGTATCGGTATCATTTTTTATGAATTTAAGCGTATCGTCGAGTCCGTTAAAATTTTGCTGGCCAATGAATGAAAGTGTCATCAATTCGCCGCCCGAGCCTGTTGACTGTGACGTTAACAAACAGTAAACGTTAGCCTCGAAGCGGTCGTTGACGAAATCCACATAATTGACTTCGGTTTTCACAAAAGTAAAATCGCACCACGACTGGCACCTCAGATAGAGGCGTATTTCATTTGACTGGGCAAGTGAAAACACTGGGGCCAAAAAAAGTAATACCAGCGTAACAATCCTTCGAAGCCTTATATCAGAAAATTTCATTTTAGAGGAGGTTGTTGGTAAAACAGTAGTCGTCATTGATGTAACAAACTGCAATACAACTTATTAATCATGAGCTACATTTGCAGCAAAGTTAAACATTGATTCGACTAAAAATTCCTAATTCATACACCTTAACAATTTTTTTTAGAAAGTAAGGATTGCTGCTAGGAAGTCCAAAATGCGTATTTCTTTTTTAATTTTTACGAATCGCGGCTGGTTGTCGTGTGCCTGAAAGTTATCCGAATACGGTATTTGAATGTAAGGCTATGGATTTTTATCATGTAAATAAAGCGAATAGCCCGACTCATACAGGCGTTAACTGCCTGAATCCCTGTCACATTTTTAAAATCCGAATATGCTTGCTTTGGATTAGCTTAATAGTTACTTTTGCGATTGCAAGTCATTAATATTTAGATTGAGAAATGCAGAGCCTGAGTACCCTGGTCACCGGCCTCGAATTCAAAAGCAGGCAGGTAGCCGATAAAATGAAGGAACTGCAGCGGTCGCTGAATGATTTGCACAGCAAATACCAACAATTAGAAATAAAATACGAACAACAAAAACAAACCATAAACGACCTCGATCAAAAAATACAAATACTGAAAATAACTCATGCCATACCCAAGGGTAAGGAAACCGCAGATGTAAAGAAAAAAATAAACGAGCTGTTGCGGGAACTTGACAGGAGCATCGATCTTTTAAATAACAGAAACGATATAACCAATGGCGGATGAAATCGCAATTACCCTCAACATCGCATCTAGGCCTTACAGGCTGTTTGTGAAGAAAACTGAGGAAGAAGCGATCCGCCGCGCGGCAAAAAGTGTTGGAGAACAGATAGGACATTATGCCAAAAACTTCGGATACAACGATACACAGGACTTGCTGGCAATGGTAGCATTACATTTTGCCATGACCGGCGATGCATCGGAAACGGAAGCTAAGTTTGTGAATGAGAAATTGCATGATACGTTGGCCAAAATTGACACTATACTGTCCGAAACCTTAAAAGACCAGGCACCCACGTTCTTTGAAAGCCCTAAAGACTAACCCGCATTAATTCAAGCCGTTTGGAAACTCAACACTTTTCCATCAGGGATTCGCTACAGCGAATAACAGGACAGGCTGCAGCTACATTGTAGTACCCTTTCGGGGGAATAACAGCAGAAGTCCGACGATTTGCAGCTACCCTAATCTTACCGTTTTGGGGTTTCCCGAAACACTGGATTAATAGCGGGTTTTCTTTTTTTCTTGTTTCCTGCCCCGGCAAATGTTTCACCCAATTAACCAACACCGCCATGGGCATTATAATGTGGATTGCAATCGGAATGATTGCAGGTGGAGTCGTCGCAATTGTGCTCGCAACAACACTGTTGCGTAAAGCAATCGAAAAGAAGAGCATTCACCTGCTTCAGGACGCCGAAGAAAAAGCCGAAGTCATCAGGAAGGAAAAGATACTCCAGGCTAAAGAGAAATTCCTTCAGCTTAAATCAGAACACGAAAAGGTAATTAACGAACGCAACAATAATGTTGCAAAAGCCGAAAACCGGATCAAACAAAGAGAGCAGCAACTGTCGCAAAAACTTGAAGAAACACAAAAAAAACAAAAAGAAATCACCGACCTCCAGCTTAGCCTGGAACAACAAAAAGAGATACTGAACAAAAAACAGCAGGATATTGATCGTGAGCACAAAATCACCATTGAAAAACTGGAAGCCATTTCAGGTATTTCTGCTGAAGAAGCTAAAGCACAACTTGCTGAATCACTGAAGGATGAAGCCCGTGCCGAGGCAATGGTCCATATCAACGAAATTGTTGAAGACGCCAAGTTAAAGGCCAATACCGAAGCCAAGAAGATAGTCATTGAAACCATTCAGCGCACAGCCGCCGAACATGCCATTGAAAATACAGTTTCGGTTTTCAACATTGAAAATGAGGAAATTAAAGGACGTATCATTGGCCGCGAAGGCCGTAATATCCGGGCACTCGAAGCCCTGACGGGCATCGAAATTATCATTGACGACTCCCCTGACGCTATTATACTTTCCGGCTTCGACCCGGTACGCCGCGAAGTAGCACGCCTTTCGCTTCATAAATTGGTGACTGACGGCCGCATACACCCCGCCCGTATCGAAGAAGTAGTTGCCAAAACCAAAAAGCAGATCGAACAGGAAATCATCGAGACCGGAAAACGGACTGCTATTGACCTGGGCATCCATAACTTACACCATGAACTGATACGTCTTATCGGTAAAATGCGCTACCGTTCGTCGTATGGTCAAAACCTGCTGCAGCATTCGCGGGAGGTCGCTAATTTGTGTGCAACCATGGCTGCCGAACTCGGCCTCAATGTAAAAAAGGCCAAACGTGCCGGATTGCTTCATGATATTGGCAAGGTTGCTGAGAATGAAGCCGAACTGCCACATGCCATCCTGGGAATGAAAATTGCCCAGCAATTCAAGGAACAACCTGATATATGCAATGCCATTGGAGCGCACCATGATGAAGTGGAAATGGAATCGCTCATTGCTCCGATCGTACAGGTTTGCGACGCCATTTCGGGAGCACGCCCCGGCGCCCGACGCGAAGTGGTAGAGGCTTACATTCAGAGGCTTAACAAACTCGAAGAACTTGCCCTTACCTACCCCGGTGTTGTAAAAACCTATGCCATACAGGCCGGCAGGGAACTCCGTGTGATCGTTGGTGCCGACAAAGTAAGCGATGAGGAATCGAACCAGATATCGTACGATCTTTCGAAAAAAATTCAGGAAGAGATGACCTATCCGGGTCAGATCAAGATCACGGTTATTCGCGAAACAAGAGCCATCAGCTACGCGAAGTAAAGATAATTGCAGAAAACCTGGCAGGCAATCGAAACCTGTCAGGTTTTTTAATTCCATCCCTTTGAACAATCAACTGCTCGACCTTATAAAAAAGCTGCTGCCTGGATTGCTGCCCATTCTCATATTTATAGCAGCCGATGAAATCTGGGGTACGAAGGTAGGTCTGATGGTGGCTATCAGTACTGGCCTCATCGAGTTGGTTTACACCTATTTCAAAGAAAAACGCTTCGACCGTTTCATACTTTTCGATACCGGGCTGCTTGTCGCTATGGGCGGCATTTCATTATTGCTCGAAAACGATATTTTCTTCAAACTCAAACCCGCATTTATCAACCTGATCTTTTGTATTGTGCTGGGGTTATCAGCCTTTTCAGGTAAAAACCTCATGCTGCTTTACTCTCAAAGATATTTCAAAGGGCTGACCCTGGGCGAGGAACAGCAGAGTGCGATGCAAAAGATGATCCGCATCATGTTCTGGTTTATGAGCGGGTACACTGTGCTTGTGACCTATTCGGCATTCTTTATGACAAAGGAAGCATGGGCATTTATCAGCGGCGGGCTGTTTTATATTTTGTTTGCAGTGATATTTGTTTGGCAAATTGTTTCTAACCGGTTCAAAAACAAGCAGCTTGCTGAAGAAGAATGGCTCCCGCTTGTTGATGAGGAAGGAAAAATAACCGGTAGTGCGCCGCGCTCTGCGGTACACGGCGCTCCGGGAAAACTGCATCCTGTTGTTCATCTGCATGTCATTAATAAGCACGGGGAAATTTTTCTGCAGAAGCGTCCGCTTAACAAACTGGTACAACCGGGTAAATGGGATACCTCGGTAGGCGGACATATTTCCTATGGCGAAACCGTTGAGCAGGCCCTGATGCGCGAAGCCTATGAGGAAATCGGCCTTAAAGATTTTAAATTTCAAGCAATTGCCCGTTATCGCTGGGACACAGACATAGAATCGGAATTGTCGTTTTCATTTGTCACTCAGCATGATGGCCCATTTACCATCAACCCGGCTGAGGTTGACGAAGGACGTTTCTGGTCGTACAACGAAATTGAGCAGTCACTGGGGAAAGATATCTTTACTCAAAATTTTGAGAAAGAATTCAGCATCCTTAAATCGACAGTTTTTGCCCCGCGCAAACATAAATAGCTATTATCCTTGTTGTTATAATTTAAACCGGCAGCATCTCCAATTCCCCGAAAGCGCTGCCACATCGAACTATTTAGGTCTCCATTCTTGACCCAATCTCTATTAACCGAAGCCTATCATAGCACCAAAACCCCATTTATTTCAAGCGCCTTTCTATACCGTTCAATTACTTCTTCGGGGCTGATCATCAACTCTTTGACGGTAATAATAATATATTTCCCGGAATCGGAGTTGCGCACAAACACGCGTGCCTCTTCAGGGAAAAGCGCTCTTACCAAGGCAAAAATCCTGTGATCGGCTGGAAGTATCAACTTGAACATATAAACCGATGGCCACGAAAAATCGCTCCTTAGAATAGCCTCTAATCGTTCAAGACTCTCTTCATTCTTCATCTCAATTCGTTTGATTTCTGTATTTTCGTCATCCTAAAATACACTTTTTCAATATGAACCTGATAGATCAAATTCTCGAAACAGCATCATTTTTAAAACAAAAAGGCATCGACACGCCTGCCCTCGGCATTGTTCTTGGCACCGGCCTGGGCAATCTTGTAAATAGTATTGATGTTGAACAGGCCATCGAATATGCTGATATTCCGCATTTTCCGCTTTCAACGGTTGAATCGCACCGCGGCCGGCTGATATACGGCAAACTGGCCGGACAAAAAGTGCTTGCCATGCAGGGAAGGTTTCATTATTACGAAGGATACGCAATGCAACAAATTGTTTTTCCGGTTAGAGTAATGAAAGTGCTTGGCATTGAGCATCTCTTGTTATCGAATGCTGCCGGCGCCCTGAATCTACATTACCGCAAAGGCGACCTTATGCTCATTGATGATCATATTAACCTGCTGCCGGCAAATCCGCTCACCGGTAAGAATTATGAACAACTCGGACCGCGTTTCCCTGATATGAGCAGTCCGTATTCTTCGAAACTCAACAGGCTGATTCTCAAGCAAGCCCAGGCAAACAGCATTCCCATACATAACGGCATTTATGCTGCGGTGCCAGGACCCAACCTCGAAACGCGCGCCGAATACCGATACCTCAGGATGATTGGCGCCGATGTAGTTGGTATGTCAACCGTGCCCGAAGTTATCGCCGCAAATCACATGGGATTACCCTGTGCTGCCATTTCGGTAATAACTGACGAATGTGATCCTGACAATCTTCAACCTGCTGATATTGAGGACATCCTGGCAACTGCGGGCAAGGCCGAAGTGATGCTCAACAAGCTGATCATCTCAACTATCGAACAGCTTAGCACTACAGATTAAGAATCAGATTACCCAGCAAGGCAACACCCGAATCTACTTGCGTATATAGGTATCTGTAC
>JAKLFM010000057.1 GCA_022711175.1 Bacteroidota bacterium | reverse complement strand
CATGGAGTCATCGGCTCAGGCCGAAAACTTTAAAAAGATGTTGCTCACGCTTTCTGACGATGTGCGTGTAATCCTCATTAAACTTGCCGACCGCCTGCACAACATGCGCACCCTCGATGCCATGCCTGCCCGCAAGCAAAAGAATATAGCAGCCGAAACACTCTACCTTTATGCCCCGCTGGCACACCGGCTGGGTTTGTATGCCATAAAGAGTGAACTCGAAGACCTGGCGCTGAAATACACCGAGCCGGAAGTTTATAATACGCTGGCTCAAAAACTTCATGACACCGAATACGAACGTTCACGATTCATCCAACGGTTTATCCTTCCTATCAAAAAGTCGTTGGCATCCAGCGGTTTAAGCTTTGAGATCGACAGTCGTGAAAAATCTATCTACTCCATCTGGAAAAAAATGCAGGCCAAAGAGGTGCCTTTTGAGGAAGTCTATGACCTTTTTGCCGTTCGTATTATCATTGATTCGCCGCCCGAGCTGGAAAAGATAAACTGCTGGCAGGTTTACAGCATTGTTTCCGATCATTATAACCCCAAGCAAAACAGGCTTCGCGACTGGATTTCGACTCCCAAAGCCAATGGCTATGAATCATTGCACACAACTGTGATGAGCCAAACCGGCCAATGGGTCGAGGTTCAGATTCGTACACGCCGTATGCATGAAATAGCCGAACGCGGTTATGCAGCCCACTGGAAATACAAGCAACTCAGCGACCGGGAGCGTATTAACGAAACCGGCCTCGATCAATGGCTCGCCAAAGTGCGGGAAATTCTTCGTACTCCCGACTCAAATGCACTTAACTTCCTCGACGATATTAAGTTAACCCTGTTTACCGACGAAGTTTTTGTATTTACTCCCCGGGGCGAAATTAAGTCGTTGCCGGCAGGAAGCACGGTTCTCGATTTTGCTTATAACATTCATACCCAACTCGGTAACAATTGTATTGCAGCTAAAGTGAACCATAAACTGGTGCCGCTTAACTATACGCTTAAAAGCGGCGACCAGATAGAGATAATTGCTTCAAAAAAAGGTTCGCCCAAGGAGGAATGGCTCAACTGGGCTTATACCGTGCGAGCTAAAACATACATCAAGGAGACCCTTAAAGAGCAGCGTAAAGAGTTTGTTGACGAAGGCCGTAATTTGATGGAATCTTATTTCAAGGAATTGAAAATCAGGTTCACACGGGCCAATCTCACAAGGTTTATGGGGTATTATGGTTTGTCGAGCCACATTGATCTTTATTACAAGGTGGCAAAAAACGATATCAGCCTCAACGATGTCCGCGATTGCTGCCTTAAACATAAGTCGGGGCTGCGCGAAACCTCGCAGGGCAATAATGATGAAGCACTGCCGGCAAGCGAAATATCGGTGGCAAACATGCTGCCGGTGATCCCCGATCTTGATGACATTGATTTTGCCGTAAGCACTTGCTGCCAGCCATTGCCGGGCGATGATATTGTATGCTATGTGCCTCCCGACGGTTTCATACAGGTGCACCGCACACATTGCCCCGAAGCCATCGAACTCATGTCGAGGCACGCCAAACGGATGATTTCGCCGCGCTGGCCCAACCGCCACCTAAAAACATACCAGGCAAGCCTCAAGGTTACAGGTATCGACCGTAAAGGGATCATCTATGAACTGGTAAATGTTATCAGCGAGGAAATGCATTTCAATATCAGGCTGTTCCATATCGAAACTTCGGGCGACGTGTTCGAAGCCACCATCAGTCTGTTTGTTCACGACACAATTGATATAAGCAGGCTTACCACCGAAATCAAGAAAATAAACAATGTTTCAACTGTGAGCAGGATTTTAAAACGCGACAAATAATCGCAATGCTCTATTATTAAAGAGTTTAGTAAGAAAAAGTCAATATTTCCTGTGGTGTTTATTAAGCGATTAACAACTGTTATCATAATGGGCAGTAAATCAAACAGATGAATATCTGGGTGCAATAAATTTATTTTTATTTATACCAAGTCCAGATAGGATATTTGTTGTACCTTTATAGAAAATTTATTTCATCATGTCGCAGGAAAATGAACGTGTAAATTTTGATACGGTAAAAAAGATTTTCACCGAATACCTTGAAAAGTTGGGACATCGCAAAACTCCCGAGCGTTTTACCATTCTCAAAGAGATTTATAACACTGACGGCCATTTCGACATTGAAACGCTTTATATCCAGATGAAGAACAACAAGTACAGGGTAAGTCGTGCCACACTCTACAACACAATTGACCTTTTGCTTAGTTGCAACCTGGTTACCAAGCACCAGTTCAGGAACAATTGTGCTCAGTTTGAGAAGTCCTTCAAATTTCAGCAGCACGACCATTTTATCAACCTTGATTCTGGCGAAGTGCTCGAATTCTGCGATCCACGCATCCACGAAATCCTCGTAGCTGTTGAAAAATCGCTGGGTGTGAAAATTACCCATCACGCCCTTACTTTTTACGGGCATAAAGAGGAGCCAGGCAAAGTCGCCGGTTCATAACTATCCTATATTTCGGTTGCATCTTCCGAAAGCGTTTGGCTTTAATCTTTACCTTTACACATCGAAACCGGGGTCCTTTGGGCTCCATTATTTTGTGCCAGTACCATGAAAATAGATGTATTATTAGGCCTTCAGTGGGGCGACGAAGGCAAAGGAAAAATTGTTGATGTCCTCACCCCCCGTTACGACATAATTGCCCGTTTCCAGGGCGGCCCCAATGCCGGCCATACCCTCGAAATTGGTGGCGACAGGCATGTGCTGCATACCATTCCATCCGGTATTTTCCATGCCGACAAGATCAATGTAATTGGCAACGGCGTTATTGCCGATCCCTTTATCCTTCATAACGAAATTCTTGCACTCAAAGCAAAAGGGGTTCAACCGAAAATTAACCTTCGCATCAGCAAAAGAGCACATCTCATCCTGCCGACACATCGCCTGCTCGATGCAGCCTACGAATCAGCAATGGGAAAAGGGAAGATAGGCTCCACACTTAAAGGGATTGGACCCTGTTACACCGATAAAACAGCCCGTTTCGGGATACGTTTCGGCGATATTCTCTCTTCTGATTTCAATAAAAAGTATAATGCTTTAAAGGACAGGCATCTGCGCATACTCGAAAACTATGATTTCGATATTTCGAAGCAGGAAATTGATAAGATGCCCGTCGCAGAGTATGAAAAGAAATGGTTCGAAGCTGTTGAATCTTTGAAGGAATATGAACTGATCGACAGCGAACTGTTTATCAATCATGCCCTTGCCGAAGGCAAACGCATACTGGCCGAAGGAGCACAGGGAAGCCTGCTCGACGTGGATTTCGGATCGTATCCTTATGTAACATCTTCCAATACCATTACAGCAGGAGTATGCTCAGGACTGGGTGTTCCGCCTACAGCTATAGGCAAAGTTTACGGTGTTTTCAAAGCGTATTGCACTCGCGTGGGCAGCGGTCCTTTTCCGACAGAACTAAATGATGAAACCGGCGAATTGCTACGTCAAAATGGCAATGAATTTGGTTCAACCACCGGCCGTCCGCGGCGATGCGGCTGGCTCGACCTGCCTGCCCTCAGTTACGCAGTGATGCTCAACGGTGTAACCGACCTGGTGATGATGAAAGCCGATGTAATGAACGATTTTGAAAAAGTGAAAGTCTGCACTGCATACAAGATTGATGGTATGGAGAACCCTGAACTCACTTTTGAAACCCTGAGCGGCGATGTAAAACCGGTTTATCGCTCTTTTGAAGGCTGGCAAACATCACTTAAAGGCCTGACCAATTTCGGTGTGCTGCCGGCAAAACTTTCAGAATACATACGCTTTATCGAACGATCGGTAAACCTGCCGATTGATATTCTCTCAGCAGGTCCGGGCAGGGAGCAAACGATTATGCGTTAGTCCGTAAAATTATTTTGCAGAGTTTTTAAGCCGTGTCACCGGATTTTCTGTAACGGCGGTCGAAAAGAATTTTCCTGCATAAATACATTCTTTATCATTGCCGGGTTATTTCAAAAAAATCCTGCATGACATTGTCGTACTTACACAGTGCAAAGCTTCAGGTTCTGGCAGCTTTCCTTTTGATGATTACAGGTTATACCAGGGCTGGTATCATTTCAGGCGATACCTCCATTAAAACCAGGAAAGTTATTGAAGCCATGAGGCTCGAAACCTCGCCAAAGATAGACGGCTACCTTGATGAACCTTTCTGGCAAACGCTGCCTGTTGCCGGCGACTTCACCGAGTACAGTCCGGTTAACGGTTTGAAAGCGCCTTTCACTACCGAGGTCAGGTTTGCATATGATGATGTTGCTTTCTATGCTTCAGCAGTTATGTACGATCCTCATCCTGACAGCATTTGCCGGGAACTGGGAAAACGCGACCAGATCGAACTTTTAAATACCGATTACATCTCCTTCGACATCCTTCCTTATAACGACGCCTTGAATATGTACGAATTCAAGGTAAGTCCGGCCGGAATACAGAACGATACCAAGTATTCGGTGGTAGGACAGGATATAAACTGGGATGCCGTTTGGGAGTCTGCTGCAAGGATTACCGATACGGCATGGATTGTTGAATTAAAAATCCCGTACTCTGCATTGCGTTTTCCCAAAGCCGAAAAACAGGTCTGGGGCATCAACATGTGGCGGAACCTGAAGCGCCGCAATGAATGGTCAACGTGGTGCTTTGTTGATAATACGGTTCAGCAGGACCTTTTTAAATATTATGGTGAAGTGGCTGGTATGGAAAATATTGATCCACCGTTGCGCCTTTCGGTTACGCCATATGTGGCAGGCTACATTGAAAGGGACCCTTCCATGTCAAAATGGGCGTCAATAGCCAGGGGCGGTATTGACCTGCGTTTCGGGCTCAATGAAAGCTATACTCTTGACATGATGCTCATCCCTGATTTCGGACAGGTTCAAAGCGACGATAAGATACTGAACCTCTCGCCTTTCGAAGTTCGTTACGACGAAAAAAGGCAATTCTTTACCGAGAGTACTGAAATGTTCGATAAATGCGGAATTTTTTACTCACGAAGAGTAGGCGCCACTCCCAGGAACTATTATTCTGTAGGTGGCCAACTTGCAGAGACTGAAATAATTAAGAGTAATCCGGATGAAACGCGTATCATCAATGCTACCAAACTGTCGGGCCGGAATGCAAAAGGGCTTGGCGCAGGATTTTTCAATGCCATGACAACCAGCACCTGGGCGAAAATTGAGAATACCGAAACCGGAGAGAACCGGAAGATACTTTCCCAGCCTTTCACCAATTATAATGTCATGGTTCTCGACCAGAACCTGAAGAATAACTCCTATGTCACACTTATCAACACCAATTACCTGAGCCCCAAGGACGATTACCTGGCCAATGTTACCGGGGCTGAGACGCGCATTTGCAACAAAAAGAGCACTTTCGCCGTTTTTGGGCGGTTAAACCTAAGCAATAAACTGGCCGGTGGTGAAAAACCAAATACAGGCCACGCGCTGGAATTCAATGTTTCAAAGCCCAATGGTAAGTTCCAGTATTACATCATCAGGGAACAGGCCGACAAAGTGTATGATCCGAATGACATGGGTTTTCTGCTGAACAACAATTACGCTTCAAATACCCTGCATCTCTATTATATTGAACAAAAGCCAAGAGGCATCATGGTGAACACAACCACACGGCTCACCAGCATGTACAACACACTTTTTGAGTCATCAAAGTTTAAGTATTTTGGTCTTGAAGCAGCCAATAAAACAACGTACAGTAATTACTGGATATCACATTTCGTTTTTACGGCCAGCCCACTTGGATTCCGCGATTATTATGAGCCAAGGATATGGGGCTCGGTTTACCGGAAACCTGCCTATTATAACCTCGACGCCATTGTGGCGACCGATTCACGTAAACCATTTTATGTGAGGTGGCAGGCAACCTGGTTGACCATGCCCGAAAACAATTCGCATGGATGGGAGCTGGAACTTACACCACGCATGAGGTTCAGCGACAGGGCAACTCTGACACTCGATGTAACATACAGCAAAACTTATAATGATTACGGCTGGGTTAACACGGCGTTCGACTCGCTCATGCAACCAACCATTTTCTTTGGGAAGAGGAATGTTGCTACCCTGAATACAATGCTGGCGGGTCGTTATACCTTCAGTACGCGGACATCGCTTACACTCAGGCTTAGGCATTACTGGTCGCAGGTTGATTACGACCGGTACTACTCGCTGAAGCACGATGGCTCGCTCGAGAATTCTGATTACCAGGGTGATCACGATATAAATTTTAATGCATTCACTGCTGATGCCCAGTTTGTATGGTACTTTGCCCCCGGCAGCGAACTGAGTGTTGTTTGGAAAAACGCCATCAACTCTTTCGACAACAGGATGATCAGCAACTATTTCGACAACCTTGACCGTACTTTCAATACGCCGCAGGCCAATAGTTTTTCGATCAGGGTTCTTTATTACCTGGATTACCAGTATATCAGGAAGCTGATGAAATAAAAAAAGCTGCCCGAAAGCAGCTTTTCAATATTTCGAAGAATTAAATTAAGCGACAGTGCTCATATGTTTAATCATATCGAGGATCTTGCAGCTGTAACCCCATTCATTGTCGTACCAGGCAATGAGTTTCACGAAGTTGGCATTCAGCATGATACCGGCTTCGGCATCAAAAATTGAAGTGCGGCTGTCGCCGATAAAATCGCTCGATACCACTGCATCGGCGGTATATCCGAGGATACCTTTCAGTTCGCCATCGGCAGCAGCTTTTACAGCGGCTTTAATTTCATCGTAGGTGGTGGCTTTCTCAAGGCGGCAGGTAAGGTCAACTACCGATACATCGAGCGTAGGAACGCGGAACGACATACCGGTGAGTTTGCCTTTGAGTTCGGGGATGACCTTGGTAACAGCCTTGGCAGCTCCGGTGCTCGAAGGAATGATATTGCCTGCAGCAGCACGTCCGCCGCGCCAGTCTTTTGCCGAAGGACCGTCAACGGTCTTCTGTGTGGCAGTCGTGGCATGAACAGTGGTCATGAGGCCTTCAACAATGCCGAAGTTATCATTGATAACCTTGGTGAGCGGTGCAAGGCAGTTGGTGGTGCAGCTTGCATTGCTGATAAACTGTTCGCCGGCGTATTTTTTATGGTTGACACCGTAAACAAACATGGGAGTATCGTCTTTCGAAGGCGCCGACATAATGACGCGTTTTGCTCCGCCGTCAACATGAGCCTGGCAGGTTTCCTTAGTGAGGAACAATCCGGTGCATTCGGCAACATATTCAGCGCCAACTTCGTGCCAGTTAATCTCAGCGGGGTTCTTGCATGCGGTAACGCGGATGGTCTGGCCGTTAACAACCAGGTGTCCGTCTTTTACCTCAACGGTACCTTTAAACTGACCGTGAACGGTGTCGTATTTAAGCATGTAAGCCATGTAGTTTACATCAATAAGGTCGTTGATAGCTACCACATCAATGTCGTCGCGAAGAATGGAGGCACGGAAAACAAGGCGGCCGATGCGGCCAAATCCATTGATACCAACTTTAATTTTTGTCATAATATATTGATTTTTAAGTAAGTGTATGTATTATTAAAATGCGCTGCAAAGATACTCAGAAATCTTCGAAGAGTAACAAATCCCGGCAGGTTTTAGTTCGATCTTCAGGATTTTACGGTAGAGATGTTGCCTTGCATATTAAAAACGTACAATCAAATCAATTAACAGAATTTACCAATTATTTCTTTACCTTGTTTTTACCGAAAATAAACCCGGTCGAAACAGAAAAAAGCTGGTAGTATGCTTTATATGGCAAATCAGTAATTATATCCGGCGGCAAATGTGCAATAATCGTCAGGCAACGGTCATACCTGATATCCAGAAACAATTTCCCGTATCTTAATGTTTTGCTGAACCCAAAACCCATTGAAACACCTGCTTGTGAGCGGTTAACATTAGGGCGTTCGAGTATACTTCGCCATTCTCTAATGTCATAAACATCATTTGTTATCTTTTCTAAAGTATAATCATGGTGAAACGAAGAAAGATACAAGCTGTAGAACAATCCAACTTCAAGGTTCAGGAATATGTTCTGTTTCCGGCTGATGCATTTAGAATAACCGGCTATCTCGGTAAACTGAACAAAGTAATTTGATTGTGCAAGACGTTGGTAAATAGAGTCATTATTCCAAACAACAATAATACCATTATCAACCAATCCGGCTTCGGTTTGCAACCAAAACCCATGCTTGAGCGGTAGCCTGCAAAATGCTTTCGGGTATATGCCGGCTTTGGGCTTTTCATAGGATGCTTCGTAAGGTTTTACAATTTGCGAAATGCTGCTCCCGCAGGAAAGCCCAAAGCGGAATATGGGTTGAGATGGTTGCCCAATGGCTGAGATTGAAATGCCTGATAATAAGGCTATAATTAATATTACTTTGCGTATCATTATTTTGGCTCTTTCATCGAATCTTCAACTTTTGAAAAATACTGAGTTAATGCTTTTTATTGTTCTTGCCGAAAATAAAGCCAGCTGACAGTGAATAAAGCTGATAGTATTCTTTATAAGGCAAATCTGTAACTAAACCTGGCGGCAACCGAAAAATAGGTGTCAGGCAACAGTCATACCTGAAATCCAATAAGAGTATCCCGTATCCTAATGGTTTGCTGAGCCCAAAGCCCGTCGATATACCGGCTTGTGAACGGTAAATTGGGTAATCTTCGAGTAAATTATTCCATTCCTTTGTTTCGTAAGCTGTGTTTGTTATCTTATCTTTTGTGTAATTATGCTCGAATGAAGAAAGATAGATACTGTAAAACAATCCTG
Source organism: Bacteroidota bacterium (assembly GCA_022711175.1). Classification (GTDB taxonomy): domain Bacteria; phylum Bacteroidota; class Bacteroidia; order Bacteroidales; family UBA4417; genus UBA4417. The sequence continues at coordinate 12,660 of JAKLFM010000057.1, read as the reverse complement.
CTTCAAGGTTCATGTATAGTGTATGTTTACGGCTGATGCATTTTGAATAGCCCGCTATCTCGGTAAACTGAATAAAATATCGCGATTGAACAAGTCGCTGGTAGATAGAGTCGTTATTCCAAACAACAATAATACCATTATCAACCAATCCGGCTTCGGTTTGTAGCCAAAACCCATGCTTGAGCGGTAGTCTACAGAATGCTTTCGGGTATATACCAGCTTTAGGTTTTTCATAGGATGCTTTGTAGGGTTTTACAAATTGCGAAATGCTGCTACCACATGAAATTCCAAAACGGAATATGGATTGAGATGATTGTGCAATAGCTGAGATTGAGATGCCTGAAAATAGGGCTATGATTAACATTACCCGAAGTGCCATCATTTAATCAGTTTAAATGAATGAATCTTATATCCATGGTCAATATTGATTAGGTTCATCCCATTCACTATACAGTTATCAGGTAAATCTATGGTTCTCTCATTCATTTGATATTTTTCGGATACCCTGCCTTGAGACGACATTACAAATATGTTAGCCGTTGTAAATTCCTGTTCGCCAATGTATTCGATATGAATTTGATTTGTTTCACGGTAATAAACAACCGAAAACTCCTTGTCGCCACCGTTCATTTGGTCTCCGTAGCCGCAACATCCTGTCATCTGGCAACATGGTAATGATGGGAATGTGATGTTTTCAGAGTAATGTTCCCCAATACTACAGGAATTCCTGGCTCTAACATAAACGGGAGTTGAGATGCAAGGCTCCAGTTCAAGACCAGGTAGAGCTGTTGTCGTGTTAATTGTAGTTATCTCATAGGTTGAGAAATTTGAATTTACAGCCCATTCATATTGATAGACACTTGCTCCTAAATTGTTCGTCGAAAGCGAATATTCACAACCGTAAATTGTTGCATAAGCAATATCCGTTGGCTGAAGTGGGATATTTGCTTGGGTTCTGAGGGTTTTTACAACCGGTGAGCAGTAATTATTACCGTTGATAGTCATGGTTACATTATTGTCATTCCCTCCAGGAGATGTGACGGTGAATGAACTAGTGCTTATGCTTGACGGCGGAGTTTGCCCGTTCACTTTCCAACCCGGTTTATTTATTGATACTGTCGCAGTACCAACAGAACCAGAGAAAGTGTTCGCAGTTGCTCCGCAAAAATTAATATTACCGGAAATTACAGGATTCACAATTGAGATGTTAATTGTCTTACTACTCAGATTACCACCAGTAGCCTTATTTAAATACATTGTAATTACAGCCTCTTGCAAACAGGCAGCAGAAGAAGTTGAAGTTATTGTTATTGAGAATGGATATGGTATAGTTGAATAAGCGAAGGAGCCTGTCTCAGGTGCACAGTAGCCGCCATTAAAAGATATGCAGGCATTTACTACATTGCTGTTAGATGAGACAACTTGAATTTTATAGCCGATTATTTGTACGATGCTACTCATATCAAGGGTACCATTCAAAGTAACCTGACTATTTCTATACAAAGGTAAAGGATCAGTTAACCCAGGAATATTGAACACTGCAGAGATGGCTGAAACCTGGAACAGCAGAATGCTTACGCACGAGATAAGTAATTTTTTCATGATGATTGAAATTTGATTGGTTATTAATAATATGATTGACTATGAATCAAAAATAGGGCAAATCCTTAATATTTACAATTAATGCAGGAATATTTTTTTGCACTTATATTTTCCTGTTTCGTTTAGGAGAAACGTAAGAAATGGGCGTTAGCGGTTGCATTGCTGTCTATTCGCCTATCGTCTTGCCAATCGTCGGAACTATATCAAACCAAACAGCTCTTTTTGTACTTTTGCACCCGATGGAAAATATCCGAAACTTCTGTATCATAGCCCATATCGACCATGGAAAAAGCACCCTGGCCGACCGTCTGCTCGATATGACAGGCTCTATTACTGACCGTGAAAAACAGGACCAGGTGCTCGACGACATGGACCTCGAACGTGAACGCGGCATTACCATCAAGAGCCACGCCATCAGGATGGATTATGAGGTTGAAGGCAAGAAATACAAGCTTAACCTCATCGACACTCCCGGCCATGTGGATTTCTCATATGAAGTTTCGCGCGCCATTGCAGCCTGCGAAGGTGCATTGCTGGTGGTTGATGCGACCCAGGGCATACAGGCACAGACGATTTCGAACCTCTACCTCGCCCTTGACCACGACCTGGAGATCATACCTGTTATCAATAAGATCGACAGCGACAGCGCCATGCCCGATGAAGTAGAGGATCAGATAGTTGACCTGATCGGCTGCAAGCCTTCGGAGATTATCCGCGCCAGTGCCCGCACAGGATACGGGGTAGATGATATACTGGAAGCCATCATCCATAGAATTCCTCCGCCCAAGGGTGATCCGGCGGCCCCGCTGCAGGCGCTTATCTTCGATTCACTCTTCAATGTTTATCGCGGGGTAATCGCCTATTTCAAAGTGATGAACGGAACGATAAATCACGATGACTTTGTGAAATTTGTCGCTACCCAGCGTGAATACCATGCCGACGAGATAGGCATACTGCGGCTGAAGCCTGAAGCCTGCCAGTCGCTGAGCGCCGGTGATGTGGGTTACATAATTTCCGGTATCAAAACAGCGAAGGAGATCAAGGTCGGTGATACCATCACCCATGCCGAGAATCCTTGTGATAAAGCCATTGAAGGTTTCAAGAACGTGAAACCCATGGTATTTGCCGGTATTTACCCGACTGACAGTGATGATTACGAAGATTTGCGCGCTTCCATCGAAAAGCTTCAGCTCAATGATGCGGCTCTTTCGTTCGAGCCGGAATCATCGGCCGCATTGGGTTTTGGCTTCCGCTGCGGCTTCCTCGGGTTGTTGCACATGGAAATTGTGCAGGAGCGCCTCGACCGTGAGTTCGATATGGATATCATCAACACGGTGCCCAACGTAATGTACAAGGTCATTACCACGAAAGGGGAGGAGACGGAAGTACACAATCCTTCGGGAATGCCCGACGTTACTACCATCGACCACGTTGAAGAACCATATATTCTTGCCCAGATAATATCCAAGTCGGAGTACACCGGCCCGATTATGAAGCTTTGTCTTGATAAACGCGGGACCCTTAAAAACCAGGTCTATCTAACCCAGGACCGCGTGGAGCTGAATTTTGAACTGCCACTCGGTGAAATAGTTTTCGATTTTTACGATAAACTCAAGAGCATTTCAAAAGGGTATGCATCATTTGATTACCATATTTCGGGATATAAGGAAGCCGCGCTGGTAAAGCTCGATATACTTCTGAACAGCGAACCGGTTGATGCCTTGTCAACACTTATTCACCGCGATAATGCCTACGATTTCGGCCGGCGTATATGTGAAAAACTGAGAGAGCTTATCCCAAGGCAGCAATACGATGTTGCCATACAAGCGGCGATCGGCAGTAAGATCATTGCCCGCGAAACCATTAAGGCTGTAAGGAAAGATGTCACCGCCAAATGTTATGGCGGCGATATCACCCGAAAGCGCAAGCTACTTGAGAAGCAGAAAAAAGGTAAGAAGCGGATGCGCCAGATAGGAACGGTGGAAGTTCCGCAAAGCGCTTTCCTCGCTGTACTCAAGCTGGATTAGTCTCATTTTTCAACCAAACTTTTATTTTAGATTGGAATTCTGTTTCAAGGTAGTAACTTTGAAATATAATTGTATAATTCAGGAAACTCATGGAAGAACTTGACATACGATGGAAACAAAGGTTCTCTAATTTCGGGAAATCTTATCTTCTGCTCGAAAAAGCAGTTGTAAAACCTGAGTTGAACGAAATTGAAAGAGCCGGCATTGTTCAGGTTTTTGAGATGACTTTTGAACTGGCATGGAAAACATTGAAAGACTATCTTTTTCAGAATGATGTTGATGCAAGATTTCCCAGGGATGTGATAAAAGAGTCGTTCAGGTATGAATTGATCAGTGATGGCGAAACCTGGATGGACATGCTTGAGAAAAGAAACCTTCTGTCGCATACCTATGATGAAGCAACAGTAGAGTTGGTGTTCACGCTTATTCGCGGGAAATATTTTAGCGCTATTTCACAAGTTTACCAGTTTCTCCTGGCAAAAATATGATTGATACGGGTATAGAAAAGTCAACGCTCGACTACCTGATGCAGGCACTGGCTTCATTCAGGGAGATTGAAAAGGTGCTATTGTTCGGAAGCAGGGCAAAAGGAAACAGCAGGCCCGGAAGCGATATTGATCTTGCCATACAAGGCAAAAATTGCACACCCGAACAGGCATTAAATCTCAAAGCTCTTCTGAATGAGAAACTGCCGATACCATATTTCTTTGATATTGTTCATTTCGAAAGTATTGAAAATGCAGAGTTAAGAAAACACATTGAACGTGTTGGCAAAGTGATCTATACTGCGCATTAATATTTTTTTGGCCTCGGTTTTGTCAAAGCGCCTTTTTTTACAAAATTTCTACGGAATATTTTAGAGCGGTTGTAACTTTATACCTTCCAAAACCGTAATACTTCCGAAAGCGATCAACTAACCAATAAACGCATGACGGTAGCAGAGTACAATTCGTGTGCCGATCAATACTCCGACGGGGTTTACCGCTTCATCCTGAAGAATATAAGGGATGATGACACGGCCAACGATATCGTGCAGGAATCGTTTGTGCGCATGTGGGAAAGGGTGAAGGAGATCAGTTATGAAAAAGCCAAAGCCTATCTTTTTACAACGGCTTATCATACCATGATCGACCACATTCGCCGGAACAAGAGGTACAGCGAAATGGACGGAACATACGAATCGGAATTGCAGAGCAGCAACAGTTATAACGACCTCAAGGAAGTGATAGATGAAGCTGTGGCCAAACTGCCTGAAATACAGCGAACAGTGATTCTTCTTCGGGATTATGAAGGCTATGCTTATGATGAAATAGGGGAGATAACCGGGCTGAATGAGTCGCAGGTGAAGGTTTATATTTTCAGGGCTCGTACGTTTCTTAAACAATATATCGGGAAACTGGACCTGGTGGTGTAGAGTTTGAAGTTTAAAGTTTAAAGTTTGAAGTTGGCAGGATTAAGAAAACAGAACAGATGAAAATCAACCGCGATAATTACGAAGCATACTTTCTCGACTATCACGAGGGGGCTCTGAACCCTGAGGAGATGGCCGAAGTGCTTGTTTTTGTCGGGCTGAATGCTGATCTGAAGGAACCATTTGAAGAGTTCGAAAATATTTCGTTGTCTGCTGACGAGTCAGTACGTTTTGCCGGCAAGCAAATCCTGAAAGTAAATGCAGGAGCATACTCCGGGCCTGTCACCCTCGTGAATGTTGAGGAATACCTGGTTGCTGAAACCGAAGGCCTGCTTACGGCCGAAGTGCTTGCACAGTTGGATGTCTTCTTGCAGGAGCATCCTCAATTTGAAACAGACCGCCGGATATACGGACACACTCGTCTTGTAGCTGATAATCAGGTTGTTTATGCACAAAAAGATGCGCTGAAACATAAAGCGATCCCGGCAGGCACAGTCAACGAATCGAATTACGAGGAATTCCTTGTAAAAGAGGTTGAAGGGCTTTTAACTTCGGCTGAAGCCAGTGAAATGGATGAATTTGTTGAAACGAATCCCGAAATTGAAAGCGAGCGCAAACTCTACAAAATGGCCAGGCTGCAACCTGACAAATCAATTGTTTTTCCCGCAAAAGCTTCGCTCAAACACAATGTCGTCCCGCTGCACAGGATTGTTTACTATGCCATGTCGGCTGCAGCTGTCATGCTGATTTTCTTCGGGGTTTATTCTGTTTGGAATAACAATCAGCCCGGCAACCAGGTGGCAGTTAATGTTATAACCAATACAAAACCGGTTGTGGTTCCTCAATTGCCCGAAAAATCATACCAGCCAGAACTGAATATTTCGAATAACATTAGTAATAAATCCTCTGACGATATTGCTCAACAAACTGCTGTGGTTACCAATAGGAACAGGCCGGAAAATAATTCCGAAAAGACTGTTACGGCCCTCGAGGTGAGGACAGAGGTTCCCATGATGACGCTGCTGGCTCAAAACAAAGTCACTTCTAAACAGCAGGTTGCTCCTGAGTTTCTGTTCATAAGGCAAAGCCAGTTTTACGGCAGCCGCTATATTGATTTATATAACAGCGTAAAGCTTTCGGAGCAAATACAGTATGCTTCACTCAATGCCCGCGACAATCGTCCTTTGAATACTATATGGAGAGGTATTACCGGAAAGGTGGAAGAAACTTTTGTTGACGACCAGCGGAAAAGTCCGCAGTCTGTTCCTGAAATTTCCATCTGGACATTCGCTGAAGTTGGAGTGAAAGCATACAACAACATATCGCACGACGACCTTGAACTGCTTCTTCAGAAAGATGAGAAAGGTAATGTGGTTTCGTATGCGCTTGTGGGCGACAAAGTGAATTTTGAGAGGGGGGTGAAATAGAACCCGAACTTCATGAAAAAAAAAACCGGTGATGAACCGGTTTTTTTGTTTATTTCTGTGAAGATTACAGTTTGCGCCTTACTTCGATTTCTTCATAACCTTCAATGATGTCGCCTACTTTGATATCATTGAAATTCTCGATGTTGAGGCCGCATTCATATCCTGTGGCAACTTCCTTTACATCGTCTTTGAAGCGTTTCAGCGATCCCAGCATTCCGGTGTAAACCACAATGCCATCACGAATTACGCGCACTCGCGTGTTACGGTTGATCTTCCCATCAAGTACCATACATCCTGCAACCGACCCGACTTTTGTAATGCGGAACACTTCACGCACCTCAACATTGCAGGTGATTTTTTCTTCGATCTCAGGCGAAAGCATACCTTCGATAGCTGCCTTGATTTCGTTGATGGCTGTATAGATGATGGAGTAGAGCCTAATGTCAATTTCTTCGCGTTCCGCTAATTTGCGGGCATTCATACTCGGGCGAACCTGGAAACCGATAATAACGGCATTGGATGCCGAAGCAAGTAATACATCGCTTTCGGTAATGGCGCCAACCGATTTATGAATTACGTTCACCTGTACCTGTTCAGTAGAGAGTTTCAGCAATGAATCAGAGAGAGCTTCCACTGAGCCGTCAACATCGCCTTTTACAATGATATTCAACTCTTTGAAGTCGCCAATGGCAATGCGGCGGCCTATTTCGTCGAGGGTGATATGTTTTTGGGTCCGTATGCCCTGCTCACGCTGCAACTGCTGACGTTTGGTGGCAATCTGCTTGGCTTCGCGCTCGTCGGCCATCACGTTAAAATTGTCACCTGCCTGTGGCGCACCTGTCATGCCGAGCAAAAGCAGCGGTGTTGCGGGTCCGGCTTCCTTAATTGCCTGGTTGCGTTCGTTGTACATTGCTTTCACCTTGCCAAACACCGATCCGGCAAGTACAATATCGCCAATCCGCAATGTGCCGTTCTGAACGAGCATTTTGGCAATATATCCGCGTCCTTTGTCAAGTGCCGACTCAATAACGGTGCCAACCGCTTTACGTGTGGGATTTGCCTTTAATTCGAGGAGTTCGGCTTCGAGCAGGACTTTTTCGAGAAGGAGCATAACATTGGTGCCCTTTTTTGCCGAAATTTCCTGGCATTGATATTTACCGCCCCAATCTTCAACAAGTATGTTGAGTTTTGAAAGTTCCTCCCGTATCTTTTCGGCATTGGCGCCGGGCTTATCCATTTTGTTAATGGCAAATACCATTGGCACGCCTGCTGCCTGAGCGTGGTTGATAGCCTCAATGGTTTGGGGCATCACATTATCGTCGGCAGCTACCACAATAATTACGATGTCGGTAACCTGTGCACCGCGGGCACGCATGGCGGTAAATGCCTCGTGTCCAGGGGTATCAAGGAAAGTGATACGGCGGCCATCTTCTAGTTTAACTTCATAAGCACCAATATGTTGCGTTATTCCTCCGGCTTCTCCGGCAATTACATTAGCATTGCGAATGTAATCAAGAAGCGATGTTTTACCATGGTCAACATGCCCCATAACAGTAACAATGGGCGGGCGGGGCATAAGGTCTTCCGGTTTATCTTCCTCCTGTCCTTCAATTGATTCCTGAACGTCAACACTAACGAATTCTACCTTGTAACCGAATTCATCGGCCAGGAGTGCTATGGTTTCTGCATCAAGCCGTTGATTGATTGAAACAAACATGCCAACTGCCATGCAGGTGGCAATAATTTGGGTCACAGGTACATTCATCATCACCGAAAGGTCGTTGGGGGTAACGAATTCAGTGACTTTCAGGACTTTCATTTCCTCAGCCATGCGTTCGGCTTCCTCTTCCATGTGCTGACTTATGGCCAGACGTTTCTCACGGCGATATTTCGATGCTTTTGATTTGCCGGTTCCGCTCAGGCGTTGCAGCGTTTCGCGTATTTGTTTCTGGATATCTTCTTCTGATAACTCAACCTTCGGTTCCGGAATACGTCCCCGTTTATCCTTGCGCGGTCGTTGCCTGTCGTTTTCCTGTGGCTTCGGCGCAGTGGTTTCGGTTTCAACGGGTGAGCCTTTACCTTTGATGCGCTTCCGTTTTTTCTTCTTATCGCCTTTGCCATGCTCCTCGCTCGACGAGGCTACTAATTTGCGACCGTCGGTACGCTGGGCAGGTGTGGGAAGTTCAATCTTTCCAAGCACCTTAGGACCTTCGAGTGTTGGAATATTGGTTTTAACAAAGTTCGGGTCTTCGCGTGTGTAAACTCCCTGACGTCCTGAGACTTCCTGTTTTATTTCAGGTTTCTCTTCACTTGTAACTGTTTTTTCAGTTACAATCTCAGGTTCAGCAATTGTCTCCTGGGGTATAGTTTCAGCAACTTGTTGTATTTCGGGCTGTTGAACCGGCGAGGTTTCTACTTCAGCATGTTCATGTTTTTTCTTGCCTCCTTTTTCACCCTTTTTCTTTCCCTTGTTTTTTTGTTCAAACTGATCAAGGTCGATTTTGCCAAGCACTTTTAACTGTGGCCCGCCGGCATCGGCAACAGGCTCTGTTGCGACAACTTCGGGCTCAGGTTCGGGAGTGGAAACAGGAGGAACCGAAGGCGGCACAGTTGCAGGCGCCTCCGGTATTTCAGCATGCACCGGTTCTGGAAGTTTTTCAACCACAGGGGTTGGCTCGGGCACAACAGGTTCAGGCTTTATGACAGGTTCCGGTTTTTTAACAGGCTCAGCAGCCTGTTTGGCCTGGGTTTGCTTTTGAACATCGAAGGTTTTGATTATCAATTCGTTGCTTTCGCGTTCATCGCTTTCTTCAACAGGGGCAGGCTTGCGGTCATCAATGGAGAGTGCCTGATGATGCAGGTATTCCAGCTCAATTTTTTTGGAGCTTTCCTTGGTAGCCTTATCGGGTTGGTATTCCTTCACCAGAAGGGTATACATCTCCTGAGTTAGTTTGGTGTTCGGATTGCTGTCGATTTTGTGTCCCTTTTTATGCAGGAATTCGACGATGGTCGAAACGCCAACGTTAAACTCGGTCGCGGCTTTACTAAGCCTTATTGTGATTGCTCCTTCTGACATGCTGTTTACCAGGTTGCGCCTATAGCTTGGAATTAGTGTGCAAAAGTACGATATTATTTTCAATCTGAATTTATGTGGTATGTTTGGCTTGTTCAGGTTCTGTATGCGGCTTGTGTCAGGTAATTCACAACCCACAACTCTGCAGTATGCTGGTTTGCCTTTACTATTCGAACTCTGCTTTCAGAATTCTCATAACCTCTTTTATTGTCTCTTCTTCGAGTTGCGAACGACGCACAAGCTCTTCCAGATCAAGCTCGAGCACGCTTTTTGCAGTGTCGCAGCCAATTGATTTTAGTTCATCAATGATCCATTGGTCAATTTCATCGTTGAATTCCTGCAGGTCAACATCTTCGTAGTCGAGATCGGTATCGCGGTAAACGTCAATTTCGTAACCTGTAAGCCTGCCGGCCAGCTTTATATTGTGTCCACCTTTGCCAATAGCAAGCGAAACCTGGTCGGGTTTCATGAAAACCTCAGCTCTCTTGTTTTCTTCATCAATAGTGATGGAAGAAATTTTTGCCGGGCTGAGCGAACGCTGGATGTATAGTTGCGGATTGGTGGTGAAGTTGATCACGTCAATATTTTCATTCTTAAGCTCACGAACGATGCCGTGAATACGTGAACCTTTCATACCAACACAGGCACCAACAGGGTCAATACGGTCGTCGTACGACTCAACTGCAATTTTGGCGCGTTCGCCCGGAACACGAACAATGTTTTTAATGGTGATCAGGCCATCGTACACTTCGGGAACTTCGGCTTCGAGCAGGCGCTCAAGAAATACAGGCGAGGTGCGTGAAAGTATGATTTGCGGGGAATTCTTCTTCATGTCAACCCGCGATACAACCGCACGGATCGAGTCGCCTTTACGGAAAAAATCGCCGGGTATCTGTTCGGTTTTCGGCAGAGTAAGTTCGAGATATTCGTCGTCGAGCACCAGTATTTCGTTTTTCCAAACCTGGTAAACTTCACCGGTAACAATTTCACCGATCCTGTCCTTGTATTTTCTGAAAATGTTGTCCTTTTCATATTCCTGAACCTTGGCCACCAGATTCTGGCGGATGGCAAGTATTTCGCGGCGTCCGAAATCAAGCATGCGGATAGGTTCCGAAACCTGCTCGCCTACTTCAAAATCGGGCTCAATTTTGATGGCTTCGGAGTATGCAATCTGCCTGTTTTCATCCTCTATTTCGCCGTCGGCAACAATTTCGCGGTTACGCCATATTTCAAGGTCGCCTTTGTCAACATTTACAATGATATCAATATTCTCATCGGTACCGTATTTCTTGATGAGCATATGCCTGAAAACATCTTCGAGGATGCGCATCAGCGTTTCGCGGTCAATGTTTTTGAATTCCTTGAACTCGGAGAAGGTTTCTACGAGGTTGATGTGTTCCATTTCTGACATGGCTGTAACTATTTGAATGTTAGAATTTTATTACTTCTTTGGTCTCTTTGATCTCGCTGTAGGCGAAATGATGGGGTATTTCGGTAATGACTTTCTTTTCTTTCTTTGTTTCAAGAACGTCAAATCCTTTGTTGTCAGCGGATGTAAGCGTTCCGATGATTTTAGTGCCATCGGGCAGTAGTACCGAAACCTCACGACCGACGTTTTTAACGTACTGGCGTGCAAGTGTGTATGGGTGATCGATGCCCGAAGAGGAAACGTTGAGTTCGAAATCTTCGGTTTCCCGGTCGAGATGCTTTTCAATAAACCGGCTAAGCGAAATGCAGTGCTCAATAAGCACGGCTGTATCGCTGTCGATGAAAACAAGGATGCGGTTGCCCGGCTTCACGATCACGTCAACAATAAAACGGTCTGTACCTGCAAGGTGCTCTTCAACGAGTTTCCTGATCTGGCTTTCTCTGATCATTTTCTTTGGGTGTTAATAAAAGAGGGGACAAAAGTCCCCTCCTGATTCCTTCAACCTGCTGCAAGCCCGGGCTTACAGTGGCATTCGGCTGCTCTGACCTGACACATAATTGTTTTGATACAGAGCATTTAATGTTTGTTGTCCGACCAGGATTCGAACCTAGACCAAGAGAACCAAAATCTCTTGTGCTGCCATTACACCATCGGACAATCTGTCTTCCTTAAAAAGGTGTGCAAAATTAATGTTTTTTTTAATGTAATGATCGAAGAAGAAAAAATTGGAGATTGTTAAGAAATACTGAGCATCTGATATTACACCTTATTTGCCGGCCTGTCTTTATTAAAAGTGAAGAGGCTGACTTATACTGTCAACCTCTTCAAATCCGCGGAAAAGTTATTTCTCTTCGGGGAGCAGTTTGTCTTTATCAAGTTTCGAAGGCGAGAAAATTCCCAACACCCCGTTTAGACCTACTGTCATCACAATGTTGTAGAAAAAGGCAAGGAAGGAGAGCAACAGGAGCGAACCGGCCAACGCGGCAAGTATCATATACAAATCGAATTCGCCGTTATGGTAAACAGTCCTGCGGAGCATGCCTTTCAATCCGGCCATACCCATAAAGGCGCCCATTCCTATGCCGCCCAATAGGTGAGCCCAGAAATGGAAGTTGGCTAACTTCTGGCTATACAGCTTTGCACCGTTTGTAAGAATCGGTAAAAGGAAGTAAATAGCTGAATACAAGGTCATTGTTAAGCCTACCAGGATGGCCACATGCACATGAGGGCCAACAATCCACTGTGTGTTGTGCAGTATGCGGTTGAGGCCAAGGTCGGCTTGCATAATGCCTGCCGGCACAGCCAATGCAAAACCCAGCAAGCCGCCGAGCAGGAATTTTAACGGATTGCTCATCTTAAGCGGGCGGGCCTGCCACAAGGTAGCCAGGGTGATGAAAAATGCCAACCCCTGCGTGATGAGTTCGAATGCCGTTAACATTTCACCGGAGAATATTTTGAGAAATGCCGGCTGTGCCTGGTCTGACATCAGATGATGCGACCACACAAACCACGATACAATCATTTCGACAAGCAGCGCAATCCTTGCCCATTTTTCCATAAATATCTTTTTGCCCGTGATGAGGCTTGCCAGCAGGTACCAGGTGCCGGCAACAAAAATGAGCACCAGTCCGTCGGCAATAAGGTCGAGTCCCCACCAGAACCAGTTTTTGTAAAGCAACGCATCAATGGCT
>JAKLFM010000056.1 GCA_022711175.1 Bacteroidota bacterium | reverse complement strand
GACCAGATGAATATCAGCATTGAAACGGTAAGAACCTATGTGCGGAATATCTATGAAAAGCTTCATGTTCATTCGCGTACCGATGCCATCAACAAAGTATTCAGGCAGAATTCCTTATAGTTAACCACTCAGACACTCAGAGCACTGAGCGGCACACAGGAGTATTTTTATCTTAATAAAAGAATTTACTACGAAGGCCCAACGAGCACAGTGAAATTGATTTGAGTCCCAGTGTAGTCCCTCCCATTCATTCCTCCGCAGCACAACTTAAACTTAGTGTTCCTGAGTGCACTTAGTGTCTTAGTGGTCCCTCTCCTCCCCCAACCTCATTTATCTACTTTCATGTGATTGACAGTGCTTTACAGGCAGTGTAACTTCGTTTCACTATTCTGAATATCATGGTATTTGCTTGTCTGCTATTATAAACTTACAGGATCAGGAAACAGAGTATTCACAAAATTCAAAACCATCTCATTATGAAAAAAGCAATGTACCTTATCTTTTACCTTACCGGGAGCTTGTTAATGTCGCTCCGGGTTTATCCGCAGTATTCCCACGAATTCGACTGGGTAAAACAGGTGATGCCCGACGGTGGGTTTGTCAGCATCCTCGACATTGAAACCGATAACAGTGGAAATATCATTTACACAGGCTATTATACGCTGAACGTAGATTTTGATCCCGGTCCGGGAGTTTACGCCCTTACAAGTGCATCTGAGAGTGAAAGGGAAATTTTTGTACAGAAACTGGACCCTGACGGCAACCTGCTCTGGGCACAACAATTTGGCGCCAACAGTGGCCAACTGGATGACGAAGGAAGTGGGATCAGCACTGATGCCGGTGGAAATATTTATGTTATTGGTCATTTCAATGGAACAGTTGCTTTTGGAGGATACACCCTCACAGCACAAATGGGGCGTGATGATTTCATATTAAAACTTTCACCTGAAGGCACTGTGCTATGGGCAAAGCAACTTGCCTCGCCGGAGTTCGATGCAGGAAATAAATGCGTTGTAAGAGCCGGCAGTGATGGCTTTGTGTATGCGGCAGGTGAGTACGAAGGTACCATGGATGCTGATCCCGGTCCCGGGGAAGTCCTGTTGAACTCCAATGGCAGCAATATAGATGGATACCTGCTCAGGCTTGATCAGGATGGCAATTTCAACTGGGCCGGAAGTATTGATGGAAATAGTGACCTTGTATGTCATGATCTGTCGGTTAATGTTACCATAAACGGATGGGAAATGTACGTTGGTGGCGGTTTTGGCGGCACGGTTGATTTTGACCCCGGTCCTGGAGTTTATAACCTGACAGATGCTGATGGTGACCCTTTCTTACTTAAAATAATGAACGGACAGTTTTCGTGGGTTAAAAATTATAATGTACCTGGCGTTGCCGAAATCCAGGGTATATGTTATCACCAGGATGGCTACCTCTATACAGTTAAATTTATTGGAGTTTACAATACAAAAACCAGCTCTGAAATACAGAAAATAGACCCGGCAACCGGGAATGCCGTTTGGACAGACTTATTGATAAGTCCCAAAACCACTGATTTCATTACATGCACAGACCTTTGTATGGATGCAGCCGGCAACCTTTACGTAAAATCAGGCTACAGGGGGAATATCGATTTTGACCCGGGGCCAGGCAAATATATCCTGAGTAATCCGGTAACCTTCGATGGGAACACGGTGATCCTTAAACTGAACAACGCCGGTGCTTTCGTGTGGGCTTTTGAATTCAAGGTAGGCTGTTGCAGCGGTGCAAGGGATATCCGCATTGATCCGTCGGAGAACCTGATTCTGTCGGGCAATCAAAGCCTTCCTATAGATTTTGATCCCGGCGCTGGTACTTATTATTTGGAACCGGGAAATCATAGTTCAGGCTTCCTGCAGAAAATCCGCAAAGCCGGCTTGCCGGGCTGCCAACCGCCAACAGCAATACAAGCACTGAATGTTGAGCAGAACAGCGCATCGGTAAACTGGATCAATGCAAGCGGTACAGGCAGTTATAACCTGCGGTACAGGATTTACGGAAGCGCTGACTGGACTGCCCTTAATACGGTGAATTCAGGCGTTATACTGACAGGACTTTCGACAGGAAGCCTTTACGAATATCAGGTTCAGGGTGTTTGCAGCGGTACGGCGGGAGGCTGGTCAACCCTATGCTGGTTCAAAACCATTGCCGATGGTTGTAACAACCCCGGAGAGCCCAATAATACCCTGGCAACAGCTACAACAATCAGTGTAAGCGTGCCGGTCACGGGAGTGATAAGCGCATTTACTGATGTAGATTGGTATAAATTCAATAATACCAGTGCTCAGAAGAAGATTAACCTTTCTTTATACAATCTTCCGGGTCCTTATAAAATGGAACTGGTGAAAGCCAGCGGATCGGTTATTGCGACTTCTTCCACAATGGCTGACGGCACTGAGTCCATTGTATATACAAAAGGAGCTGCAGGAACCTACTATATCCGTGTTTATGGCGTTTCCGGCCATTTTAACCAGAGCGAATGCTACTCATTGCTGGCGACTATTTACAAGAGCGCCGAAACTGATCCAATTGAAGATGTCGATGAAGAAACCGCTTTGAAATTGTATCCCAATCCTGCATCTACCCTGCTGAATGTGGAGTTTAACAGCCTCACCGAAGGCGCCCTGTCCATGCGGTTGCTCGATATGACGGGCAGGCTGCAAAAAACGTTAGAAACCAGGGCCGCTAAAGGAGAAAACACCTTCACCATCAGCCTTGAGAGCCTGCCAAGCGGTTTGTACCTGTTCGGGATTGAACAAGGCTACTACAGGGAGTTGAAGAAAGTCGTTATCAACAAGTAAACCATAGGCTAGATATCATTTCAGTAATCAATTTGTAATCTGTTCAGACATGAAAACAACTAAGCTTCTTATTGCAACCATTGGCGTCCTGGTTAGCATGGCTATCATCAATTCCTGTCAAAAGGATTCTGAGCCCAATCGGACTATGGATGACTCATCAACCACCAGTGAATTGAAAAACACCAATGCTACCTGTGTGAATTGTATAAACCTGTTGGGAAATCCTGTAAAATATTATGGGAGTAGACAACAAAAGGAAATTACATGGGGGAATGGCAAGCACACCAAAACAGTAAATATTTATTATTACAACACTGAATCCGCTTTTATTCTGAGGGTGAATAGTACAAACGGCTTTTCAGACCTCATTATCAACGGTGTATCATCATGGACTGGCGGCCCTGTTGCTCCCGACGTCCTGGCCTACGACACCCTTCCTCTTCCACAAGGTTGGCAGGAATGCGATGATTATAATTTTTCTTTACAGGTTGTCGGCAATGGCCCGCCGGCAGAGTTTATGGTTGAATACGATCTGGTTGGCCTCTGCCCTACTGTAACTGACATCGATGGAAATGTTTACCATACGCTGCAGATAGGCGGGCAGCGCTGGATGGCCGAAAACTTCAAGGCGACTCATTTTAATGATGGTACACCCATTCCCAACCTTACTGAAGCAGCTGACTGGATTGGGGTAACGTCGCCGGGGTATTGCTGGTACAATAACGACATTACCTATAAGGACCCGAATGGAGCTCTGTACAATTTTTATGCTGTGAATTCAGGAAACCTTGCGCCGGCCGGATGGCATGTGCCTACGCAGGCTGACTGGCTTGTCTTAAGAAATTATGTAGGAGGTGTGGATAAAGGATTCCGTTTGTTAGAGACTGGTACATTACATTGGCCACCCCCTAATGCATATGCCACCAATCAGTATGGATTTTCGGCAGTCGCAACAGGTTCAAGGAGCGGCATCACAGGCACTTACAGCAATTCTCCATTGTGGCAGGCTTGGTACTGGACATCTACGATACATCCGACAAATCCTGACAATATCTACGTAATGTTTATGATGTCAGTCCAGTACAATAATTTTGGTGCATCTGTTACCGGGTCGATGAAAAATGGCATGGCAGTAAGGCTTGTAAGGGACTGATATAAGAATTGATTGTAAGCCAATCTGAAATAGCAGCGATCATCTACCATCAGCCTTGAGAACCTGTCCGGCGGTTTGTACCTTTTCGAGATAGTACGGGATGATTTCAGGGAGATGAAAATGGTTGTTATCAACAAGTAAACCAAATGCTAATCATCATTTCATTTACTAATCTGTAACCTATTCAGACATGAAAACACCAAAATTTTTGATTTCAATGGTAGCTGTCATCATGATAGTTACAACCTTCTACTCTTGCCAGAAGGAACCAGAATCCATTGTTATTTCTGACGAAACAACATTAATGGAGTTGAAAAATACAGATGCCGGTTGCGTAACATGCATCAACCTGCTTGCCAACCCAGTGCAGTATTATCCGATGTCGCAAAACCAAACCGTAACCTGGGGTAATGGAAACCATAACAAGACGATTTACATCCAGTATTACAATACCGCATCCGATTTTATTCTCAGGGTAAAAAGCACCGCTGGATGGGCAGACCTTGTAATCGATGGTATATCATCGTGGACCAATGGTCCTGTTGAGCCAAATATTTGGGCAAATTATGTTGTTCCCTTACCCGAAGGATGGCAGGCATGCGACGATTACAATTTTAACTTACAGGTAGTTGGCAATGGCCCGTCCGCAGATTTTGTGGTTGAATACGACCTGGTTGGAGTTTGCCCTACCGTAACCGATATTGATGGCAATATTTATCATACGGTGCAAATTGGAACTCAACGATGGATGATCGAAAACCTAAGAACGACCCATTTCAATGACGGGGAAGTAATTCCAAATGTCACGGGAGGTGCTGATTGGTTTTCGCTCACCACTCCTGGATATTGCTGGTACAACAATAATGCAGAATATCAAAATCCATACGGCGCTCTTTACAATTATTATGCTGTCAATTCAGGAAAGTTAGCTCCCGCAGGATGGCATGTTCCAACTTTAGCCGAATGGATTACCCTGAGAAACTACGCAGGTGGGACCAATAAAGGAGCCCGGCTGGCCGAAAAAGGAACGCTGCATTGGGCATCACCGAACGATTATGCTACCAACCAGTTTGGATTTACTGCGGTTGGAAATGGAAAAAGGGCGAATGATCAGGCAGGGACTTATTTGAGTATGCTGGTCAGCGCTAATTTTTGGGCATTTGAACTTAATCCAAACGACCCGACCCAAGCCTGGTATATGAGTATAATCAGCCGGTACAATTTATTTGCCACCTCATGGGGCGGATTCCAATTTGGATTCGGTGTTAGATGTATCAAAGATTGAGTCCACTATCTAAAGCATTTCAAATTTATTACAATGATACTGTAATAAAGTCATTTGCAATCCAGGCATTATACTACTCTTCTATCATTAAGCATGTTAAACATGAAAACATTAAAGCTTTTTATTTCAACCATTGGCGTCCTGGTTAGCGTGGCCATCATCTATTCCTGTCAAAAGGAGGTTATGAGGGATCAGGTGCCAGAGGTGACAACCGCTAATAATTTCCCGAAATCAACCTACACGGGTTGTGATGTATGTATCAACCTGACAGTTATACCGATGCAGTATTTCGAGAAATCCGATTCAAAAACCATCACCTGGGGAAACGGGCAATTTTCCAAAACGGTTGACATTATTTATTACAATACAGAAACCAGTTTTGTGCTCAGGGTGCGCAGTACAAAAGGATGGTCAGACCTGGTGATCAACGGAACATCATCCTGGACGGGAGGATTGGTTGTACCCAATGAATGGGGCGAATATTCCGTTCCTCTGCCGGATGAATGGGCAGGCTGCGATGAATATAATTTTAACTTACAGGTAACCGGTAACGGCCCGCCTGCATCATTCGATGTTATTTATGAATTGGTCGGAGTTTGTGATGAAGGGACAGTATTAGATTTTGACGGGAATGTTTATCACACCGTAACAATTGGCACCCAAACCTGGATGGTCGAAAACCTGAAAACCACTCATTATAATGATGGTGAAACAATCATTCTGATTGAGGACGACAACGTACTCTGGACAAGTCCGGGAGATGATGGTGCCTATTGTTGGTACAATAATGATGAATCAACTTATAAAGATATTTATGGAGCTTTATATAACTGTCATGCTGTGAAAAGAGGTAAATTATGTCCTCCAGGCTGGCATGTGCCAACGATAGACGAATGGTCGATACTAATAGACTATCTTGGAGGTTCAAGTATTGCCGGGGGTGCATTAAAGGAAGTAGGCACTGCTCATTGGAATAGTCCAAACACAGGAGCAACCAACTCGACAGGTTTCACAGCACTAGCAGGTGGCTACCGCACAAATTACATGGAAGGCAACTTTCATGACCTTGGAATTCAGGGTGTATGGTGGTCATCGACGACAGATGCCTTCTGGGGTTGGTTCGTTCAAATGCAATACGATGAACCTATTGTTGGTGTTTATCATACAAATAAGTACTGCGGATTTTCAGTTCGTTGCATCAAAGACTAAACAGTTATAGATTAAATTTTGTATATCAATGGCAATTTATCCCGGGCAACATACCCGGGATTCTTTGTGTTGATTGTTATGGAAAGTCGGCAGAAACAAAAAATCAAGTTTCCCGATTCAATCCTAATACATCGTTACAGTAATTTTTATATCACTGTTCCTGCCCTTATCGTCGCTGCAGGAAATTTTGATGGTTCCGGGCTGCGGGTTAAAGAACACCTTTTCCGAAGGTTCTGCTGCCTTAAAAAACTTGTCGTTGATATACCAATAGACTTTGGCAGCATCGGCAGCGGCAGCGCACGAAAGCATAAGCTGCTGTTTAGCGCCTTCGTACAGAATATATTCCTTACCGTCGGTAAGCGATGTTATAAGTGGCCCTTCCTGCCTGTAGACCCTTGTACAAGCCGGATTGTGCGGTGGGATTTTTTGATAAGGAATATGCTCCTGCTCATAAAAAGCCATGAGTGTGGGTGGCAAATCAGGATACTGCGCCGTTTTATAGCCTGATGCCGGCAGACAACTGCGGCAGTAAGAGATTGTCCCTGATTCATCGGTAAACACGGGCTTCAAGTGTGTGCATTTGCGGTTGGGTGACACTCCCGGAATGTAATCTTCCATCACGGTGTTTATGCAGAAATCATTTGGCGGCAATCCTGATTCGGCACACACAAGCCTGAAATCCATCTTTTCAGGTTTTACGAACCATGTCGAAGCCTTGTTATAGGTAAGCACTGTAAAGATTTTGAAAAGAATGGGTGCGGCAAAATCGCTGCCGGCCAGTTCGGGGATGCCCTGGCCATTGAAATTTCCAACCCACACGGCAACTGTGTACCCGGGATTATACCCGATGCTCCAGGCATCGCGGCGGCCGTACGATGTGCCTGTTTTCCAGGCAATATGCGGCAGATGGACGGAATTGTCGAAATTGGTGGGCAGGTCGGGACGTTTCAGTCCCGTGAGTATATCGGTGACCATCCAGGCTGCTTCGGGGCTGACGAGCGTATCAGCGAGCGGTAATTTCTCTGTTTTGCTGAATCTCAGGGGCTGATCTAATCCATGGTTGGCAAGGGAACAATAGAGCCGGGCCATTTCGAGCAGCGTAACCCCGCAACCACCCAAAACAACCGACAGTCCCAGCGATTTCCTGTTTTTTTCGATCCACCTGAAACCTGCCTGCGCCAGTTTTGCATTGAAATAGTCGGCTCCCATGCGGTTGGCAAGGTCAACGGCCGGCAGGTTCAGCGAAAGCGCCAGTGCCTCTCCGGCAGTAAGCAAACCCCTGAATTTCTGGTCATAGTTCTGCGGACGGTAGCCGTTGAAATTGAGCGGAACATCGGTGAGAACGGTTTTTGACGTGATAAGCCCGCGGTTTATTGCAAGCGCATACAGAAAAGGCTTGAGCGCACTGCCCGGTGACCGTAGTGATGAAGCGCCGTCAACCTGTCCCCTGTACATAGCTTCGCTGAAACCGGCCGAACCGGCATAGGCGACCACTCCCCTGCTTTTATTGTCAACAACTACCACCGCAGCATTTGTGATGCCGAACGCACGGTAATGGCTGACTTCCGCTCGCAGAATCTCTTCGGCGTTCGACTGTAACTGCCTGTTTATAAAAGTATAAACCGTTGATTGATAGGCTCCCGAACGTTGTAATTTAATTGAAAGGTGTGGTATTTCCTTAGGCGCTTCCCTGCGGTATGCCGGTAAAGGTTCGCTGATGGCATCATCAAGGTTATCCTTACTGAACAGCCCTTTTCGTGAAAGCCTGTGAAGCCAGAGATTCCTTTCGGTAATGATTTTATCATTATGGATACCCAACCTGAGGTTGTGCGGGTTGTTGGGTATTACCGCGAGCGTGACAACCTGTGCCTGGCTCAGTGCCTGCGGTTCCTGCCCGAAAAAAAGAAACGACGCCGCTTTCACGCCTTCGATGTTGCCGCCATACGGTAAAAGGTTGATATACAATGATAATATCTCCTTTTTCGAGAGATGAAATTCGAGCTGCAAAGCCCTGAACATCTCGATGAACTTGTTAAAATAGGTCCTGCGGCGGGGTTCGAGCAGGCGGACAACCTGCATGGTGATGGTGCTGGCTCCTGACACGGTTTCACCGCTTATTATATTTTGCCACAGCGCCCTGGCAACTGCCACCGGGTTAACCCCCGGATGCCACCGGAACCAGCGATCTTCTTTCAGGATCAGGGTTTTGATAAACAAAGGATTGACGTCATCCGGCGATATTTCTATGCGCCATTTGTCATCACTCGTCAGGAAGGCATGAAGCAGCGTGCTGTCGTCAGCGAGAATCTGCTGCGAGTATTCAACTTTTGTGTTGACCGGGAAAATCAGGTCGGTAATACAAAACAGCACAAAACCCATGATAAGGACTAAAAGAATTATTCTTAGCCATTTGGGTAAACTGAAAAATATTTTCCTGACAGACACATTCATTATTTAACCGGAGACTGAATGTCTTTTACTTCATTTTGAAACCCTGATAACACCTTCCCCTTTCCGATGAATCTTCCCGATAACACAGGCGGCCGGGCAGCCATTCTGATGCAACTTTTCCAGCAAGTTTTCGGCAAGGTTTTCGGGCACTGAGAACAGCAGTCCGCCCGATGTTTGCGCATCACAGATCATATAACGCTCCACCTGGCTGAGGTTTTCGTCCCAGCGGATATAGGCGGAATAATGCTCATAATTGCCCCTCGTCCCTCCGGGAATTGCTTCCATTTCGGCATACTTACGCACATTGGGCATGAAGGGCAATTTCGTGAAACTAATTTCAGCTTCCACCCCGCTGCCGCGGGTTATTTCCGACAAATGCCCCATCAGTCCGAAACCTGTTACATCGGTGCAGGCATGAATTTCGAATTCGCCGGCTATTTCTGCTGCTGCCCGGTTCAGGGTTTTCATCCATTTTACGGCTTCTGCCAGGTCATCGTCGCCGGCGAAACCTTTACGCAGTGCGGTTGACAGAATGCCGGTCCCCAGTGGTTTGGTGAGAATGAGCACATCGCCGGGAAGCGCATGGTTGTTGGCAAGTATTTTGTCAGGATGCACAATACCTGTCACGGCAAGTCCGAATTTGGGCTCGTTGTCGTCGATACTGTGCCCGCCCACGATGGCGATTCCCGCTTCGGCAGCCTTGTCGGAAGCGCCTTTCAGTATCTCTTTTAGTATTTCCTGCGAAAGGGTTTTTGTGGGAAACGCCACTACATTCAGCGCAAACAAGGGTGTTGCGCCCATGGCGTAGATATCGCTGATGGCGTTGGTTGCGGCAATGGCGCCAAAGTCATACGGATCATCCACAATGGGGGTGAAAAAGTCGATGGTCTGGACAACCGCCTGGCTGTCGTTGATTCGATAAACGGCGGCATCGTCGCTGCTGCCGGTCCCTACAAGGATTCGCTCGTCGGATGGAACAGGAAGGGATTTTAATATCTTTTCGAGGTACTGGGGGCGCATTTTGCAGCCGCAACCCATGCCATGAGAATAATGAGTGAGTTTTACAGGTTGTTCGTTAGTCATAGTTTTATTTCATCAAGTTGTTTCACCTTTTGGATCAGGATGTCTGCATTTGATTCTGCAGCATCATTCTCCATGTCAATATCTATTACATTTCTTACAGGATGCCGTTCCAGTGCCAGGGCATAGGTTTTGTCGTAATACTCCAGGGTAATGGCAGCTACTTTCTCAAAATCCCTGTTTCCGAGCGCCTGCAATGCCTGCTTGTGAGCAAAAGTGCCCATGCGCAGCCGTATGCGCAACAAGGCATTCTCAAGCAGTTCAGGAGGGAATTGGGCATATTCGTGTACAATCCTTTTCACACGGATATCGAATGGCAGGTTAACCCTGAACATCAGGCTGCTGTTCATCTTTGAGAAAAAGGTGTCGGGCAGGAAAACCGTGCCTATGCTGTTGCTTTCGTGTTCGATCCACACTGGCCTTGTTTCATCAACGGATTCCCATTGTGCAAACAAGTTATTTTCAAACTGTTCGGTGGTCGGTTGTCCGTCAAAGCCAAGATGTCCGAAAGATGAACCTTTATGGTTGGCAAGCGCTTCGAGATCAATGATTTGCTCTCCTTGCTGCGAAAGCGCATGAAGGATTTCCGTCTTTCCGCTTCCCGTCATGCCTCCGATAAGTATTGTTTTCAACGGCCTGCTGAATTCGGTGCGGATGTATTTCCTGTATGCTTTGTATCCGCCAAGCAGCAATCCGGTTTCATACCCATTTTCTTCGTAGAATCCTGCCAGGCTTTCGCTGCGCATTCCTCCGCGCCAGCAATGAATAAGCAATTTTCTGCCGGGAGCAATCTCACGTGCTGCATCAAGGAACCTTCCGAACTTTGGCTTTACCAGTTCCAATCCAAGGTCAATCGCTTCCTCCCTGCCGATTTTAACGTATGTTGTACCCACTTTAGCCCGCTCTTCATTATCAAACAACGGCACATTGAAGGCACCGGGAATATGTCCCTGCCTGTGTTCACCGGGCGAACGCACATCCAGCACCGGCGTATGCGACGCCTGCTTCAGAAATTGGTCGGGAGTAAGTTGGGTTGGCAACGTGGTTATTTGTTAATGGTGATTGGCGAATTTGATTTGAGTCGCCTCAAACTTCTTTCACCTCAGTTTCTTCATCAATATACACCAGCAATTTCCGCACATTTGCATAACCCATTTCCCGAAGTACTTCGGCATATTGGCTGAGTTGCGCCTCATGGTCGGGCATTGGTTTTCCGGTTTTGTAATCAATCACAACAACCTCATTATCAGTAATCACTACCCTGTCGGGGCGCAAAACCTTTCCGCCGGGGAGTATGATTTCGGCTTCCGTTTTTATGTTTGCATGCTCTTCAAAACAGGCAGCAAGCTTAGGATGTGAAAGCACAGCCGTCAGTCTTTGCTTCAGTTCAGGCTCTTTTTCGCGGGGCAGAACGCCTTCACTTACCATTTTTGTGGTCACAGGATCAATATCAGTCGCTGCGTGAATGGCCGCCATTGCCTGGTGCACAATGTTCCCCCAGTTATGATTTGTATTGGATGAGTTGTCGCCTATGCGCGGAGCTTTCAGCGAAATCCTGATACGGTCATTCCACGATTCGGATATCCAACCGATGTCATCAGTCTGAATTTCTGCGTTTTGCAATGCTGATTTTTCCAGAACAGTATCTTCACCAAACATCAGGCCTGAAGCCCCTGGGGTTTTATCCCCACTTTCTGCGGCAACAAATTTCATAATAAGGCCTTCCACTGAATTGCCTTCATCACCAGACGATGCTTCGCGGGTAATAACATACAGCCTGTCGATAGGCCTGGTCATGGCGACATACATCATATTGATCTTATCGAGCAGCGTTTTCTCCTTTTCTTCGTGGTAAGCTTCTCCGTAACCGGCTGACTCAAGAGAACTGCCTGTACTGACCAGCGCAGCCGGCAACCCTGCGAGTTCCGGTTCATTAAGATTGATCCAAAGTTTATCCTTGCCGTTTTTCTTGTCGGAGACGGCAAAACTGTAAATTACGACGGGAAATTCGAGACCCTTGGCCTTGTGGATTGTCATAACGCGCACAGCATCAGCGCCATCGGGAACCACCACCGAAAGGCTGCCGCTTTTCTCGTCCCAGGCTTCCAAAACGTCGGCTAATTGAACCGTGTTAACCGATACGAGTTTATTGATAAAATCGAGGAAGAACTGCACATATGGGTTGTGCTTTTCACCAAGGGCGAAGATGCGGATCAGCTCTTCGGCCAGGTCATACACCGGGTACGATTGCAACCTGAAAGGTGAAATTGTAAATCCTGAGTTTTCAAGTACCTGCAGCAGCCCCGGCTGTTTGCATTGTCTGAAAACCTCCTGGCGTTGCCCGCTGATCTTGCCGAGCGCAATCATAAAATTACAGACAGCAATACTGTTGATTTCCTCATACGGGTCGGCGAGCCATCGCAACATGGAAACGAGCAGGTTTACTTCGGGCGAAGCCTTCAGCAGCAATGATTCGCTGGAGATAACACTGATCCCTTTTTCGGTAAGATGCCTGGCAATACGGCTGCCCTGACTGTTTTTCTCGGCCAGCACTACAATATCGCGCTTACGGTAACCGGTAACACTTGTCAGGTGATTCACCAGTTCTTCGATACGATTAAGTGTTGATTCGTATAAATCAGCATCTTTAGCTATCCATTGCAGCGATACAAATCCCTGGTTATCCGAAGGATTGAATTTCTGTTCGAGCCCCTCGTAAAGCTCCCTTATTTTGCCCGGAAACAGATCGGCAACAAACCTGAAGAACCGGTTATTAAATTGAACCACTGCGGGTTTAGATCGAAAATTGCGTTCGAGTACACGGGTTACGGCATTCTGCCTTAGCAGTCCTCCCGCTTCACCAAATACCTCTTTATCAAAATGCGCAGGTAACTCAGGCAGTATCCTGAATTGGTCAACCTGGCCGTTGCGAAAACGGTAAATAGCCTGTTTACCATCGCCAACCACAAGGTTTTTGCTCCCGGTTGCAAGCGAATTCCCAAAAAGCGGGAGCAGGTTTTTCCATTGCAGCTCCGATGTATCCTGAAATTCATCGACTAAGTAATGCCTGAATTTTTCGCCTATTCGTTCATAAATGAAAGGTACAGGTTCACGGATGATGACGTCGGTAATGATTTTATTGAATTCAGAGATAAAAAGCAGGTCATTGTCGCGTTTAACTTCTTCGAGTTCCTTCTCAATTTCACCCACAACGGCAATCTGATAAAGGGCGTCACCAACCATTTTCAGCAGGAAATAGGTAGCGCCGTGCTCCTGAAGCCGGTTGCGGATTTCATCAAAGTATATCCTTAATTGAGGAACCGCTTCATCTACAATACGTTGTATTTCGACAGGTGTACTCTTAGAATACCAGCAATTCTCGTCGATAGTTTTTCGCACATACGTTTTTACTTCAAGCGAAATCTCTTTGTTGCGGAATTTCTCAAAGTATCCCGCTATGCCCTTCTCTTTCTGAAAGAGCCAATCGGGCTGAATACCGGCATTTTTTAAGAAGTCGAGTGCCCGGGATGCCACACGCGACAAATCGGTTTCGAAGCGTTTTACGAACAAGCGGATTTTTACGGCAAGTTCCCTGTATGTTGAAAGCGGAATGGTTGTGAGCAACCTCACCGGGTCGAAACTTTCCTCCTTCAACAACTCTTCTGAAACAGTGAATAAGTCCTTTTCAATGCGCCAGTCTTTTTCATCCTCCGACTTTGACTCGGCAAAGGCCACCAGAACCCTTGTTATTTCTTCATCAAGTCCTGCCTTGCTCAGTAACCTGTCAACAGCCTTAATGAGAAGCCGTTCCTGGTCGGTTTCAATAGTAAAATCAACTGGCAGGTAAAGGTCATGGGCAAAAGAACGGATGAGCTTAGTCACAAAACTGTCGATGGTGCTGATGGCGAAATTATCGTAATCGTGCAGTAGCAATTTGAGTTCAGAAACCGCCCTTACGGTGACTTCTTCGGCGCTTAAGGCCATTTCTTTGGCCAGGTCGGGCAGCATGAACCTTACCGTGGGTGAATCAGCATACTTTTGGGGATCAGCGAGATGGATAAGCCCGTTAATGATGCGCTGCTTCATTTCGTTGGCAGCTTTGTTGGTAAACGTGATAGCCAGTATATGCCTGAAATAGCCGTGCTCCTTTAATGCCAGCGACAAATACCTCAATACCAGCGTATAGGTTTTACCAGAACCTGCTGAGGATTTGTATATTTCGAAGTTGCCCATAGCGATGCCCGAAAGTATGAAAATTCCCCGTATTACGTTTCAGCTTTTGGCAGCAATGAAGTTAAACACGATTGAATGGCAGCCTTTCAGTGGATTGAGCCGGCAAATTTCCGTAAGCCAGCGGTTGCCATGATGGCATCAAAAAGCCGGAATACTTTCAATGAGTTTTCAACAAGAAGTGTATGCAAAACACTTACTACTATCTTTGCAGCGTTCAAACAGAAGAATGAATGATTGAATTCTACCACAACGACTGCCACCGCACTGCCGGTACACTTGAAAAACTAAAGGATGTAATGAAAGAACTGGGCATATCGAACAGTGAACTCCGGGTGGTGAATGGTACCGATAACCCTTCGGAAGCAAAAGAGCAAAGCTGCTGCTGCCCTTCAATCCTTGTCAATGGATATGATATTGTAACCGGGCAGAAGCTTGGAGAACAGCCTGTTCCCTGCAAAATACATCAATTTGGAGGGGAATCCTGTGTCACTGTTCCTGAGAACTACCTTAGAATTGCATTATCAAAGTACATGTACTCCTGACCGGTAATACCTCAAAAAACCGGGGTGTTTAACCTAACTCACTGATTCTCTGCAGTCGCGGTATATCGGTAAGGCGAATGGACTTACCGTTCATTTCGATAAGGCCATCGTCGCGAAACTCACTTATGAGCCTGATAACACTTTCGGTTGACATACTGGTGAGTTCGCCCAGGTCGTTGCGCGACAGCGGCAGATCGAAACTTTCGCTTTTGAAAATCCGGTTGGCAAGACAAAGCAAAATGTCAGCCAGCCTGCCGTGTAACTGCTTGCGTGTAAGGCTGTAAAAGCGCCCATATATCTGGGCGGTGCTCTCATTCAGGTTATTGATAATACGGTTGGCAAAGGCGGCATTTTGCCTTATCAACTGTTTGAAAATGGCAATATCAACCGTGCGAACGGTTGTTTCGGCATAGCAACTTACTGAATAGGGATATGTATTGTTGCCTTCGAAAACGGCCTGTAAGCCAAGCAGATTGCGGGGCGGAGTGATATTGAGGATCAGGTTCTTTGAACCGCCTTCGAGGTAAACTTTTACCAATCCTGATTCAATATAATATATGGAAGAGGCAAATGCCCCCTGCTTGATTAGGGTTTCGCCTTTGCGATAAGTCAACAGCCTTGATTGGTTTTCAACCATCTCACTCTCTGCCAGATCGAGCAATTGGAAACAACTTGCTTCATAAATATGTGTCTTGCAGAACTTTGCCGATTTCAGATCATTCATTCGAGGTAGATTTTGCGGTATAAAATTACAAATTATCATATATTATTATGATTTCAATCATGTTTTAATCCCTCTATTTAAGTCTTTTTTTACCATCCTTTCGTGATTATTTCCTTCCGACCCTTAGTCGCAATCGGATAGTTTTGCTCCAACAAACCTCAACTAAATCAGCAAGTTGATATTTAAATAAAGAGAACATCTATCCGGAACCCTAATTCAAACCCAAATCTAAAACACATGAAAAACATTCTGAAAATTGCTCTGCTGCTGGCCATCATTCCTGTATTTATGATCAGCTCCTGCAAAAAGGACGAACCCGAAGCGGTGAATGCCTATCTTACCCTTAAAACCTACATGGCAACCAACACACTCGACCTCCCCGACGTATTGAAAAACTGGATTGTTGACCCCAAGTCAACCAATATGGCCGGTGGCATTGTGGATTCGGTTACCGGTACTATTCCCGGTTACCATGTTTTTGATATCCGCCCGGCTGCCGATTTCACCAACGGGCATATCTCAGGTGCAATCAACGTTGCACTCAAAGATGTAGTCACCAAAGCTCAGGCTTACAAGGACAAACCTATTCTTGTTGTATGCTTTACTGGTCAAACTGCCGGACAGGCTGTTATGGCGCTCCGTCTTTCAGGTTTTGCCAATGCAGTAGTTCTTAAATGGGGTATGGCAGGCTGGAATGCACAGTTTAAAGGTCCGTGGGTGAGCAATTCAGGCCATGAAACTGCTGCCAACGGTAATATTGCCGTAGGAAGTTCAAATTGGGTAACCACCGCAGCTCCTGCCAACGGAACATTCGCTGAACCGGTATGGACATCCACCAAAACCGATGGCGCCGACATACTTGCCGAAAGGGTACAGGCTGTACTTGACAAAGGCTTTTCAACCACTGCCGCTGCCGATGTGCTGGCTAACCCCGCCAATTACCAGATCATAAATTACTGGTCAGCAGCCGATTACACCGGATTCGGACATTTTACCGGTGCTTACGATGTACCTGTGATTTCGCTTGCCAACGACCTGGTAAAAGCCATTGATCCTTCGAAGGAAGCCGAGGTTTACTGCTATACCGGACAAACCTCGAGCATGGCTATTTTCTGGCTCAATGTATTGGGATACAACGCCAAGAGCATAGCCTTTGGTGCCAACAAGCTCGTTTACGACCAGTTGAAAGCCGGTGGAAAAACCGTTTACAAAGGACCCAAAAACTGGGCCTATGTAACCGGCAACTAATCTTAGTAAGAAAAATCTCAACGGGGAGGGACTCATGCAGCCTCTCCCCTTTTCACATAAACAGAAATATGAAAAAATTTATCCTGATACTCTTTATTGCAGCACTTTCGTTACCATTTACGGTAAAAGCACAGGGTTGTATGGAATCAACCTCCAGTACCGGAGGCCCTCAGATCATAGGTTATATTCAGCCTGAATTCCGTGCCAGCTTTAATGGCGACGATGCTCTTGGTAATACACAAAACGATTATACTTTTGCTTTCCGCAGAGCTCGCATAGGCCTCACAGGATCAATTCCCTATGACTTCAGTTACTATGTGATGGGCGAATTCAGCTCATTCCAGAACGGACCTTACCTGCTCGATGCCTTTATTACTTACAACCGCCTGAAACCCTGGCTTAAGGTTTCGATAGGCCAGTTTAAAAGGCAGTTCGGGCTGGAACTCACCACACCCTGCCAGGACCTATACACTGTTGACCGTTCAAAAATTGTGAGCGAAGCCCTTACTCCATTTCGCGATCTTGGATTAATGGTGAGTGGTTCAACAGGCGCTAAAAAACTGTTCGGTTTGCAGAAGGAAAACATCCTGAGCTATGCTATTTCGCTTACCAACGGCACGGGCATGAATACACTCGATATCGACCGTTACAAGGATTTTACCGGCAGAATTACTTTTGCCCCTTACGACTGGATAAGCGCCGGTGCAAGCTATCAATACGGCAAGAAGGTGAATGCCGACCCAACGGTAACTGCTGCTGATGTGCGTTCGCGCTGGGGCGCCGACCTGTCGCTGAAAAAATACAACTTCGTGGTTCAGGCCGAGTACCTTAAAGCTACCGACAAGGGTTCGAAACTTGTTGGCGGCGGATGCGGTTCAACACCTGAACTCGTAGCCGGTAACTTTTACAGCAACGGCATGTATGCTATGGTAGGCTATTCAACGCCATGGAAACTCATGCCGGTGGTGAAATTTGAAACCTACGATCCCAACAATGATGTAGAAGACATAGATGCACATGAATACCGGCAGTCGAGTGTAATATTCGGACTCAATTACTACCCCAACGACTGGTCGCGTGTGCAGTTGAACTATTTCTACAACACCGAAACAAGTTCGGGCTCCGACATAACCAAGTACAACGAGTTTCCAAATGATGCCTTCATTTTGCAGATTCAGGTAAAACTCAATTAGTAAACGTTTAAATCAACTCATCTAAAATGAAAAAGTTAATCGTCTTAACTCTCGCTATAATACTTTCGAACGCGGTATCGGCACAAGTTACCATCTCAGCAAAAGACTTTGCTGCTGAACTCAAAGCAAACAAAAGCCTGATAGTGATTGATGTGATGGCTGCTGACGTGTATGCAAAGCAGCATGTTGCCGGCGCAATCAACATCCCTCACAAAAGCCTTTACAAAGAAGGACCGGTTGAAGGACAGATTAAAACTCCACAGGAACTAGCTGCCATTTTTGGAGGTAAAGGTGTGAGCAACACGTCGAAGATTGTGATTTACGACGACGGCTCGCAGAAGTACAACAGCCGTGTGTGGTGGATTCTCAACTACATTGGAGCAAAAAATGTTCAACTGCTGCACAAGGATATGGCCCAGTGGGAACAAGCCCGCATTCCGTTAACGTCGGCACCTGCATCAGCCAAATCAGTGGCATTTGTACCCGAAGTGGATGCCGCTATGAACATCTTCATTGCTGATGTGAAAACGTCTCTGGCACTTCCGGCAACTGTTCTGCTCGATGCTCGCGAAAAAGATGAATACGAAGGCATGGACAAGGAAAAGAAGAGCAAAGGTCATTTGCCCGGAGCTGTCTGGATGAACTTCAAGGAAGTGCTTACTCCTGCCGGAGCTTTCAAAACGAAGGAAGAGATTCTCGAAGTTGCAGCCAAACACGGCGCCACACCCGACAAGGAAGTGGTGGTTTATTGCCAGACGGGTATTAAGGCGTCAACTGTTTATGTAGCTCTCAAAGAAATTGCCGGTTTTGCTAACGTGAAATTGTATGCCGGCGCTTATGCCGAATGGGCTTCGATGGAAGGAAACCCGTTCTGTGATAAAAAGACGGTTGCTGACCATCAGTAATCAGTAGTGCTTTTTATCTAAAAGGAGGCTGTCTCGGGTTGAGGCAGCCTCTTTGCATTTAGGTCTTTCAAGCACACTTGTTTTTATGCAATCACAGGGAAGAACCTAATTTATATTCAATCGAGCACTATTTCAGCCCGAAAATCCATGGCAGTACAAATACCACAAAAACTGTCCAGAGGGCATAGACCGGAAGGTACCTTGCAATGGTCACCTCGACCTGCTTCACTTCTTTCCTCTTGAAATTGACCTTGAATAGATCGATCATAATCAGCACCAGGTTACCGAAAATCAAGAGGTTAGAACCCATGACCGCTATCCGGTTGGGTGTAAATCCAAACTCGCCAAGCCTGTAAAGTATAGCCGATAATGCCACGAGGTCAGTTATTAGCGTTATAATGGCAAGAGCCAGGAGGACTGCCTCATTGAAGCATTGCCTGCTGTTTCCGGGCGCTTCCGACACCGAGAAAACAATGATCGCCATCACCCCAAGCAGCATCAGGTTGAAGATAATAAGAAAATCCCTGTCGTTGTATGGATCTTTGCCGGTAAGAAGGATACTGGCCAGATAAACCAGCAGTGTAACAAGCACAACCGGGCTGAAGATATTGGCAATTATCGGGGCAATTTTGCCCGTCACAGCGGGGAAAAACCGGATGATAAAGGAAGCTGCAACTGGCGCCGAAACCATGCCGATGATAATGATGTAATTAAAATAGAATTGTTCGATTTTGAGTCCTATGGCTTCAAAAAGCCCTATGGTGACACCCGATAATATGCCACCAGCTATTGCCATTAATGCAACCCAAATGGCCAGTTCGCCGTTGTACCTGATGAAATCAATACGGCGGGAAAGACTATTGGTATCGAAATCAATAAATACCAGCCCGTAAAGGCACCACAGCATCAGCGGCAGGTGCAGGAAGGCAAGGGTTACCGAATGGCTGCTCCGGTCAGAGGGAAGCAGGTTGATGTAGAGTGCAGAAAGAGCAAACACTGCAAAAGTGATGAGGATGTGCCGGAGGCTGGCCTTTCCCCTGATGAGAAAAGCATACAGCGTCAAACCCAGCAGAACAATGAGACCGGCATTTTTTTCATAGTAAAGGTATTGCTGCAGATCAAGGCCGAAAATCTGTGGTAATTTGATGAGGAATCCTGTAACTGCACAGGATATGATAAGGATTAGCACGTCCTTTCTGACCATTCCTGCCGAATCAGGTAAATTGCTATCAGGAGTAAGCCTCAACCTCCAGAATTCAGCGGTTTTATGCTTAGAAATCTCAGGATAAATTTCAAAGAAAGCCGTTTCAAAACCCTTTTTATCTGTGCGGTAGAGTAGCTCCAGTTGTTCAGGATTGTGGATATTCTCTTGTATTTCATTCTTCATGATATGCTTTATTATGTAAGCTTAATCCTGCCGATCAGAAAATTCAGGCCTAAACTAACTCCGGCATAAACAGGCAGGGAGCCAGTATAACTGTCAGGTAAGAGAAACGGTAAAGGAGTTACTTTATTTTTCCTGCCTCTTGTTAATTCTCAGCATTTTACTTTAGAAGGATTAAGACTGGCGAGGCCCTCTTGCAGGTTTCCGGCCACCATGCGAATTACACTGAGGAGAACCGGTAGTAACTGTCAGCGATAATATTAGTTGTAAGCAGGGAGTGATACTGCTGAGGGTATCCAGCAATCATCAGAATTAATTCTCACTGATCAGGTATAGCCTGTTGTCCTCAACCCTGTATAATATGGGTGCGACAGTAACCTTTGGGTACCTCAGCCGGAGGCGTATTGCTTCACTCAGGATAAAGTCGGTTTCGTTGCCTATTTCGAACAAGGGTGCATATTGCAAAAAGTGTTCTTCCGCTTTTTCGGGTGACCACCCTGCAACAACCGTAAGACCTTCGATAAAATCGTTTCTGCGTGCTGCCAGATTTACCATTGCACAGTTGTTATGCCCTATTAGCGCAATATGTGAAACTTTGCCGACACCAATGGCATATGATACTTTAAACTCGCTGAATCTCAGGTTTGCACCGCCGGATCGGATGATATAAGCGAAATTATCGGGAATCCTGAGATGCTTGCGATTGTCCATGCACATCCCGATAAGGAGTTGTGCGGAGGTATATGTTTCAAGATTACGGCTGAGGTTGTGGTACTCAAGTAACAGTCCGACAGGGGTTTGGCGGTACTGAGCCGGGATGTTTTCGTATGCATTGATGGCAATGAGTTCTGACACTATAGTTGGTATTGGTTCGATACATTATTTAATTAGCTTTCAATAACAACCATTGCTTGTATTTTGTTTTAAAATATTAAATATCAGCATGTTTGTTCCATACTTAAGTAAGCCTTCACCCGTTCGCTTTATTGCATTTCCCTTATGGTGTTCCTGGTAATTTTCCCCCACTTTTTCAGCACATCGTCGGTCCAGTTACCGAAGGATGAGGCTCGCGGGATGAGCATGGAACACGATTCATCCTTATCAGAAACCGACCATGCCAACCAACTGATTTTGCGTTTTTCCATCCAATCAACAAAAGCTTTCCATTCTACTTCATCAATCGGCCCGTTGCCTGTAGCTTCCATACCGGCACATTCCGAAACAAAAACCGGAATCCCTTTATCGATAGCGGCATCGGTGCGGTCGCGGAGCCATTGCTTGTGTGTGCCGGCATAAAAATGCATGGTGTACATGATGTTGGTCTGCCCTTTGATGGGATCGGCAGCTACGGCATCCAGGTCCTGGTCCCAGTGCGGCGAACCCACGAGAATGATGTTGTCGTTATCAATAGCCCTGATGGCGGCGATCACCTTTTCAGAATATTCCTT
>JAKLFM010000055.1 GCA_022711175.1 Bacteroidota bacterium | reverse complement strand
GGGTGAAACCGAGAATATGCCCAAGAGTGAATGGGGCACGGTGACGCTGATAAGGTAGGCCGGGAGAATCACTGAGATTTCTATCTTAAAAATCATGATATAACAAAGCCCGGGAATTTGCCGGGCTTTTGATTTTTATACCTGATTGTGTTCAGGCTCATTTTCATCAGGAAACCTATACTTTTGCAACAATAAATTTTTGGCAGAAAATGGAATGGATCAGAGATCTATTATTCAGTGAGTCGGTTGCCCAAACGGTGATCATCTATGCTTTTGTTATTGCAGTTGGCGTTGCACTCGGTAAGGTGAAAGTTTACAATATCTCGCTTGGTATTACTTTTGTACTTTTTGCCGGAATAGCCATCGGGCATTTCGGCTTTCGCATCAACCACGAAGTACTTGATTTTGCAAAGGATTTCGGGCTTATCCTTTTTGTTTTTGCCGTAGGACTTCAACTCGGTCCGGGATTCTTCTCCTCGTTCCGGCAGGGTGGCCTCACCCTCAACCTTCTGGCAACATCCGTTGTGCTGCTGGGAGTTATTACGGTGATTGTCCTTCATTTTGTTACTGGGATATCGATGCCTGTGATGGTTGGCATAATGTCGGGGGCGGTGACCAACACGCCGGGACTAGGCGCTGCGCAGCAGGCAGTTAAAGAAGTTACTGCTGGTACTCAAGGTACCGGTGCTACCGATATCGGCCTGGGCTATGCAGTAGCTTATCCTTTTGGCGTTCTGGGAATTATCATTACCATGCTTATAATTCGACGACTTACGGGAACCAACCTGAGCGAGGAGATGCAACAGTTCGACCGGATGAAAAACCCTGAAGAAAACCTGCCTGAAAAAGTGAGTATCACCATCAGCAATGCTGCCGTCACCGGGAAAAAGATTGTTGAACTCAAACACCTCATGCACAACGAGACCGTGATATCACGTATTCTTCATCAAGGCGAGATATCGTCGGCCCATTCAAATTCAGTTCTCCATGACGGTGATATTGCACTTTTTGTTGCACAGAAAGGCGATATTCCAGCCCTTATCACCGATTTTGGCAAACGTAGCGATATTGACCTTTCCGGCCAACCGGGAAAACTTATGTCGAAACAGGTGCTGGTCACGAGGACTGCAGTCTCGGGTAAAACGCTGGAATCATTGCAGTTGCGTACCCGTTTCGGTGTGAACATCACACGCGTGTACAGGTCGGGCATCGAACTGGTGGCTACGCCGCGCCTCAGACTGCAGATGGGCGACAAGATCACCATTGTTGGCGAAGAAGCCTCAATCGACAATGTAGCACAGGTGCTTGGTGATTCACTCCGACGACTCAACGAGCCTAACCTTTTCCCGATTTTTATCGGCATTATGCTTGGTGCACTGCTGGGAAGCATTCCCATTTTGATAGGAGGGATGCCTACTCCGGTGAAACTGGGACTTGCCGGCGGGCCGCTCATAATTGCCATATTGCTTAGCAAATTTGGTTACAAGTTGTCGCTCACCTCCTATACAACACCCAGTGCAAACCTTATGCTGCGCGAAATCGGTATCGTGCTTTTCCTGGCGAGCGTCGGCATCAAAGCAGGGGAGAAGTTCATCCCCACACTGGCATCGGGCGACGGATTCGTCTGGATGGCATACGGCGCTGTAATCACATTAGTTCCCATTATCATTGTCGGGTTGTTTACCAAGATCGTCCTGAAGCGTAATTTCTTTGAAGTTTGCGGGCTGCTTGCCGGCAGTATGACCGACCCGCCGGCGCTGGCTTTTGCCAACAGCATTGCCCAGAGCGAAGCTCCTGCGGTAGCCTATGCTACTGTTTACCCGCTGGTGATGTTCCTGAGGATTGTGGCGGCGCAGCTGCTGGTGATGCTGTTTGCGTGAGGTTATGGCAAATGATGTGGTGATTGGTTTGAAACAGGTTAACATCCTCCGGTGAATACCCGATTACAAGGAATGACTTCAGCACTCCCGTTGAGGAGCCAAGCGTTGCTGTTTTGGCAGCATTAAACATGCATTTACGGCAGCTTATTATAATTTTTTCTTCAGATAAACCATGTCAACCAGTTGTATTCCGTCTTCAAACATGGGGTGGTCATAATGATCGGTGAAGAAATTCCGGATATAATGCGATTTCTCAAATCCGCATTTTTCATAGAATGAAACAATTGCCGGAATGTCACCTGTTCCGACAAGCATGGTTTTGTGATTGTTCTTGTAATGATTTGCGACAAATGCTATCAGAGCTGTTGCATATCCTTTTCCCTGAAATTCTTTATAAGTGGCAATGTTTTTTAATTCGCAGGTTTCTTTGTCTGTTGATGTAACAACGCAAACAGTCTTCAGGTCATCATCAAAAAGTGCAAACATATCGCCGCTCTCTAAGTATCTGTCAATCATATCTTCCTGCTCGTCGGCCAACAGTAATAAATCGAGGTATTGCTTCTTGTTCCCCGTAATTTGTTCTATTCTCATTGCTTTTTCATTTTCCCATGACTAAGCGCTCAACGACAGTATAAACACAATCCTTCGCAAATACTTCCTAAACGCGAACATGCTTTGTTCTCCTACAAGGAGTTGGAATTCGCTTCTAAGTTAGAGATATTTTTCACAAGCACCGTGAAGCATATTGCTGATCGCCCGGCACTGAGGCTGCAATCCCGGTATTAGCCGGCAGCCTGGCTGAAGCTGTTTATTACTACCCGCAAACCGATATTGTCTTTGCCTTACATTATCGGTGATTGAGCTATTGCTAATATATGTTGATGCCGAATATTTTCAACTATTGATTGAATAATCCGCTCCGGTTGTGGTGTAGTTGAATTTACCTGTGATAGTCTGGTGTGGCTATTCATTGCATTCGGCTGCAGCGATCTACTTAATAAGTCCCAGCCCTTCGGTTGCCGAACTGTCACCGGGCTTTATCAGCAGCGTTTTCTGGAAAAGCACCTTCGCTTCGCGCAGCTTGCCTAACCTGAAGTTTGTCCAGGCATACATATGCGTTGCATCATAATCGAATGGAAACATGTTGGCTATCTTTTCAAAATACCTGTATGCAGCAGAATATTCTTTTCGGTTAAAGTAAATGAGCCCTGCACGGTAATTGGCGGTGTAGTTGTTCGGATCAATCTTCAGAATTTCGACATACTTATCCAGCACCTGGTTCCAGTTCCCCAGGGCTGATGCCGGTAACGCATAGCCAAACCTTGCCTCA
This sequence comes from Bacteroidota bacterium, assembly GCA_022711175.1. Taxonomy (GTDB): domain Bacteria; phylum Bacteroidota; class Bacteroidia; order Bacteroidales; family UBA4417; genus UBA4417. Next base: position 19,064 of record JAKLFM010000055.1, on the reverse strand, counting down.
ACCGAATAGGGCTTTAACTGGATGGCTTTCAGGTAATAACTCACCGATTCGGGGTAGTTGCCTGCGTTGTAATACAACCATCCTAACCGGATGTTTATTTCGTACGACTGGGTATCATAAACCTGTTTGAGCGCCTGGATGGCTTTTGAATAACTCTTGCTGTTTTCGTGTGAATAACTCGCGACAAATGCTTCCTGGACTTTCTTAAAATCCTGTGCCGTAAGGCTTTTGCCCATTGCCAGTGAAATGAATACCAGCATGAGCATCCATTTTGCTTTTCTCAGAATTTCCATTTCAAACCTCCGTAAATGCCGTGGTTGTTGTAATGCGTTGTGCTGATTTGCGGAACGTACAGGCTGTTTACCGCATCGTATGAATAAGTTGTGAAGTCGTATTCGCGTTTATAAAAGCGGTACATCATCGAAATATCGAGGTGGCTGTTCAGCGTATAAACCAGGTTGGCGCCACTCCTGAAAACAATGCGTTCGGGCAGATTGTAAACTATGAAAGCATTTTTCTCATTGTAAAACGACAGGTCACCAAGGGTTATCATCCCTTCTATCCAGAATCTGGAGGCCAGTTTGCCGCCAGCAGCCTCGTCGAAGATGAGCCTGCGGTCGGCGCCATCTTTAAAACCGGTTAAGGTGGTGGTGGTGTAAAGGTCAAGGTTACCGAACGGAAACCAGCTTATGGTTCCGTTGACCTGCAGCTGATTGCCGGTTGTGGTGAGTTTTGCATAACTTCCGCCCATGCCAAGGGAGAAGTTTCCCGCTTCACCCGTCAACCCGACCGAAACCACATAATGGTTGTAGCTGTATGATCCGTTGCCGAACCGGTACATGAGGTCTGAAAAAGTGCATGATACGGGTGATGGCCTCCCGCCCATGTAATGAAAAGCCGGAGTGAGGGTGAATCCCGCCACAGGTGTGACGGAGAGCGAGGTATAAAACTCGTTTTGGCGGAAGTTGTAATTAAAAGTAGTATCAGTAATAATGCGTCGGGCAAACTCAGCATCATATAACGAATAGGCAAAACGTTGCTGCTTGCTGATGCCGAGTGTTCCGGCCGAAAGGTACAGTTGCATCGAAGGAGTCGGCTGCAATTGAATACCGAAGTGCAGGTACGACTGGCTTCCAAAAACGTCGGCTTCTCCATAAATACTGTCAGCGCCAATTAATGCTGCTGTGCTTAGGTTTGGCGAACCATCCGGCAGATAGCCACCTTCTGCATAGGCCATGTTGAGCAGTTTATTGTTTGTGCCGGGTATCATCACAAATTTGTTCTTATAGTTTCCGGCCAGCATAGCTGCATCTTTTCCGCGCCCTGACTCGAGGTACGCGTAATAAAGGTATTCAGCTGTAAACGGATCGGTACTGAAGTCCCGGAGGGCTTTCTCAAACAAGGGAGCTGCCTTGCGGTAGTTTCTCATTTCGTAATTGGCAATAGCCAGTCGTACATCGAGGTAATTATAGCTGAATCCTTTTTGAAGTGCTTCGTTGCCTGCGGCAATCAGCGATTTCCAGTCCTTATCAGTATAATAGCGATAGGTGACACTGTCGTAGTACCTGAAATCCTTTTCCTGGCAATAGCCGGCCACAGCGATGAGCAGTGCAGGCATGAGAAGCAAGGTTTTCAGTAAATTGTACCTGTGTTTACCGGGTTTCATAATGAGCTGTTTAACCGTTTCATGCGGTATTTTTATCATATCGTGTTGCAATGGATTGCTTGTTCCCGAACCGGGCGATAAATTTTTCAACCCTGTTGTTGGTTATTTCAAATTCAAATTCAGCGATGGCTTTTGCTTTTTTACCATAATACCTGAGCGTTTTGGATTTAAGAAGGATCCCGCTTTGCGCAAGTTCGTCGTTCATGGAACAATAGCAAAGTTCAAACTGGTTCCGGGTAAACATGTAGAAAGGAGCTGCAAAATCCTGAAGCAGTTGTCTGAAATTGCTTCCCGATATTTTTGCAGGATATACATCGCGAATCACAAGGTTGCGGCTGTATCCCTTTGCGACTTTATATGCTCCCAGGTAGAAAGCGAAGAGCAGCGATTTTCGGCTGCCTTCGAACCAGGTAAAATATATCAGGTCGTCGCTGCCGGAAAAATAGGCTTTTGAACCGCTCTTGCTGCAAAACAGGTAGGTATGGTTGTAAAGGTCAACCATAACCTCCCAACGGATGTTTTGAGCAGTACCCTGCTCATCATCAACCTTAAATTCAATAAGTTGTCCGGGAATAAAATTCAATGCATTCTGGAGGCTGCTGTTATGTGGTAACGACGAAATCTTGTCACCCTTGCGTGGTCTGGCATACGAAATCAGTTCAGGCCTTTCTTTCGCATTTACAATGTACTGGCTTATGGGATAGTCAATTGTGAGCGAGCCGATAAAAGGCGTTTGCTGTACCTGGAAGTGCAGGTGAGGTACAGGCGACCGTCCCGAGTTTCCGCATAGCGCAATTACTTCCCCTTTGCTGATACGTTGGCCTTTTTCAACCTTAATACTTCCTTTTTTAAGATGGCAGAGCTTGGTGAACAGGCGATCGTTGTGCCTGATTACAATGGTGTTTCCCCAGTTTTGGTTCAGATTCACTTGCCCTATCTCATTGTCGGCGATGTTATCGAGTATTTCCTCAACCCATCCGTCGGCAGGAGCCGTCACCGGTTTGCCATAGCAATAATAGTCACCGGCTACCAATCCCTTGTTCATGAAAGCCGCACCTTTGTCGTCAGTAATCTCAAAATCCCAGGCATGGCTCCAACCTTCGCGGTGCGTGAACTCACCCGAGTGTCCCTGCGTCACTGTCCATTCACCTAATACCGGCAACCCGATGGGGAAATACGAACCGGCAGGGAATCGTAATGCATTGTTTTGGGCAGTGTACAGGTTTTTTTCGGGCGAATATTCCTGGATGGCTACAGCCTTTAAACCGCTGATGCTTTTCTCCCTGAATTTGAGCGTATAAAGGAACAGGAGCACGATGATGTTGAACGGCAAACTGTAGGTCGAGAGCTGGAAATTTCCCAGCAGCACCGAAGTACTGGTTACCATGATCGAGATAAGGGGAGTAAGCAAAATCACCCACAGGAACGATGTTCGCGACGAAACGATGAAAAATCCGCCAATAGCTATCGCCGTCAGGATATAATTAAACCCGATAAAGCTGTAATTCAGTTCGTTGAAGTTCGCCCCGATGAGTGAGTAAAACAGGTAGGCGGAATAAAAACCGACCAATGAGAGTAGGAAGGCGATGCGCGAATAATATAGCAAACCGATGGCTACTAGCATCCCGGTGAGCAGATGATACTGAAACAGGATGGCCGACAACGACTTAAAGTATGTGACTAATGAAGGTGCAAGCGTCAGCGCGCCAAACCATTCGTTCACCGCAACCATGTATTGTCCGCCAAGGCTGTATAATTCATTTATCTGGTAAATGCCCCTTTCACTTATATCAAGCTCGGTATAATACCTGGCCGCAAGCGTTACCATCCAGAACGAAATGAGAAACGGCAGTGTGAGGTAAGGAAGGGCATATTTGCCTATCACCCCTTCGAGGGCTACAGCCAGAAAGAGTGTAAGCAGCGAGGCAAACACAATGAGGATAACAAGTACAGGCGTAAACTGGTAGTAAAGGCCAATGCCCAGGCCAGTGAGTAGAGAGTTGAAACCATAAAATCCTGAACGAATGTTAAATCGGCTGAAACCCATTATTTCAGCCGCGATATTCGATACCAGCACACCGATAAGCCCTCCGGCACCGGCAACGGGATCAAAAAAGGTAACAAGCAGCAGAATCCAGGCAAAAAAGCGGTCTCTCGAAAAAAAGACCATGGCATAGCTGTTGAGCAGGCCGACATATTGTTCCGATAAGTATTCTTTGATTTTCTGCATCGGTTATCAACTATCTATGCTGTGAGCAGCTTTTGCAACTGTGATCAGACGCTTTTAAGGTAATCCGGTACAATTTCATTTTCAATTACCGTGCCCAGCGATTCATTGTTTCTGATCACATGCAAATTCCCTTTCAGGTCGATGAGTACCACCTTAGGCCTCATGGTAATAAACTGCATCCACTGCGTCATATTGTATGCGCCAACTGAATGCACCACAACTCCATCGCCTGCATTCAACTGCGGAAAGCTGATGTTTTCGCGCACCACGTCAATGTTCATGCATAGCGGGCCATACAGCACCGTATCTTCGCGATGCAGAGGGAACGACTGCGCGGGGGTAATCTTGTGGTCGTACCAGAATGATGTGAAAAGCAGGTTAACGCCCAGGTCAAGGATTACCGATTTTTTACCGCCTGAGAGCCTTTTGTTGGCCACCACACTGCCTGCCAGGTAGCCTGCATCATCAATCAGCGCCCTTCCCGTTTCAAGGATGAGCAGAGGCAGGTTGCTGCTGTCGAGGCGGCTGTTGAGGAGGGCGCTTGAGATGGCTTCGGCATAGTCGTCGAAGGTTGGATTTACGTCAGGGCCGGGAAGGTAAGATCCTTTCAGCGTATTGCGCGAGGCAAAACCACCGCCAAGGTCAATGTATTTTATACTGAAATTGAACTTGTTGCTGATTTCGGTTGCCAGTTCTGCCAGTTTGGTGGCTGCAACCGCATACGCATTGGGCGTAAGGATAAATGTGCCTATGTGCGTATGCAGCCCTGTGAGTTCAAGTTTGCCTGAACCAACAATTTTATTGATGGCGTCCCAGGCCTGGCCGTTTTCATAATTAAAACCGAACCTGTCCCATTGGGGGTAGATGCCGGTATCCATGTTCACCCTGATGGCTACCCGCGGCTTTCTGCTGCTGTTTCCGGCAATGCCGATAAGCAGGTATAGTTCATCAAGATGGTCGATGTGTATAAGCGAGTCATTGTCAATAGCCTTTTTCAGGTCTTCTTCCGATTTTCCGGGGCCGTTGAAAATAATTTTCCTGCCATCGACATCGTTATGCAAGGCCTTGTCGTATTCAAACCCCGACACCACCTCTGCCCACGAACCTTCCTGGTGGTATATGCGGCATACTGCATCTAAGTAATTGGTTTTATACGACCAGGCAAACTGAACTTTCGGGTATCGCGTTGAGAATGCCCGCTGTGCTCTTTTAAATGTCGTTCGTATGGTATCTTCCGAAAGGATAAAAACCGGGGAACCATATTGCTCCATTATTTTTTTAACGGGAACGCCATCAATCTGCGTTGTGGGAGGATATTCAGTCCGCATTCCGAATTTTCCGGGCATGCCGGTTTCCAGTTTTCTTATAATCGGACGTTCATAGATTTGCTTAGTCATGTCTGTATGGCCGGTTAAATTAAATCTGTTGATTTTCAGTAATGTTTTCCAGTTCCCCGTTTACCGATAACTCCTCGAAGCGCTCCCGCGAAACGATCATATCATAGGCATAGCGTATGAAAAGTTTGCCGGCTTCATAATCCCGGTAAGGCTGCACCTCGTTGCCGAGGGCAAGATTTACCAGGGCTTCGGGTATGTTTTGGCCTACTCCCACGGCGAGGTATATCCATGCAGGAATGCGCGGATTTATCTCCATAAGGTAGTAAGTGTTTTCGGCCGATTTCATGATCTCAAGCTCAAAGCCACCACGCCATTTGGTGGCAGCGATAAAGTGCCTGGTGATCTCCATCAGCCTGTAATCGTGGATGGTAATACCGGCCCATGCCTTGCCTTTATCAGTAATGAACTGCTTGCGCATACCTACGGCGGCAATGGTATTTCCCTGTCCGTCGCCGAGGCCGGTCATGTTCAGTTCGGTTCCTTTCACAAACTTTTGCAGTATGACCGGTAGCCCCCATTTGGCACTGATCTTGTCGAAGTAGTTCCTGGCCTGTTCAGGGGTATTGGCTGCATACGCATCATAGTACTTGCCTTTTACCATCACCGGGAACCCCATTTCCTTAGCCACTTTTACCAGTTCATTATGGCTGACAACCGGCCTGCTTTCAGGAACGTCAAGGTTGTATTTTTTTCCGAATTCGTCCAGGTTGAACTTGTGCCGCTCTTCGAACTGCTCCAGGGTGGGCAGGAACATGCTGATGCCGAGTGTTTTAAGTGCGCGTTCGAGTTTGATGAAGGAGTAGAGTTCGGCATCGAAATTCGGGATGATGACGTCGAGTTTTTCAACCGACTGTATGTGCTCAAGCCGGGCTAAAAGCATATCGGTGCCTGCCGATGGGTAGGGGATGAGGTATGTCTTGTCAACAAGCCCTTCGATATAAATGCCCGGTTCCAGCGGTTCGTAAGCGAGGCCAATGATGCGGGCTTTAAACGACGTTGCTTCACGAAGCCCCCTTATCACCGGTACACCGGGGCCGGGGCTGTCAATCGCATTGAGGCCTGTTACGCCGATGTTAATTATTCTGTCCGCCATTGTTATCAAGGAGTTGGTATTGCCTGAGCATATGGACAAAATCGTGAAGGTCGCGTTCAACAATCACCTGTTCGGATTTATATTTTTGGCTGATGATATTGCAGATTTCCGTTTCATTTTTGCCCTCGCGTATCAGTGCAATGATTTCGAGGCCTATGGGATTTACTGAGTAAGATTCGCCGGTTGCCGGGTTAAACAGGAAACCCGAATCGCTGATGGCAATATTGGATTGTATTTTCACAGTTGACATGATGCCTGGTTTTGGAGATAGATGAATGTGCTTTATTGCGGGGTGATGCTGTCGGTGCGTTGCTGGCCGTAACGGTGGCGGTGCCTGCCCTGGCCGTTGCCGGGGCCTTTGCCCTGCCCGTCGCGCTGGCATCCATACAGCCCGGCATATACATTAGCTAATTTCTGCGTTTGATCGGGGGTGCAGATTTTTTTCAACTCGAGGAACTGTTTCGCATTCGAGAGTTGAACAGCACCCTGAGCTTCGCCCACTTCGGCAGCCAGTTTTGCCACAAGAGCTGTATCGGTCACCGGTTTGGCCAACTCCTCAACAATGGCGCTTTTCTTTTCCCTGATGGTGGCAAACAGTGGCTCATTGTTTTCGCGAAAGCGGCTGTTCACTTCATTCACCCGCTTCGACTGATCGGGGCTGAGTGAGAGTTCGCTGCTCAACGTGATTTCACGGCCGGCATTCCCGGTTTCGGCAGTTGTTTTGCCGCGGTCGCCCGAATGAACAAAGTATGTGGCTAATGCTGCGATATTCACAACAACGAGAAAGATCAGAAGCCAGAATACGATGCGGTTTTTGCTTAAAAGGTCCATGGTGACGGATTATTCGTTGAATTGAAGAAAATCAGTATCGGTTGTTTCGGGTATGTTAAGGTCTCTCCGTATTTCCCGGTCGGTTGCGGTAGTGAGATTGATCTGTTTGCCGGCTTTCCCTGTGCCGATGAGTATGCCAATGGCCATTGCGAGCATGAGTACTACACTTATAGCAACAGGTTGCACCGATGTTCTGACCGGAAAACCAAATAGCGGCTTACGGCTGTTTTCGAGATAGTTTTCGATGCGCTGCAGCAGCCTGGTTTCGGCAAACGGACGAGGTTCCACGTCTGTATGAGCCTTTACGGAATCAAGCACGTTATCAAATTGCTGAACCAGTAAAGCGCAGGCGCTACAACCGGCAACATGCTTGTCGAGTTCCTCTTTCATCGAAGGTGAAATTTCGTTTTCCCTGTATGCGAACAAATTTTCGCATAATGTTTTGCAATCGTTCATTTTACTTTCTGTTAGCGTATTCCGAAAAATGGCTGATCAGTTTTTTCTGAAGGTTTTGTTTTGCGCGCGACAGCAATGATTCCACACTCGCAACGCTTGTATTCATGATATCAGCTACTTCCTTATAGGATAGTTCGTCATATTTGTTGAGTACGAAAGCAATTCTCTGGTTATCTGGTAGCAGATTGACTGCTTTTTCAAGTATACGGCGGTTTTCCTCATGGTGGAGGCTGTTGTTCTCGGTAACCGGTTCAGGATTTTGATCTGTGCCGGGCTGTTTGGAGTTGCTGAAAAATGTTTCGAACTGCCTGACAAGTTGTTTCCGTTTGTTTTTCCTGATAAAGTTCAGCGATTTGTTTACGGTGACCCTATATATCCAGGTGGAGAGTGAGGCCGTTCCCCTGAATTGTTTTGCCGATTCAAGTATTTCGATACACACATCCTGTGCGAGGTCCTCAGCGTCGTCCATATTCTGAACAAAATGGTAGGCTGTTTTGATAACCTGCCGGTGAAATGTACTGATCAGGTACTGAATGGCCGGTTTTTCACGGTTAAGGATTCCGGTAATCAGTTCCTGGTCGGTCATCAAACGTTTGGTTCGGTTTTGAAAATTCGAAGGTTAGTGAAACTAGTTCTTTAAGGACATGGCAGTTGGCGATCGTTATCTCAAAGATAGGTTTTCAACTACCGAATGACAAATTTATTCTATGGCCAATCCGCTTATTTCCGGTACTTTACTTTCCGGTGTTTCCGCGGAATTGTCCCTGTCCGTGTCGGTGTCTGTAACCCTGTCCGCGTCCGGTGCCTTCGTTTCTGTGGTCGCAAATGCCGTCGTTGTTGGCATCAACAAAGTTGCGGCCACATCCCGGGTTTCGTCCTGTTGCGCGGTTGTCACATATTCCGTCGTTGTTTTTATCCACAAAGTTAGCTCCGCGTCCGCGGGGATTGCCGGCAACAAAGTTATCGCATATGCCGTCGTTGTTTTTATCCACAAAGTTGGCTCCTCGTCCGCGGGGATTGCCGGCAGCGAAGTTATCGCAAATGCCGTCGCTGTTTTTATCGACAAATGCGGGACGTGCCGGGACGGTTTTTGTTTTTGGTGTGTTATCCTGTGCCTGCGCAAAGGCACCAATCAACAGCACAATAGCTGTAGCAAGCATTAACTTTCCAGTCGTTTTCATAGTGATAGAATAAGTGGTTTATATTCTTTTGACACAAAATGACCAGAAAACCTTCGCTGGAGTTTAGTTTTTTTTCTGTGAGCCTATTTATAAAAAATATCCTTCCTGCTTATGGAGGATCAGAGGAGAATTAATAATTCGCGAGGATTGTTATAGCAATTTGTCTAATATGCTTCTTAATTGTGCTTTTGTGTGAACCCCCGATTGCCTGTAAGCAACATTACCGTTTTTGAAAATGATAAGGGTGGGAACGCTTTGTACCAGGAAACGCATGGCGATGCTGTTGTTCTGATCAACATCAATCTTGATAACTTTCAAGCGCTCACCATATTCAGCGGCAATTTCTTTCAGCACCGGAGCCTGCATCTTGCAGGGTGAACACCACACGGCATGAAAATCGACGAGGACAACCTGGTTCTCATTGATGATCGACTGGAAGTTTCCTTTCATAACTTTTTAATCGTAAAGCTAAGATATAAAACAAGCCGGGAAAGCATTAGCACCTTCACCGGCCTGAATTTAAAGGTATTGATGAATCAGATTTCTTCTGTTTCGACGATCTTGGCCAGTATATCGGCATAGGGGAGGATGAGGTACTTTTTTCCTTCAAATTCCACCTCCGTACCGCTGTATGGCTTAAATAAAACCGTGTCGCCGGGTTTGACCTCAGCATTTTCGATAACACTCATCCAAACAATGGGAGCCATTTTGGGTTTTTCCTTTGCCGTGTCAGGAATAATAATTCCACCGGCTGTTCTTTGCTCATTCGAAGGAATCGTGATATCTATAACAACTTGTTGATTTACAGGCTGTAATTCTTTCATTTTATAATAATTTTCAGATTAGTATTTATGACAATGTCAGATCAGTAATTATGTTAACTGCTTAGTTTATTTCAAGTAATTCTTTTAGCTTTTTCTGATCGAAGCCGACGACAATCTCACCGTTGATATCAGTCTGTGGAACTCCCTGCTGGCCCGACCGCCGCACAAGTTCCTCAGCGGCTGACTGGTTGCGCGATATATCCACATCGGTAAACGGGATGTTGTTCTTGCGCAGCCAGGTTTTCAGCGTGTTGCACCACGAACAGGTGGGAGTTGAATACACGGTCACGCTTTTGGGCGCTTTCCCTTCGGCTTGTGCTTTGGCCCTGTAGATGGCATTCTCAGCCATGGCTTTATAGAAATCGCTTCCCTGGCATCCCTTGATGACCGAGGTAAGGTTGCCGCTTTCGAAAATGAGAAGCGATGGCACGGTAGTTACACCATAAACGGGGTGTATGTCGCGGACAACTGCAACATCGGCTGCAAAAACAGCCGTGTCGTCTGCGCCTGCAAAAGCATCAGCCATAGCATTTAAAGCACATTGGCTCTGTTCGTTTCCCGATTTATAGAGCAACAGGAATGATTTCCCTGTTTTCCCGGCTTTACTGATGAATTCACTGTGCGAACCAATGTTTTCCATATTCACAAACGGTTATCCTGTGTTTTACGATAGTGTTACGACTAACCGGCATCCACCAGGTTTTTCTGTTTTACTCTCATTTCGTTGAGCCAGGCCGATGCTGCCAATGCTGCCACTGTGCCATCACCCACTGCCGTGGTTACCTGCCTGAATCGCTTGGCAATGCTGTCGCCGGCCGCAAAAACTCCGGGTATGTTTGTTGACATGTCGTTGCCTGCAACGATCTCACCCCATTTGTTCAGCTCCACGTGGCCTTTGATGAACTCGGTGTTGGGAAGGTAACCGATGAAGATGAATACGCCGTCGGTTTTAAAATGGACGGTTTCTCCTGTTTTGAGATTTTTAATATCAACACTTTCGAGGTTTTCACTTCCTTTAAAAGCAGTGATCACCGACTCCATCATGAATTCGATGTTGGGATGTCTCCGGGCTTCCTCAATGGCATGTTCGAACGCCTGGAAATGGTCGAACTGGTGAACAATAGTCACCTTACTGGCGTATTTGGTGAGCGATACCGCTTCTTCGAGGGCTGAATTACCGCCGCCTACCACCACTATTTCTTTGTTAGTGAAAAAGTCGCCGTCGCAGGTGGCGCAATAAGAGATGCCCCTTCCCTTGAAATCATCCTCGCCGGCAACGCCTAGTGTCCGCGGGCGGCCACCGGGAGTCAGGATAATGCTTGAGGCAGTGTATGCACTTCCATCGGAGAGCGTGATGCTTTTCACTTCACCTTCAAGTTCAAGGGTAACCGGCGACGCATTATTCCTGAAGTCGCAGCCGAAGCTCTTAGCCTGCTTTTTCATGATGTTGGCAAGCTGGTAGCCGCTGATGCTTTCAACACCCGGGTAATTGGCAATTTCATGCGTGAGTATCATCTGCCCGCCGATTGTGCCTTCATTCACAATAAGAGTGCGCAGCTTTGCCCTCGACAGGTAGATGCCTGCCGTAAGTCCGGCAGGGCCGCCGCCTAGAACGATCGCATCATAATGGTTGGTAACTTCCATAAAATTATGCATTTACCGGTACGCCGAATTCTTTGTCGAGGATGGCTGTAACCTGCTGACGCGACTGAATGCTTGAGGTGGCTTTAACTACTTTGCCGTTTTTGTAATAAATGGTGAAAGGAATGCCCATGAAGTTCCTTACTTCGGGAAGGTTGCGGATTACGTGTGATTCGGGATTGTCGAATTCCATATCGCAGAATTTCACATGGGTATAGGTATCTTCCAGGTCCTCGGCAATGCCGTAAACTGGGATACACATGGGTCCCATGCGGCCGCAGATTACCATTACATTTTCATTTTCGCTCAGAATTTTTGCATGTTCGGCAGCCGATTCAAGGTGTTTCAGGTTGGTGTATAACATGATGTTTAGATTTTTTAGTTTAACACGGCAAAATTACTACCGCGAGTATTTCGCTTTTCAGCACCCGGCTTCTTTCGCCATAACCCCGGGATTGAAATAGCACAAGTTTTCGTTTGATTTAGATTAATTTTGCAGCTGTTGAAACCCGATTTGCATGAAGACAATTACCGAGACCGATAAGGATTTTATCTGCGATATACAGGCGCCCTGTTTTCAGATGCTTTCGGTTGAAGAAGCCGAACTGGTGAGGGAAAGCAGGACACAGGTGCTGTTCCGCAAAGGCGATACACTCGCCAAGCAGGGGGCGTTTGCTTCGTATGTACTGTTTGTGATGACAGGGCTCGCCAAACAATACATTGAGGGCGACGGGTCGAGGAGCTTCAACCTGCGCATTATCCGCCCCGGTGAGTTTATCGGGCTTTCGTCAGTTTTTAACCGCAATACTTTTACTTATTCAGCCGTAGCGCTTACCGAGTGCCGGGTTTTCCTGATCGAAAAAGCAACCCTGGCTAATGTGATCAAGCAGAATGGTGCGTTTGCCTTTAGTTTTATTCAGCGCTACTGTGAGCAGAACAACGACCCTACAGCAACGCTCCGGAACATTATTTACAAGCAGATGAACGGACGCATGGCTGACACCTTGCTGTATATCGACAGCCTCAAAGTTGAACACCCGGATATTTTCCAGCAGCTCTCACGCCGCGACCTTGCCGAATTTGCGGGAATCTCAATGGAAAGTGCGGTCAAGCTGCTGAAATCGTTTGAGAAAGATGGCATAATTCAATTGAATGAAAAGGATATACGGCTGGTAAACAGTGATTTGCTGCGTGAAATCAGCAGGCTGGGCTGATTTTCTGCTCCCAAAGGGTTGAAATCGCTACATGAAGGGTTTACAGTTTGGACAGATTGACCGGCATCGCATGATTAATCAGACGAAAAAAACATCATTTAAGAATTATGAACCTATGTTCATTATCTTTGCAAAGAGTTTCTGAGTTATGAATTGATGATCCCGATCCTTTAATGAATGGTTGTTTGTTGGAGGATGCTGCAGGTATCGAATCCCGTCATAACCCAGTTTCATGATCATAACAGGTAAATATCTAATCTTTTTATTAATCTGATGAACACTCTGATGAAAATAGCAGTCCCGGTGACAGCCGACCAGCGGATTGACGACCATTTTGGCCATTGCGAATACTACGGCATTTACTCAATCGGCGAAAACAATGAAATAGCTTCGTTTGATATCATCCCTTCGCAGGAAGGTTGCGGATGCAAATCAAACATAGCCGGCGTACTGGCAAACCAGGGCGTTACCGTGATGCTTGCCGGCGGTATTGGCGGCGGCGCCATCAACGTGCTGAACCATTGGGGAATTGAAGTGGTACGCGGTTGCAGCGGTAATGCAAAAGATGCTGTTGAAGCCTTTATTAAAGGAGACCTTACCGATAGCGGTATAAGTTGCGGGCAGCATGAACACCATCACGGCCATGGCCACGATCATGGCCATGGCCATAGCCATCAATGCAATCACTAATATTCCACAGAGAATTTTCGCTTTCCTGAGATCGAGCTAAAGTAAACCGTTGCTGCTTAACCACTTTTGAAGTACATCGGTCCAGCCATCCGTTTCTGCATTTCTCTTCCACATGCCGAAACCATGGCCTCCGGTCTGGTAGGTATGTAATTCTGAACGGACTTTGTTGTCCTGCAGGGCTTTGTAAAACCTGAAGCTGTGGTCGGCCGGCACAACATCATCATCTTTGGCAACGATGAGCAGGGTGGGAGGGGTGTCGGCGGTGACATGAAGATCGTTTGAGAATCTTCTCTTCAGATCTTCCGGCGGGTTTTCACCCAACAAGTTAAGGGTTGTGCCATCCTGCGACATGTAGATTACCGGGTAAACTAAAACCATAAAGTCGGGGCGGGTCTTATGTGTATAATGAGTTCCGGCAGTCGAGGCAAGGTGGCCGCCGGCTGAAAAACCCATTATTCCGATTTTGTGCTTATCGATGTGCCATTCCTTTGCTTTTTTCTTAATGATCTGTAAGGCGGTTTGGGCGTCGTTCAACGGTATTTCCCAGTGGGTGGCAGGCATGCGGTAATACAGCACAAAAGCGGAGATACCCAATGAGTTGAGCCATTGGGCTACCATGGATCCTTCATGTTCCACGGCAAGCCCGCCATAACCGCCACCGGGACAGATCAATACGGCGGTGCCGTTCGATTTTTCAGCCGGGGCGAGGTATGCATACATCCGGGCATCGGTAACATTGGTCACAAACGAATAAGCATTTCTTTCTTCTTTTTCGGTAATACCGCTGCTTTCTGCAGGTCCGTTTTTGTATAGTTTTATTTCCTGCTGTGCCATTGATGTGTAGCTTATGACAATAAACCCGAAAAATATTAACACTGACTTTATCATGATGAAATAAGTTTTTGTGTCTTGAATGGCTTTTAAAAAGTATTTGACGAGTCGACTAACAGAAAGAAAATCTTTTGTCACAATCAACCTGTCATTAAATCAGATTCTTATGAATGTTTTGTTCTTGTACAGATACCAGAGTATCAGGTAAATAATGCCAAAAGCGCCGATGGTAAGTACAAGGTAGTAGTAATTGCCTACATATTGTTTGGTCCCGTACAGCACCATTTCAGCAATCTGGTGGAAGTTGATCACGTGCGAAAGCGTATAAGCCACAATGGCGTTCATCCCGATCACTTTAAGCGGGAACGTCCATCCGGATTTTCCTTTCACATCAATGATCCAGTAAAAAAGTGACAGGAGCAGATAGCAAACTCCCGAAGAAGCAAGCACAAAGGTGCTTGTCCATAACTTCTTGATGATCGGGTGCCAAATGCCGAGGAGTAAACCGGCAGCCAAACCTGCTAAACCAATAACTAAAAGGTACAAAGCTACTTTTTTCCTGGGCAGAGCCGATTTTATAAGTTCCCCTGCAAAAACGCCCGAAAGCGTGGTTGCAATAAACCCGAAACCGCTGAGGAGCCACGTATATTGAGTTCCGTCCTGGAATCTGCCGAAAACCACCTGGTCGGCATACCAGGCAAAACTGCTGCCTGGCAGAAGCACACCCCTGCCTACACCGGGCACATTGGGAACGGTAAGCAGCAGGGTATAGATGATCAGGCATGCCGCAAAAATCATCAAACGGACATTCCTCTTAAAATGTAAGTAGAAGATGCCCGAAAACAGGTATCCGACCGCTATTGCCTGCAACGTATTGCTGAAAATGCTGAATGTATCGGGGTCCCAGTCAAGCAAATGTCCCTGCACTATCCATCCAAGCACAAATAAAATCACAAAACGGCGAATGAGCTTCACATAAATTGCTGACAGGCCGGTACTTTCCTGTTTGCGTTTAGAAAGGGCAAAAGGTATTGCTGCCCCAACGATGAAAAGGAACAAGGGCATCACAATATCGTAAACAGTTGAGCCGAACCATTCAGGGTGATCGAACTGTTTTGCCAGGGCTTGTGTAAACGGAGAATTTACGCCGACATTCAGGGCATTGAAGAAGTGGTCGAGCAGGATGATAAAAAGCATATCAAAACCTCTCAATGCATCAATGGAGGCGATTCGTTCCGCTTTGTTGATTTCTTTCATGTCAGCTTAGATCATTTGCAGCGTTGGCTAAACTTTCAGGCATGTCTGCAACGGAATTCCCGAATTATTTCTTCTGATATACCTTCACCCAGTCAACGGTCATCACAGCCGGAAACAATGTGTCGTCAACCACCGGACCGCCCCAGTCTCCGCCAATGGCTATGTTGAAGATCAGGTAGAAAGGTTTGTCGAATGGCCAGTTGTCCTTGTTTTTGTTTGCAGGCTGATAGTGATAAACGAGTTTGCCGTCAATCATGAAGTTGATGTATTCTTCGGTCCACTCCATACCATAAATGTGGAATTTATTGAAAGGATCTTCGATTTCCATGATGCCTGTATAGGGTGTAGCGCCGTATCCTGAGCTGTTATGAATGGAGGAGTGAATAAAGTTGGGATGTTTGCCCACGTGTTCCATGATGTCTAATTCGCCGCAGGCAGGCCAGCTTACTTCTGATATGTTTTGCCCCAGCATCCACAGGGCAGGCCAAGTGCCGGTTCCCTGGGGGAGTTTGGCTTTGATTTCGACCAGGCCATAGGTAAAGGTCTTTTTGTCGCGGGAGATGACACGTGCTGAGGTGTATTCGTTGTTTTCCTTTTTTGCCGTAATCAGCAGTTTACCTTTTTTTACTTGTACATTTTCGCCATCCGTATAGCGCTGCAGTTCATTGTTTACCCATCCCGGGTTTGCTACTTCATGGCCCCAGTAATTCATATTCAATGTGTTGCCATTGAAGTTGTCTTCCCAAACGAGTTTGTATCCTTTTCTTGACTGGGCTATGCTGCTGCCGGTAACAAGGAGCATTACCATGATAATTGTGAATGTTTTTCTTCTCATTGTTATGATTCTTGAAGCAAAAGTAATGAAGTGCTGAAAAAAGAGGCTGCCTCACTTCAGAGGCAGCCTCCAACCTAATCCAACTAACCCAATTAGTGCAGAACCACAACTTTTCTGGTATGCTGTGATCCGTCAACGATCATTTGTAAGTAGTATATCCCGTTAGCAAGATTGCCTGCATCAAGGATATAAGTATATGTACCTGGAACCTTTTTTCCTTCGTTCACAGCGGATATTTCTTTTCCGGCCATGTCGATGAGGCGGAAAGTCACATTCCCGGTTTTCTTCATCTCATATGAGAAGGTAGTTTCCGTGGCGAATGGATTTGGGAAGTTTTGTCCGAGGCTTGCGTAGTTGCTGGCAGCCGGCTTCTCAAAGATGCCCGTGGTTGGGTCGCCCAGTGTTGCAACTTCATCGGCTGTGAGAGCTTTATCCCAAATGGCCACTTCGGCGCACCTCATTATGTTATCCTCACCATCTTCGTCGGCAAAAAGCAGCAATGTGCTTTGCAGCGCATCACGGCTGTCAATATCCTGGCCGGTTCCGTCAACCCAGTTGTAGCCGTTAAGATAAATCCGGTAGTATTCACCGTTTTTCACCGTTACGACCAGGCGGTACCAGACATTCTCGGAAACAGTGAGGGTAGAGTAGCCGAACCTCCAGGCGCCGATGAGGTTGTCGCCATTGATAAAGAGTTCGGCATCATCGTTGTTTGCCGGCGTTGTCTGGAAAATTGCGTGGTACATGCCACCCTGCGGCATCAGGATATCCATCATCAATGAATATTCGTTCACCAATGCTCCGCCGCCGTTAACTGCAATGCCGTGATCCATGGCCAGGTTGCTGCCAATACCTATCTCCACTGCGAGGTTTCCGCCTCCCGGTCCTTCAACAGATTCCATGGTTCCTGTGAGCACGAGTGGCAAGCCTGTTTCAGCTTTTACCAGGTTGGCAGTATCGTCAAATTTCCACCATCCTTTTTTTGCTGGGAACGGGGGTGTGGGAGCGGTAGTGGCATCGCCAAGTTCAAGTGCTTCGGCAGCAGTGAGGGCTACATCCCAAATGCCGAGTTCAGCACAGTTAATGGTGTTGTCTTCGCCGTCGTTATCGGCAAACATCAGCAAAACAGTTTGCAATGCATCCCTGCCGTCAATGTCCTGTCCGGCACCGTCAACCCAGATTTGTCCATTCACAAATATTTTGAAATGATTTCCGTTTTTCACCGAAACCACTATCCTGTACCAGGTATCCTGAAGCACACTGGTGGCTGAGTAGCCATATCGCCATGCACCAATGAAGTTGGTAGTATTGATGAACATTTCGGCATCATCATCATTGGCAGGTGCGGTCTGATAGAATGAATTCCACACATTCAACTGAGGAACCGAGATATCCATTTGCAACGAATACTCATTTACGAGGGTGCCGCCGCCGTTGGCTGCAATGCCGTGGGTCATGGTAAGGTAGCTTCCTGTGGTAAGCTGCGTGGCAAGGTTGCCGTCGAGCGGACCGGGGACCGAGGTCTGAGAACCGGTAAGTGTAAGCGGTGTTCCGATGTCGGCTTTCAGCATATCGGTGGCATCATCAAATTTCCACCATCCTTTGCGTTCAGGTACGGCTGCGTTCAAACTCAGTGTACCGGCAAACGCCAGTAAAATGGTCACTAAGAGTAATTTAGTTTTCATAGGCTTAAGGATTTTGGTTAAACAATGGTTTTTATTGGTCAGGCGTTATTTTTGTTATTTCAGAAGCCACATCAATTTGTTAATTTCATCATAACCCTCGTATTGCCGGTTGAGCGCTTCGGTAAGATTGCTGCGGTTATAGTTCGATTCGGAACCGGGATACAGGCAGCGCATGGGTATGGCACTTGTATTGTTTACATTCAGGCTCGAAGCCGGGTTGATGGGGAATTCGGGGTACTTGTTTCTCCTGTATTCAAAATAGCTGAAATCGGCGTCCTGCATGAAACGGAGTATGTACTCCTGCAACCATATTTGTTTGAGCTGATCTTCGGCTGTTGATTTGAAAGCGGCTTCGCCGGTAAAATAGCCGTCAATATAGGCCTGGTTTATGGGCCTGGCATGTGCATAACTCGATTTTGTGGCCATAATATCGGCAAGGGCAGCCTTAACCCCATCTTCATAGTACGTTTTTGCTGTACCGTTTATCCATCCTCTCACAACGGCTTCGGCCAGAATGAGTTGCTGCTCGGCGTAGGTCATCATCATACGGGGTTCACATGCGTCTTCCTTCAGATAGCGAAGATTTAGAGCGGAGAACTTGTTGTCTTTGAAATCCAGGTTCATCTGGTCGTAATCCATCGAAACATCAACGCCTACGTATGCTGCAGGGTCAGTTTGCACTTTGCCTGCCGACAGTTGTGCAAGCGATGGTTCGCAGTAGTAAAATAAACGGCGGTCGTTCAGGGTTTTGAGATGATTGATGAGCAAACTGCTCACAATGGTTTTTGGTACAAACATGGTGCTGGCGCTCAACGGGTGTTTGTTTTGGGTGGAATAGGCGAGACCGAAATAACCGGTGCCGGCATCCATTATGTTACCAGCTTCAACGATCGATTTAAAGCGATTTTTGATGTCGAGCGAGGCGGTATTTTCTTTCGGACTAAGGCTCATCAGCACTTTCAGTGTAAAAGCATTCACGGCTTTTCTCCACTTAACGGGATCGCCTTCGTAAGGAGTGGGGTCGCCGGTAAATTTTACTCCTTCGGCAAAGTACTGGTCGGCGGCTTTAAGTTCATCTAAAATGCTTATCAGCACTTGTTCCTGTGTATCGTATTTTGGTTCAAAAAGTCCGTCAGCGCCTTTGCCTGCTTCGCTGTATGGAATGTCGCCCATCCACATGGTCATGTGGTAAAACGAATATGCTTTAGCAAAACTGGCAATTCCCTTGTAGGA
>JAKLFM010000054.1 GCA_022711175.1 Bacteroidota bacterium | reverse complement strand
ATCAGAAACAAAAGCAGCAACAACAGCCGCAAAACAGGAAAATGAACAAGCAGGATGCCGAGCGCATGCTTCAGGCACTCAATAATAATGAAAAGAAAACACTCGATAAGGTAAAGAAGAATAAAGCTCAGGCCGTTCAGTCGCGTATCGAAAAAGACTGGTAACCGGCCTTTCCTTTAAACAATATCACACTATGAACCTGAAAAAATCTTTCAGCTACACTATTCGGGGAGTTATCCCGGTGATGCTATTGTTGATGCTCTTCTCAGCCGGAGATGGTGTTGCGCAGGTGAGGTTCGAAGCCAGCGCACCGTCGCAGGTTGGTACCGGACAAGCTTTCAGGATTTCGTATAGTGTAAACCAGGAAGCTAAAGGATTTATCATGCCTGAAATCAGGAACTTTGATGTGCTTACTGGTCCTTCGCAAAGTTCGAGCAGTAATATTTCAATGATCAACGGCAGGGTAACTCAATCAGTGAGCTACACCTATACGTTTGTATTGCAGGCGCAAAAAGCAGGCACTTATACCATTCCCCCGGCCAGCATTACAGTTGACGGAAAGAAATACCAGTCGAATTCGCTTACCATACAGGTTATTGATCAAGGCGGAGGTCAGCAGCCGCGGCAGCAGCCGAATAACCGGCAACGCAACACTCAGCCAAGGCCTTCGGGTTCAATTTCGGAAAACGATGTATTTCTCAGGGCACATATCTCCAAAAGCGATCTGCAGCTTGGAGAACAGGCAATTATAACCTACAAACTCTACACAAGGATTCCCCTGTCGCTGCAGGGTATTGACAAAATCCCCGCCAATACGGGTTTCTGGTCACAGGATTTGTTGAAAGACAAGGACAAATATGTTCAGTACGACGAAGTTATAGGCGGCTCGAAGTATATGGTAGCTGAAATAAGGAAGGTCGCCATCTTCCCGCAACAGACAGGGAAACTCACGATTGACCCCCTGCAGGTTGATGTTGTTGCCCAGGTTGCAGTGCAAACAAAGTCGCCTTTTGAAGACGATCCTTTCTTTAACGATCCTTTTTTCAAAGGATTCTTTGATAATTCTCCTTTCACTTCGTCGGTTCAGAACGTTCAGAAATCTCTTAAATCCAACTCTGTTACGGTATCAGTTGCCTCGCTGCCTTCGGCCGGGAGACCCATTGATTTTACTGGTGCTGTTGGCAATTTCAACCTGAAATCGAGCCTCAGCCTTAACCATGTTAAAACCAACGACGCAATTACATACAAGTTCACCATCAGTGGCAACGGCAACCTGAACCTGATAGAAAAACCGAATATTGCTTTCCCTCCCGATTTTGAAGTGTATGACCCCAAGATCATCGACAACATAAATGCCACGACATCAGGTATTTCGGGGTCGCGCACCTTTGAGTACCTGCTCATACCCCGCGTACCCGGCGATTTTACCATCAAAGCTGTGCCATTTACCTATTACAATCTCTCTAAGCGCAGCTACTCAACGCTCATGACTGAGGAGTATTCCGTGAAAGTTGATAAAGGCGATGCCAGCACAGCAGGTCTGGTCACAACAAATGCGAAAGAAGACATCAAGTACATCGGTAACGACATCCGATACATCCATCATAATATCAATGGGTTACGGGTAACCGGTACCTCATTTTTTGGCAGTTGGCTGTTCTGGTTGCTGTTTCTGCTGCCATTCCTGCTCTTTGCTGTTTTTGTCATCGTATGGCGTAAACAGCTTCAGCTTCGCAGCAATACCGGTTTGATGCGCACCCGCAAAGCCACCAAGGTATCAACGGCAAGGTTAAAAAAAGCCAAGGCTTTTCTCGATCAGAAAAAGCAGGAACCGTTTTATGAGGAAGTTTCACAGGCACTCTGGGGCTATATCAGCGACAAATTCAATATACCCTTGTCGGAACTGTCGCTCGAAACAGCTCAGGAATCACTGCAACAACGCAACGTAGATGAAACAATAATCAACCGTTTCATCGAAAACCTCGAGCATTGCGAATTCGCTCGTTTTGCACCGGGCGACAAGGAGGCCATCATGCACAGCACGTACGATGAGGCGCTTAAAAACATTTCGGAAACCGAACAACAACTCAAACAATAAAAAACCGGCATATGAGAAGGATTATTGTTACCCTATGTATGTTGTTCAGCGTATTCGCAATAAAGGCGCAATCGCCCGAAGAACTCATCGCCGGCGGCAACAAGGCCTACAGCCTTGGTCAGTATGAAGCTGCCATTTCATTGTACAACAAGGTTTTAGAAAAGGGCTTCGATTCGCCTTCGCTCTATTATAACCTTGGAAATGCTTTCTTCAAGAATAACCAGATACCATCGGCGATACTCAGTTTCGAGAAATCGCTAAAACTTGATCCCAACAATGCCGATACCCGTTATAATCTGGCAGTTGCCAACAGCCGCATTACCGATAAAATCGAGAAAGTGCCGGAACTTTTTTATAAGCGCTGGTGGAGTTCGGTTAAGAACATTTTTGCACTCGATAGCCTTGCCGTATTAATGATCATTCTTGCTGCTACAGGGCTGATTTTAGCTGGTTTATATCTTGCAGCACGACGAACCCTCATTCGTCGCATTGCCTTCTGGTCATCGTCTTCGCTTCTTATCCTGGCATGTATTATCACGGGCCTGGCTTTAGATAAATCGAAGCAGATTAGGCAAAAGAATGAAGGCATTTTGTTCACTCCAACTGTCACTGTAAAGAGTTCACCCGATCCTTCGAGCATCGACCTGTTTGTGATTCACGAAGGCACTAAGGTAAATATCCAGGATTCGATTGGCAGTTGGATTGAAGTAAAAATCGCCAACGGCAGCCAGGGTTGGATACAGTCCACCGATATCAGGAAAATATAAGCCTGCTGATTCTCACTTTCATCCATTTCATCCTTATATTAGCAGATACATTCGGTGATCTGCAATATGACTTTAAGGATAAGAAAGCAGGTATTGGTAGTGTTTTGGCTTAGCTTAATAGCTATGCCACGGTCTGATGCTCAGGAAATTATACATGCCTCTCCCTGGGGTGGGAAACAACAACTCAAAGAATTCATTGACCAGGAAATGGTATATCCTGCCGTTGAACTGCAACAGGGCACCGAAGGGAGAGTGATCATCAGCACCTTGGTTAAGAGCGATGGTTCTGCCGCTGACACGAGGATAGTCAGGAAGGTTTCGCCTGCACTTGATGCCGAAGCGCTTCGTATTTTCAACCTTATTTTATGGAACCCGGCTGTTTATCTCGGTAAACCTTGTGATGGCATGGCCGAAGTTGAGTTCGAATTTTCAATAAAACGCTATCAGAAGATCGTTAAGATGCGGGGATATGAAAAACCTGCTGCCTTCTATCCGGTTGCTGACAGTTCAGGGCTTATCGCAAGCTTTCGTGAGACAGATGTTGCACCGCAACCGGTTTTTAAGAAACAGGGCATGGATATGCAGCAGTTTATGGCCGAGAATTTCAGGTATCCTGATGAGGCATTGCGGCAAAACATCACAGGTACGGTAGTTTTAAAATTTATTGTTGAACCTCATGGGCGCATCTCAAATGTGAAAGTAGAAAAACACCTTGGCGCAGGATGCTCGGAAGAAGCACTGAGGCTGATAAAGCTTTTCACATGGACCCCCGGGGTCCTCAATGGCAAAGCTGTGCGCACATTGATGACATTATCATTGTCGTTTAGCCTCTCCGGCGGCAACGGGTATAGCATGCATCCTTCCCAGTCAGGAATCTCGCTTCAATAAGCTGAGTTTGCTGTGAAATCGAAACACTTTTTTATTTTTGCATTGAACCAATTAAAACATAGTATTATGACCAAACTTTCATTCTCAGTTCTATCATTTACCTTATTGTTTGTAATCACCACTTATGCGGCTGAACCCGACACTGTAAAGCACTGGAAAACAAAAGGTGAGAATAATATCGGATTTGCACAACTTGCACTTAACAACTGGGCTGCCGGTGGCGAGAATTCACTCGCAGTGAATTCGTTATTCAATTATTTCGCCGATTATCATAAGAACAAGTTCACCTGGAACAATTTCGCCGGCTTCGGCTATGGAGTGCAGAAACAGGAAAGCTTTTCGAACTGGCGCAAAACCGACGACCGGATTGAACTTATGACCAAAGCCGGCATTTATGCTGCCCGCCATTGGGATTATACGGCACTGATTAATTTTAAAACGCAGTTTTCGAAAGGTTACAAATATGTCAGCAGCGATGAGCGTATTTTCCTCTCGCAATTCCTGGCCCCTGGGTACCTTCAGTTTGCCGTTGGTATGGAATACAAGCCGGCTGAATTTTTTTCACTTCTATTGTCGCCCATTGGCTCAAGGGTAACCATTGTGAACCATGATTCATTGTCGGATGCAGGCGCATACGGCGTTGACCCCGGAAATAAAACGCTGACACAGTTAGGCGGTTCAATCAATGCAATGTTTAAAAAAGACCTCGTGAAAAATGTGAATCTTTTCTCCAAACTCGGTCTTTTTTCCAACTACCTTAAAAACCCCGAATGTATTATCGTAAACTGGGAAAATACTCTTTCCCTAAAAGTTAACAAGTATATTTCCACCACCATCGGTACCAATCTTATCTATGACGACAACATCAACCTCATCGACAAGAACGGTAACAACATTGGCCCCGGCACACAATTTAAGGAGACTTTTACGGTAGGTTTTTCTTATAATTTCGCAAAATAGTTGACAAAAGCGTTTCAGTAACGTAATTTCAGCCACAATTAATCAATCAATTACTAACCAAACTTCATGTATTATGGGACTTCTAAAAGAATTTAGGGATTTTGCCGTGAAAGGCAATGTTATGGATCTGGCTGTAGCTGTGATCATTGGCGGTGCATTCGGAAAAATCGTGACATCATTTGTCAACGACATCCTTATGCCGCCCATTGGCGTATTACTTGGCGGTGTCGATTTTAAGGAATACAAAGCCACCCTGGTTCAGGCGGTAGGCGAAACACCGGCAGTAACTCTAAACTATGGCATGTTCATTCAAAACATTATCGATTTTCTGATCATTGCCGGGTCAATTTTCCTCGTAATTAAAGCGATGAATTCTATGAAAAAGAAGGAAGAAGAAGCACCGGCTGCTCCTCCTGCTCCTACCAAGGAAGAAACGTTGCTCACCGAGATCAGGGATTTACTCAAAACCAAGTAATCATTACAAAAATTTCGCAACTTTGTTATACCGGATCCGGCTCAGCGGCCGGTTCCGGTTTTTAATTTCAGGTTGTCATGAAAAGTTCCCGCACACGATCGCGTTCCAGGAGTGAAAGAAACAAAAAATACAGCCGAAAATCGGGGATGCCGCCTGAGTCGCTGCTTTATACCGGCAGTGAAGCCCAGCCAACCAAGGTTGATGCAGTACAATACGACGACGACGAATTCAGCTTCAGGCCAAACATCGATCCTTCGGTTGCCTACCGAACTCTCAAGTCGGATAAGGTCAACTGGATTGCCGTAAGCGGGTTTCGCGATATTGAAAACATCGAGCAACTGGGAGCTGATTTCGGGATACATCCGCTGCTTATGGAGGATATCTTCAATGTGCAGCATCTTCCCAAGGTGGAAGACATGGAAGATTACCTTTTCATTACGCTTAAAAGCCTGATCTGGGATACTCAAAAAAAGCAGATTGACGCCGAGCAGATCAGCCTGTTGCTCGGTAAAAACTTCCTTATCTCATTCAGCGAAAATGATACCCCGTTATTTGAACCGGTAATTGAGCGCCTCAAAACAACCAAAACCCGCGCCCGCAGCCGCAAGGAAGATTACCTTTCGTACCTGCTGCTCGACAGAATTGTTGATAACTATTATGTTATCCTCGATCAACTCGATGACCAGACCGATGAACTTGAAGACCTGCTGCTTAACAAACCTACCGATGAAATTGCCCAGCGTATTCTCGCACTCAAAAAGCAACTGGTGATCCTGCGCCGTACCATTTACCCGCTGAAAGAAGAAATTCGCGGCATTGTGCACGATGAGCTGCCGCTTATCAATAGCTTTACCAGGCAATACCTCAACGATATCTACGATCACCTTATTCATATCATTCAAACGATTGACAACTTCCGCGAAATGATTGCCGCCATGATGGATTTGCTGATGGCCAACAATGCCAACCGCACCAACAGCATCATGAAGACACTAACGCTTATATCGAGCATTTTCATTCCGCTTACTTTCCTGGCAGGCGTTTACGGCATGAACTTCCGCTATATGCCTGAACTCGAATGGCACTATGGCTATTTTGTCCTCATCGGCATATTCATGCTGATTGCCGGCGGCATGTATTACTATATGAAAAAGAAAAAATGGTTCTGAGAACGGCTGATACTGCCTGCTAATGAGAAGGATTGGATTGCTCAGCGATACGCATGGCTTTGTGCATCCCCGGATAGCCGAATTCTTTGGTTCCTGCGACGAAATCTGGCATGCCGGTGACATCGGGAATATTGCCGCAGCCGATAAGTTGAACGCTATAAAGCCTCTACGGGCTGTTCACGGCAATATTGATGATGCTCTCGTTCGCCAGAAATATCCTGAAATCCAGGTATTTGATTGCGAACAGGTGAAGGTTTTAATAACTCACATTGGCGGTTATCCCGGCCATTACCATGCTGAAGCAAAAAGAGCAATCGAGTCGCAAAAGCCGCAACTGTTCATCAGCGGGCACTCCCACATTCTCAAAGTACAGTTCGATCAGAAATACAATTTATTACATATCAATCCCGGCGCTGCAGGACAATCGGGATGGCACAAAGTGATCACTTTCGTGCGATTTACCATCAACGGGAATCAGATTACTGATTTAGAAGTATTTGAAGCTGAGAGGAAAATTTCTCCAACTGCAGGCTGATGCCGGCTTTGCCCGATAAATGCAATGCATTTATCCACAGTTTAAACCCTGGCCTGGTTGAGTTTCAGGTAAAGCAGGCTGAAAGCTAACCTTTAACGCAGTCTGTCGGTTGAGCGGACAAGGTTTTCGTCGCGCCTGATGGCACGTATGGCAAGCATGATAAAAACCATGGCAATAAGAGGAAAGTAAACGCCAATACCTTCGCTCCAAATAGGTGCTGTTGAAAATCTCTTTTCGAGAAAATGGCCATATAGAAAGAATACGGCAGCAATGAAGATGATTGTAAGGATAAATGCCGCATTGGCGAGTTTTATCTGCGAAGGCCTGTTTTTGTAGCGGAAAATCGCTCCCACTGTCAATACAACAACACCAATATCTGCCAGTATCAAGGGCAGTGCATAAATAAAATCCATGTTGTTGGCGCCCCCGGGGACCATATCAACCAGGCCGTAAACATAAAACCGGCTGTAAATAAATTCCGATTGAAACAAAGCAAACGGAAAAAAGAAAATTAGTATCATAGCTATGGCAGCCAGTGCAAGATACACAGTTTGAATACGTTGTAACATGGTATTTCTTATTGATTCAACTGCAAAGATAAAGATTTTCGGCTGCCTGAACGGTAAACATTTTGCTGTTAGTACATTTGCACCTTTCGAATTTCAATGCAAGACAAGCCTTCAATAAAAACCATTATCTGGGACTGGAACGGTACACTGCTCGATGATTTAAACATTTGTATTGAATCCATCAATGCCATGCTCCATGCCAGGAATTTGCCGCAGCTTACGCCTGAAGCTTACCGCGAAGTATTCACTTTTCCCGTGATTGATTATTACAGGGAAGTTGGTTTCGATTTCGAAAAAGAGCCGTGGGAAGAAGCTGCAATGGAGTTCATGAGTTTGTATTTCAGCAAGTTGCCGGATGTTAAGCTTACTAATGGAGCAATCGAGGCACTCGAATTTTTCAGGTTGCAGGGATATACCCAGGCGATCATCTCCGCTATGCAGCACGATGCGCTGGTTGACTCGGTTACAAAACCGGGTATTTCACACTATTTCGATTTCGTTGGGGGAATCAGCGACCATTATGCCGGAGGGAAAATTGAAAATGCAGTAAAATTCTTCGAAAGCCGCGGCGTCCTTCCTGACGATATCATCATGATCGGCGATACGCTCCACGATGCCGAAGTTGCTGCTGAACTCAAATGCAAGTGCATTCTAGTAGCAGCAGGACATCAATCATATAACAGGCTGAAATCCAGCGGACTTACTTTGATAGAATCATTAAACGAAATCAAGTCGCTATTCATTGAAAAATAATCGATTATGAATAAAATAGTTACTGCAACCACACTCATCGCTGTACTTGCGCTGTCAATGACCAATTGCAAACGCATCAAAAATGAGAAACCAGGCCTGGGGCTTAAGGGAACTGACAAGTACTACTCGGATATGTCGGCGAAGGTTGGCCGGAATGCAGCCTTTATCGCCATGTTCGACTCAACAGGCGTAATGATGCGCGAAAACGGCCTTCCGGTGGCTGGTATCGTTGCTATTAAGGAGTTGTTAAACGGTAAGCCCGATACGTCATACATCCTGAGATGGGAACCTTTGTTTGCCGATTCGTCCGGCAACCTCGGCTACACCTATGGAACCTGGAATCTTACCTCGCCCGACAGCGGACAATTTCTTGGCGAAGGAACTTATACGACCATCTGGAAACAAAATGCTCATGGAGATTGGAAAGCTGTGCTTGATACCGGGAATGACGGGCTGAAGGAAAAGTAGTTAATAGGAAACTGGAACTCGGCACTATTAACTATTAACATGAAACTTCAAACTTCAAACTTGAAACTTCAAACTTGAAACTTCAAACATTAACCATTATTCCATCTTCTCCCCCGGCTGTGCATCCTTTGGCATATCATCCTGCCTGAGCTGTTCCTCGCGGGCTTTGTCGTGAAAAGTCTGCTGCAGCATCTTTCCTTTGGAGTAAACAGTGGTC
The DNA here is from genome assembly GCA_022711175.1 of Bacteroidota bacterium. Classification (GTDB taxonomy): domain Bacteria; phylum Bacteroidota; class Bacteroidia; order Bacteroidales; family UBA4417; genus UBA4417. The sequence goes on along the minus strand of JAKLFM010000054.1, from coordinate 13,771 downwards.
ACTTCGGCTGCACCGCCTTCTTTGAAGCTGGTCCATATTCCGTCCTTGGCATCATGCAGGTACTCCCCTATCATCATCAGGTCGCCATTCGGGTAGTAATACTTTACTTCGCCCTCGAGCTTTCCTGCAACATAAGCGGCCGTCATACGAATTGACCCATCGGTGAAATATTGCGTCCACGCGCCTTCTTTCAGCCCGTTTTTCCACGAAAATACTTCGAGCAGTTTACCGTCGTCATAATAATTCTGCCAGGTTCCTACCGGAACTCCGTTGTCATAAAACTCCTCTGACATCAATATCTCCAGGTCGTTGTAATAGCGCCATTCGCCGTTTTTTTGCTTCAGCTTATAAATACCTTCCGCCATTTTTTTGCCATTGGTATGATAATTCACTGCAATAGCATTGTCGCTGCCATCGCGGTAAGTCATGCGGGTTTTGAGTTTACCGTCAGGATAAAAATACCTGAACTCCCCTACCGGTTTGTCGTTCACGAACCTGCCCTCATATACAACCTGCTTTTCGGCATTCACCTTACGCCAGAAGCCCTGCTTTAGCCCCCGGGCATCGGTAATGTTTACGGTATCCTGTGCCTTTAACGGTATTGAAGCTGCCGTTACAAGGAATACAATGACTAGTTTTTTAGTAAAATTCATGGCTGTGATATCTTGATGAACGAACCTTGCCGGGAAAATGCCTTCGAAAAATGTTAATTTTACGCAAAAATACAAAAGGCACACATCGTGCTCACAAACTTTGTTCCAGAACCACATAACATATGACCGGGAATTATTCATCGGTGCTTGTCGAAAACGCGGTTGACGCTTTTACCAGGTTACCGGGTATAGGGCGTAAAACTGCGTTGAGGCTGGCGCTACATTTGCTGAGGCAACCGCCCGAAACAGCCGAATTGCTCGGTGATGCCATCAAAAAGTTGCGCAGCGAAATTCAGTACTGTTCAATCTGCCATAACATTTCCGACGGCGATACCTGCGCCATTTGCAGGAATCCTAAACGCGACCATGCCACAGTGTGCGTAGTTGAAGACCTCCGTGACATGATTGCTATTGAAAATACCGGCCAGTATAAAGGCGTTTATCATGTGCTTGGCGGAATCATTTCGCCTATGGAAGGCACAGGCCCCGGCGATCTTACCTTAAAATCGCTTACAACGAAGGTTGAAAGCGGCAGCATAAAAGAGGTGATCATGGCACTGCCAGCCACGGTTGAAGGCGATACCACGAACTTTTACATTTTCAAACTGTTGCGAAACATACCGGTGACCATTACCACCATAGCACGCGGTATCCCCATCGGCGACGAACTCGACTATACCGATGAAATCACGCTGGGGCGCTCCATCCTTAACCGCCAGCCATATACCGGAACAAACGGGCTCATCTGATTGTTGTTTTTAAAAATTGCTCCTTGAAAACAGATTTCCATCCATCATCTGAACGCGGCCATGCCAATTATGGCTGGCTCGACACGCATCACAGCTTCAGTTTTGCAGGTTATTTTAACCCCTTGCGGGAACAGTTCGGGGCATTGCGTGTACTAAATGACGACATGATAGCGGCAGGTACCGGTTTTGATGAACATCCGCATAACAATATGGAAATCGTTTCCATTGTACTCGAAGGTGCATTGGAACATCGTGACAGCATGGGTCACCGGCACGTAATTAACCGTGGCGAAGTGCAGGTGATGAGTGCAGGCACAGGCATACGCCATGCCGAATACAACCATTTTAAAGATCAAGGAACTGCTTTCCTTCAGATTTGGATCTTCCCAAGGCAAAAAGGGCTCAAATCCAGGTACGACCAAATCTCATTTGACCGGGAGAAGCGCCTCAATAAGTGGCAATTGCTTGTAACACCTGATAATCAAAAGCAGGAAGGCGCATTATGGATACAGCAGGATGCATGGCTTTCGGTAGCGAGGCTTAAAGGCGTCAAACAACTTGATTACAGGCTGTTTAACAACAAAAACGGCGTTTTCTTTTTCGTAATTGAAGGCGCTGCCGGAATCGCCGGAACAAATCTTGAAAAAAGAGATGCCATTGCTGTTAGCGACATTGAAAACATCTCGGTCACTACAACATCCGGCGCTGAAATATTGTGTATAGAAGTGCCGATGGATTAAAACATGCTTTTTCACGCAGGCTTTTGTGATTGCGAGAGCACTTTGCTTCAAGACGGGCTTACTAAATCATTAATTGCCCTGTTTTACACAGCTATCTCCTGAATCTGACCGCACATACTTTAAATGCTTAACTACATTTGGGGATAACAAAAAGAGTGCCGGTTAAAAGTAGCCGGCACTCTTTAGTTTTGGCTGTTTAATTAATTAAACCGATGACAATTTTTGCCAGGATGAGCGCTACCAATATGCCGCCAAACACGAGGACAAAGGGTAACCAGCCGTTAAGACCTGATTTTTGCTCCTGCTCATTATGATTGTTTTGTGTCATTGCTATGCTTTTTAAGGTTATTCATTTCATAAATTTATCATTCTGCCAGGTCCTGCATACAGCACTGAAATGCGGTATTATGTGCACGAAAGTGACAGGAATAAGGCTGAAATTGCTGATCAGCAACTATCTGATTGTCAGAAGGCTGATCGTTATGAAAACGAGGTAGGACGGGAATAACCTATAAACGGAGAATACAGCAGGTATTTAATATATCATTCAATTTAAGCGGAGTCTCTTCCTTGAATGGCTCCGTTTGAGATTTCCGGACAGTTTCATTGAATTCTTTAACTGTAAATTTCCATTCAATGACTGGATATTTTATTCGCTGGAAATTCGCCTGGAGAGGATTACCACCCGATTCATTCGGCAGAATATAAGGATCAGTTCCTGCCCAGGCCACAATCCGGTAAGGTATTGATTTGTGGTTACCTGCATCAACCGGCAACTCTGCCCCGCTACTCTCAACAATGTGAAGAGCCAGGAAGACCGGCAAAAGAAAAATCGTCAGACAGGAACAGGTTTTCCTTTTCATCACTGCAATTGAGCGTACAAAGTTAACATTTCCCTTTCAATGAATGATATCCTTTACTGATGCGAAGCCTTCTTCAACGAATGTCAATGAGTAAAAGCACCATTGTAAAAAAATTTGTCTGTGTTTTCACGCCTCTTTCTTTCAATCTCCTGCGTTCACATCGGTTTGTAAATTGGTTCAAGCCCTTCCCCTCGGGCTTCTATCTGAATGGCAAATACATATAACCACCCCCTGTTCATTTCGTGTTTAAAAATATTTATATCGAAATGATCTTCACATCAACTATTTCGTATTTTTGCGAAATATAAACTTAATCAATGAAGTCTTCCTATCCGGAAAATCAGGTAAAGCTAGCTCGATTTGCCAAAGCAATGGGACATCCGGCACGCATTAAAATACTCGAAATCCTCTCATCTCAGGGCTGTTGCTACAGCGGTAACATTGCCGATGATTTTCCCATTGCTCTTTCAACCCTTTCACAGCACCTAAAAGAACTTAAGGCTTCAGGTCTTATACAGGGCGAAATAAACCCTCCCCGTATTAAATACTGCATAAATAAGGAAAACTGGGAGATCGCCCAAACACTCTTCTACACATTTCTGCAATCAAAGCACAAAGTAACAGAGACCTCCTGCGAATGAAGCTGAATATTGCACCTAACTTAAGAAACCGGCGAAGATTTCTTTTCTTCGTTCTTTTGCCAGTTTGGTACATAATGTACCATTACCTGCAACCTCTCAGCGATTTTGTTGTGGACGATCTGTTACGGATGACCAGGGGCTCTCACCTCACCGAATCAATCCGCTTTTTTGTCTATGAAGTGCCCAAAGTCCTCTTGCTGCTGACGCTTATTATATTTTGCGTCGGCATCATTCGCACCTACTTTTCGCCAGAACGCACCCGCAAAGCACTCGAAGGAAAATCGCATTTCACGGGCAACGTACTGGCATCTCTGCTTGGTATTGTGACTCCATTTTGCTCCTGTTCAGCTATTCCGCTTTTCCTGGGCTTTATTGAATCCGGTATTCCGCTCGGTGTTACGTTCTCCTTCCTGATTGCCGCTCCCATGATTAACGAAGTAGCTGTGGTATTGCTTTTCGGATTGTTCGGCTGGAAAACAGCCTTCATATACATCATTACAGGCCTGGTCATCGCCATTTCTGCTGGTTGGATTATCGGAAGGCTGCATCTTGAAAAATGGGTTGAAGATTGGGTGTATAAAATGAAGGCAGGAGAACAACTCCTGGATGAGCAGTTGACTTTCGAGGACCGTGTTAAAAGAGGTTTTGAAGCCGTCAGGGATATTGTCGGCAAAGTCTGGCTATATGTTATGATTGGGATCGCAGTCGGAGCAGGTGTGCATGGGTATGTGCCGCAGGACTTCATGGCTTCCTTCATGGGAAAGTCAGCCTGGTATTCGGTTCCGTTGTCGATAGTGATCGGAATACCGTTGTACTCAAATGCGGCCGGCATCATACCCATAGTTTCTGCCTTAATAGAGAAAGGAGCTGCGCTTGGTACTTCGCTCGCATTTATGATGTCAGTCATCGGACTGTCATTGCCCGAAATGATCATACTTCGCAAAGTACTGAAAATGCCGCTCATCCTCACATTTGTCGGGATTGTGGGGACAGGTATAATGATCGTCGGCTTTCTTTTCAACCTGATTTTCTAAACCATCAAATCCCAAAATCTTCAAATCTTCAAATCGCAATAATATGAATATCAAAATCTTAGGTACAGGATGTACCAACTGCAAAAATCTTGAAAAAGCGACTATTAACGCGGTTGCAGAACTTAATCTCAACGCAACGGTCTCGAAAGTGGAAGACATTCAGCAAATCATGAATTATGGAATAATGCGCACACCGGCGTTGGTGGTTGATGAAAAAGTTCTACTATATGGCCGTGTTCCTTCAGTGAGCGAAATAAAAGAATTGCTTCTAAAATCAAAACAATAAACACCTGAATATGAAAAAGACATTTCTGATCATCGCAGTGTTGTTCCTGATGGGCAGCCTTGCGGCACAAAAAGCTCCCAGACTGAAAATAGTTTATTTCCATGCCGAACACCGCTGTCCGACCTGCATTTCTATCGAGGAAAATACGAAGAAGACGCTCAACAAATATTTCGCCGAACAGCTTAAAAATGGCACCATTTCGCTCCAGGTTTTGAATATTGAGGATGATAAGAATCAGCAAATGGTTGAAAAATATAAGGCCGAGGGATCCTCTTTATTCCTTACAATCAAAGTAAACGGCAAAGATGTAAACACTGATCTCACCAACTTTGCCTTCAGCTATTCACGCAACGAGCCTGAGAAGTTTATGAAAGGATTGAAAGATGAAATTGAAAAGAAATTGATAATGTAAATGGGCAAACAGGAAAATAGGAAAAACGGGAATGTGGGAGGAGGATGAAATGATTTTGCAAGTCTTTCCTCAAACGCAGGTTGACGGTTATTGGCTGATACATTATGAATTGTCAGAAAAATACCCTTATCCCTATTAGTTGAAAGAAAACCTTCAATCCTTTCTGAATGTAGATTCTAAAACATTCACCGCATCAAAATCAAGGCCCTGGCTACCTACTCATAATCCCTAAATCCCCCAAATCCAAATGCAGTTCCTTCAGCACCTGGTCGATCAAAGCACTTTTCCGCTGTTCACGGCATTTTTGCTCGGACTGATGACCGCCATAAGTCCCTGCCCTCTTGCCACCAATATTACTGCACTTGCCTTTATCAGCAAAGATGTTGAAAGCCGCCGTAAGGTCTTTTTAAATGGATTGTATTACACGCTTGGTCGTGCAATAACATACACAGTCCTTGGGACTTTGATTTTTCTGGGTGCAAGCAAATTCCATATCAGCCGGGCAGTTCAGTCCAATGGCGAACGCTGGCTTGGCCCTTTGCTGGTAGTGATAGGAATACTGATGCTCGACATTATTAAATTACCAGGTACATCAGGAAACAAAATCCAGCAAATTGCTGATAAACTTAAAGTAGGTAACGGATGGGGCACTCTTTCCCTCGGCATGATCTTTGCCCTTGCTTTTTGTCCTTACAGCGGTGTGCTTTATTTCGGGATGCTGATGCCGATGGCGCTACTGCACAGCGAAGGATTGCTGTATTTTCCTGTTTTTGCAGTTGCCACCGGATTACCAGTCATAATTTTGGCATATCTCATTGCTTTTAGTATTGGAGGAATAAGCCGTGTGTATAACAAGCTGAAATCCATCGAGGTGTGGCTGAGGCGTGGCGTGGCCTTGCTGTTTATTTTAACAGGTATTTATTTCATCTGGATATATTTCGTATAACATGAAAGAGCACTTTCTTAACCTGGGATTCGAGATCAATGGTGTACTTCACCTTACAGGACGCCAGGCTATACAATGCATTGAGGCAGGAGCAGTATTGTTGGATATACGCGAGGATTACGAAATCGCCATTAAAGATTTTGGATTGGCTACAAAAATAGAATGCGCTTACAGCCAACTCGACAGCCTTATTCATACCCTGCCTGCCGGCTTGCCGCTGATTGTTGCCGACTGTGTTGGCATTCATAGCAAAGAATGCATTGTGAAGCTTCTCGAAAACGGTTTTCAGATGACAGCCAACCTTTCGGGCGGGATTTTTGACTGGGAACGTGACGGCTTGCCTATGAGAAAAATGGATGAAGTCATGAGCGGGCAATGTCCCTGCATAATCAAAACAAGAACTCAAACCTAATAATCTATAGTTCATGAAAATACTTATCCTTTGCACCGGTAACAGTTGCCGCAGCCAAATGGCGCATGGTTTCCTGCAGTCGTTCGATAAAAATCTCATTGTTTGCTCAGCCGGCACAGAAGCATCAGGGAAATTAAATCCCAAGGCAGTTGCTGTTATGAAGGAGATTGGCATCGACATAAGCCATCATACCTCCGATTCCGTCGATCTTTACATCGCTGATGAATGGGATTACGTGATCACAGTTTGCGGAGGTGCTAATGAGGCATGTCCTGCTTTCTTTGGTAAAGTTAAACACCGCCTTCATATGGGCTTTGATGACCCTTCTCATGTTATTGGCTCTGACGAATATATCTGGAGCGAGTTCCGCAGGGTGCGTGATGAAATCAAAAACGGTTTCCTGAATTTCTATAACGAACAAATAAAACCACAACTAAATGAATAACGAACAATTGAAAACCGTTGTTAAAGAAAAATACAGCGAAATAGCAAACCAATCCAAACAGTCAAATGAAACTTCCTGCTGCGGATCTACCGGTTGCTGTGGTGATGTTGATTACACTATCTTCAGCGAAAGCTATGACAAACTCGAAGGGTACAATCCAGATGCTGATCTTGGATTAGGATGTGGAATCATTAGTGTCCACTTTAAACTAATTGAATAGCAACTGGTTATAATCTTGTTCTTTGACATCTTTGTAATTCTCATTTGTAAAGAGCTCTTTTACAGGTGTTTTGTCGAGTAACGATACTCCTAATACCTGTAAGATTTCGTAGGTTGAGCGGTTTATTTTCAGGTCATGACCTACAATTGCCACGAGGCAATATGCTATGATGGCGCAATATATCTGGATACGCACAGCATTTTCTGTATGTCCCCAAAAGGATTTGATCTTGAGATGTTACTTTATCCATTTGAAGAACAACTCGATCTGCCAGCGATTCTTATAGAGTAAAGCAATCTGTAATGCAGTCAAATCAAAGTTATTCGTCAAGAATACGAACACACGGTTAGATTCCTGATCATAATACTTTACCTTGCGCAATTTCCCGGGATATTGTTGAGAGGTATAAAACCCCGATAATTTGCCAACCTGATCAAGGAAGACGCCGTTAGTTTTATCAACCTTCCGCGAGTATATTCTGGTAAACTGCAGATTAGATTTAGCCCTGACGACAAAGAATGCCGATTGACCGGTGATTCTGAACAAGCGTGTATAGTCAACATACCCACGGTCAAATACATAATATGCTTCACGTTCGTACGGGATCATATCCATGGCATTCATGTCGTTTACCCTGGCTGAAGTAATGTGTAAGAAAGCAGGTATTTGAGTGGTAATATCGTAGAGTGTGTGGAGTTTTATTCCTCCCTTGGCTCTACGAAACTTAGCCCACCAGAAAACATTCAAACACAAGTCAATGGTTGTAGAATCAAAGGCATAAACCTTTCCTTTGACCTCAAAGTTGTCATTGCTACATTTCCTTCGGGCGATATCTATCAGATGATAAGCGTATTCCTCGAATAGCTTACTGTTTCTGTTGATGTTCGCTTTAGAGAAATTGCTGCGGGTAACACTTCTGCCAAATCCCAAGTGATAGGATTTCTTTGCATGTGCTTCAATAACAGTAATCAAATCCCGCATACTATCACGGTTTGATAACTGACCAAACACAAAGCAGAGCAGTTGATTCCAACAGGTAAAATGCCTGATGTACTTATTACCAGAGTACTTCAATACAAGGTTATCAAAAGCTCTTTGAGGTAAAAATTCTGCCAGTTGCGCGAATACATACTTTCCTCTGTTCATGTGACTGTGAAATAGTCATCGAACATAAGCAATTGAAATCGTCACGCACTAAAAACCTTCGCAAAGTGAGAATTAACAAGGATTTCAAAGAACGGTATTCATTATTTAGTGGACACTAGTGATGTGGAATACCAACTGAATTTGCACAAATCAAAGCAGGTGATACTGTCATTGATCTGGGTTCAGGTGCCGGGAACGATTGCTTTGTTGCTCGTGCTCTGGTTGGTGAAAAAGGTAAGGTGATCGGAGTTGATTTTACCCAGGCAATGATTGATAAAGCCCGCCTGAATGCCGAAAAGCTTGAATACAACAATGTTGAGTTCCGCTTTGGAGACATAGAGAAACTTCCGGTTACTGCTGAAAAAGCTGATGTTGTAATCAGTAATTGCGTGCTTAACCTTGTTCCTGATAAAAGAAAAGCCTTTTCCGAAACATTCAGAGTGCTTAAAAAAGGAGGACATCTTTCAGTTTCCGATGTAGTACTTAAAGGCGAATTGCCCGATACCTTAAAACAAGCTGCCGAAATGTATGCCGGTTGCGTTTCCGGTGCAATTCAGATACAGGATTACCTTCAGATCATCGATGATTGCGGGTTTACGAACATAAAAGTGCAGAAAGAAAAGCTGATCACCATCCCCGATGAAATACTCTTAAGTTACATGAACCAAAAAGAACTTTCTGATTTTAAAGCTTCAGGAATTGGCATTTACAGCATTACTGTTTACGCCGAAAAATCCAACTCAGCTTCTGGTTGTGGTTGTGGTTGCAATTGTTAGCATTTCTATCATTGTCTCACGGTCTCATTGTCAAATTAAATCTTATGCCTTCACAACCTCGTTTAAAATTCCTCGACCGGTATTTAACCCTGTGGATCTTCCTGGCCATGTTTATCGGCGTTTTGTCAGGTTATCTATTTCCTTCCATCGCACAGTTTTGGGATTCATTAAAGTCTGCGCCTGACAGTACAACCAATATTCCCATAGCAATCGGGCTTATCCTGATGATGTACCCGCCACTTGCAAAGGTGAAATACGAAGAACTTGGCGATGTATTCCGCAACTGGAAAGTCCTGTCTCTCTCGCTGGTGCAGAACTGGCTTATTGGCCCTGTACTGATGTTTGTATTGGCGATTACACTATTTAAACTGTTTCCCGGCGAAAACAACGCTAATCTGCCTTATATGTATGGCATCATTATGATTGGTCTTGCCCGTTGCATTGCTATGGTTATTGTTTGGAACGATCTCGCAAAAGGCGATACGCAATATGCAGCCGGATTGGTAGCTTTCAACAGCATTTTCCAGGTTCTCTTTTTCTCGGTTTATGCCTATTTCTTTATAGCTGTTTTGCCCGGATGGTTTGGTATTCCGACAAACGATGCCGTAGAAAACATCACCATCGGGCAGATAGCCGAAAGTGTTTTTATCTACCTGGGCATTCCATTTATTGCCGGTTTCCTTACCCGCTTTGTCCTCATTCGCATAAAAAGCAAGCAATGGTATCATACGAAATTCATCCCTAAAATCAGTCCGATAACATTAATTGCATTGCTGTTTACAATCATAGTAATGTTCTCGTTAAAAGGTGAATACATCGTAAAAATCCCACTTGATGTTGTTCTTATCGCAATACCACTTCTGATTTACTTTGTAATTATGTTCGTTGGTTCATTCTTCATGAGCAAAACGGTAGGTGCTACCTACGAACAATCGGTAACATTATCGTTTACCGCGGCAAGCAACAATTTTGAACTTGCAATAGCTGTGGCTATTGCAGTGTTCGGTATGAATTCCGGTGAAGCCTTTGCCGCTGTTATCGGTCCTCTGGTCGAAGTTCCGGTGATGATCGCTCTTGTAAATCTGGCATTCGTCTTTAAACGAAAGTACTTTGAGCGAAATCTTATCGAGTAACAATTGCCTATCCACGCAGTACTGATCTGTTCCGATTCATTCGCGCGCATCATTCCTTCAAATATCTGCGCCTTTCCTCCAGCTATAATCAGGGTGGCTAAGCGAACGCAATGAGCTTAAACAACCGGCATAATAAGTTCGTTCAGTAAGTGTATCGCTACTCTCCCTGACACAGGAATTTACGCCTGACATGCGAATTGCATGATGCTGGCGTGATTCCTCACAAAATAAAATTCCGTTTAAAGTTTTATAAATTCAACCCGCCTGTTTTTTGCTTTGCCTTCGGGGGTAGAATTGGGCGATATCGGCTCGGATTCGCCTTTTCCATCGGTTTCAATCCTGCCGGCATCAATGCCAAATTGTTTTACCAATTCCGTTTTTACTGAGGCAGCCCTTCGCTTTGAGAGATCCAGGTTAAGGGCATCGTTGCCATCGCTGTCGGTATGGCCCGTTATTTTTATCCTTACGGCGGCATTCTCGCTGAGCACTTTGGCAATCTCACTGAGTGTTCCGTACGATTCGGATTTCACAACATCTTTTCCTGAGTCAAAATAAATTCCATACGAAATCAATTTCCCTTCAGTAAGCAGCTTACTACGCATATCGGGTGCGGCCGTGGTTATTTTCAGATTTGTGAAAAACGGGTAGCCTGTCTGTCCCCACATGGAAATGCGGAAACGGTTAAACGATTCACCGGCTGGCAGCGCCGTGGGTCCATCAATAATTTTCTGACCTTCATGATATACACGCAACCTCCTGTTTTGCACCCAAATGATCACATGATTAAGTTTGTTGATTTTGACCGGGGCTGCCACACTCGACAGGTCGGATATATACTCCTGGTCTTTAAAGCCAGCTGCTCCCCAGCTTTCGGTTGTTGCAATTACATGAAAACCGGCATCTCCGGGAACAATTTCATTTAAAAGGTAATCGCCTTCCGTTTTATAAAAAGTCACTTCAAAGCTCGCATGCGTGTCATCCTCATCAGGATTGGAAGGTGTTGGGATAACATCGAATTCAAAAATAAAATTCCCCGGAATTTCGAGATTCTTCATCAGGCAATACACGTGTTCATTCGATGGCGCATACAACCAGTGACCCGGGTAACTGCTCACTTCCCGCACTTCGCCGGTGCCGTCGGTGGTCCATAGTGCCGGGAAATCGCCGATGGCATCCTGCGAAAAGTCTTCATAAAACAGAACCTTGTCGCCGGGAACGAAATCATATTTGGTGGTTGACTGTATCTGCACCTTTTCCTGTGGCTGAGCATCAGAATTCTCTTCCTCTTCCTGCGAAAAACCAGGCAAAGCGATGAATGACAATGCAGCAATTAAAAGAATGTGAACATTTTGCATAACAGAGATTTTGCTATTAAGGACTCATTTTTGATCAAACTAAGGTACAACAATTGCAGGATAAATAGATACGTAACCGGCACACAAAATCATTATCAAGCCTGCTGGTATTCTTTTTACCACCTTGCTTTTGTTTATCATAATCGTCCTTCGCCTATTCATGCCTGCTCCTTTCGGGTAGCTCTGACTAACAGGCAAATACTCAGCAGCCAGCATCCGGGTTGTTTAGAGAGGAAAAAGCCGAAGTCACCTTTTACTGCAGCTTACATCTGCATGGCCATGCGTGGAACAAGCCGAATCTAATGGCACAATAGGTGTTGTTTAGACTTAACCATGTAAAAGTAACCGATTTATTCGAAATTTATAAGCACATGCTGAAGGATATAAACAACGGCTCCGGCAAAGTATCCCAGCAAAGCGAAGAGGCTTATTTTACGAAGGTACCAGAAGAAGTTAATCTTTTCCATTCCCATGGCGGCCACTCCGGCTGCCGAGCCGATTATCAGTGTGCTGCCTCCAGTGCCGGCGCAATAGGCCAGAAATTCCCAGAAATAGTGATCGGCCGGATAAGTCTGCATATCATACATGCCTATTGCTGCCGCAACCAATGGGACATTATCGACAATGGCTGATAAGAGGCCAATGGATAGGACAACCAAATTGATATTCCCGATATTTTCTTCCATGAACATTGCCAACTTTACCAGTAGCCCGGTGGATTGCAAAGCTGAGATGGCAATAAGTATCCCAAGGAAAAAGAGTACGCTCGGCATGTCGATCCTTCGCAAGGCATGAAGCACCGAGTATCGGTTTTTTTCTATTTCATCCTTATCCCGGTGTACAATTTCTGAGAGCAGCCATAACATTCCAAGGCTGAACATCATTCCCATGAATGGCGGCAGATGAGTAATGGTTTTAAAAACCGGAACAAATAAAAGAGCACCAACCCCGGAAAAGAAAAACAACTTGCGCTCAAATGCCTTAGTCGATATACTTCCTGCACTTTCTGACGGCATTACATCTAAATTCCCCTTCAGAATGAGAGTAAATGCAATGAGGGGCACTAGCAACGAAATCAGGCTGGGCATGAAAAGTTTCAAAATAATATTACCTGTCGTTACCTGGCCTCCTATCCAGAGCATGGTAGTAGTCACATCACCAATCGGCGACCATGCCCCGCCTGAGTTGGCTGCAATAATAACCATCCCCATGAATATCATTCTTTCGTTTCTATCAGCAATTAGTTTCCTGAGTAATGTTACCATCACTATTGTAGTGGTAAGATTGTCAAGAACTGCCGAAAGAAAGAATGTTAAAAATCCGATAATCCACAACAGCTTTCTCTTTCTTGTTGTTTTAATGGCATTGGTAATCACTTCAAATCCGTCGTGGGCATCAATCAGTTCTACTATGGTCATTGCGCCCATCAGGAAAAACAATATTCCCGATATTTCGCCCAGATGCTCAATAAGTTGATCATTCACAATATGCGCATCGGATGATATGAAAACATAAGCAGCCCAGCTAATCACACCTGTTAACAGTGCGCTCGCAGCTTTATTCAGACTTATCTGGTGCTCAAGGATGATGAATATGTATCCAAGAATAAATATCAGGGCAACTATGGCAACCATCGGCACAATTATCTGAAGATAAGCTGATTTAACTCTGTTATTTTTTTTTACCAGGGTTCCCGAAATACCTATCACCCCCTTTGCTCAGCCTTCTGGTGCTCAGCCGGTAAAACTGCAACCCTGTCTATGATTTACAAAAAAAGTACTTTGATCAGGATCATTAATACTATTATTGACAAAAAGACCAGGCCTACTACCAGTTCATTGGTATATTTAAATTTTTTCATGGCAAATTCAGCTTACAGTAAATAAGTTCTTAGCAAACATAAGCACACGCCTGTTACCAGCCTGTTAGATTTTTATTAGAATGTAGTTAGAACAACATT
>JAKLFM010000053.1 GCA_022711175.1 Bacteroidota bacterium | reverse complement strand
TTGTGTTGGTGCGTTATCCGAATTCAGCACGACATTTGAAAAAGACAGGTTTCTGGGTACAGTTTGTCATCATCACGTTCCTCGCGTCGATGCTACTCAGCGGTTTGAAACAAGGCTCTTTTTTTGGTTATGATGGATTGAAAACAGGTCTCTACATGAACCTGCGGGCGGCTATCATTCTCGCAGGTTTTTCAGCCATCAGTACAGAACTTAAAAACCCGGTAATCAAAGCAGTAACCATGCGCCGCGGCCTGGCCGAATTGTACCAATCAGTGAATCTTGCTTTTTCGGCACTGCCTGCCATCTTCGCCATGCTGCCGGCTACCCGCGACTTTTTCCGTAAGCCATCACAAACCTTTACCGACCTGTATTACCACTCCGAAGGTTTACTGGAAACCTTTGAAAAGCAGCTTGTTAATCGTCCGGATGTCGTCATCATTACTGGCGACCGTCAGCAGGGGAAGACCACTTTTGTAAAACAACTTATCACCGAACTTAAAATGCAGGGCGTTGAAGTTGCAGGATTTCTGGCTCCCGGCGTACATGAAGCCGGTGATCGCGTTGGCTTTGATCTGATGAACATTCGCAATGGGGAGATGACGCTGCTTTGCCGAAACAGCGGAGTCGAAGGAGTGAAATTCAGCAGGTTTATTTTCAGCATTGAAGGAATTGCAAAAGGTGACGAAATTCTTTTGCCTGAAAATATCGTCGATTCGCAACTTGTTGTTATTGACGAAATTGGCCCACTAGAACTGAACCGACAGGGATGGTGGAAAGCGGTTACTAGGCTCGTTGAAGCAAGCAAAGTTCCTCAGCTTTGGGTTGTTCGCCGTAACATCGTCAGGGCTGTGGCCGCGAATTGGGGTGTTGGCGATGTTTATATTCTAGATATTCAGAAAGATACAGTATCGGATGCCGTTGACCAGGTAAAAAAACTGATTACTCTTTAATCGCCCTGATGGATATTTTTACCATACCGGGATACGACACTTTTTGCTTCGTTTCAAAATCAATTCTTCAAAATGGAGAAGGCTGGCATTCATTACCGCCGACGATTCATCATGACAAGTGAGGCAGGCTCCGGCAGTAAGGATATTCTTCTGTTCTTCAACATTGAACGGCCTGATACCTTTTCGGGTTGAAACTGCTGTTTTTCTTTCCTGCAGGAAACCTGTCCAGGCATCCTCGGGCAAGCCGTCGTATGCATTTTTTACGAAATGGGGAGTAAATGTCCACTTCGCTGATTCAGTGAAATTTAAATCACCTCTGCCGAAACCAATAGCCAAAGGGTTGTTATGGCACGATTTGCATGATCGGGCTTCGCGTGATGTAGTATGTGCCGAAGCCGGGGCATACAGCCTGTGAAAAGTTTTCCCTTCACCTTTTTTGTATGAGTCTTTGTCGATGGTCATGATCATACCCGGGACCATTGTTTGTACCTGGCCGTTGCTTCCTGCTTTTTCGTTAATACCTAAAACCGGCTTTTCTGCATAATATTCGCCGGTATATTCAATCCATGTACCTTTCGATTCAATACTTCGAAGCATATCAAACCCCCGGGTTTGTTTTTCGTAGCTGTTGTGACAGCCAATACATTGCGGCGCCCATGCCGTATGGCAGGCGTTGCACGATAAACGTGTGTGAACATTTCCGCGGCTGCAGGCTTCATGCTGTGGCTTTGAGAGCATTTGTCGCCCGCTCAGCTTTATGGTAAGTTCGACCTGCCCGTTCTCCATGGTAACCATATTGACAAGCGGAAAACCGCCATCGCGAGTTTTTACCAACCGGGCATCAGCGTTTTTATAGTTCCTGAGCCAGGCGATAAGTTGCGTTTCCCGGTCGGCATTACCCAGTGCCGTTGAATACCGTGCGTCTTGTTGCGGATGGCAGTCGGCACATTGCACTTTCACAGCCTCTTCCTTATGGGCATAGTGCTTCCCGTCGCCCATCAGTTCGTAGGAGCCATGGCAGTCGATACACGACATTCCCTGCTGGTGGTGAATATCGGAAGCAGTAAATTCAAAAATGCGGCCGTCAGCCAGTTTTCTGTACTTATTATCTGAACTTTTCGGCAAGGTTTTCAGTGTAGTTTCGTGCCAACCTTCATAGTTCATGGCAATACGTCCCGAGCGGCTGTGGCAACTCAGACATTTGTCGTTTCCGATGTTCAGGTCGATGGCAGGATGAAAGCGAGGAGGTGTTGTATCGTCTGATTGTTTGGTTTGCTGATAAGCAAGGTCTTTCGATGCCTTTGCATCATACGTGAGGTGGCAGGCATTGCATCCGCCGCCTCTTTCGAGCCAGGCTGACGGGCCATGCTTTGTTTTTTCGTTACCCAGATGACATCCGACGCAAAGGTTCCTCAAATGCCGGTCGGCGGCTGAATATCCTACCTCTTGGATGGAAGTAAGAACATCCAGGTCATGAGTTTCTCCAAAAACATAACGGTCAACCGTGATCATCCCTGAAAGTGTTGCCATTAACCCCGAGTTCACCCTCGGGACTATTTGCGGATGACAATTGGCTGATCCACAGGTTTTTGAAGCATTGCTGAGGTTGCCCGGAACAGAGATCATATTGCGATGAGCCGTTTTTTTATCGGCAGCAAAAGGGTTGCCGGAATGACAGGAATAGCAGCCTGCACTGTTCTCAGAATGTGAGATGCTGAGGCCTGTCATTCCGCTGTGGCATAAAAGGCATGATTCTGGGCGTCCTTGTACTTTGGGAAGTTGGGCATATTCACGATCGCTTTGTGCGAGCGGATTATACAACCTGGCAAACGGAAGCGAGGCTCCCTGCTGCCATGGCCATTGCCATTGCCAGTTTTCACCCCTGAAAAAGAAACCGGTTGCAGTGAATAATCCATAGATCAGCAACAATACAAACAAGCCTTTTTTTAAAATCATGCGGCGGGGCTCAGGAAGTTGCGGCAGGAAATAAATTGCAGTCAATATCAGTAATGAACCCGCCATAATCGTCCAGGGATGCGAAACCCAGTGTAAAATTTCCTGCAGGCCGACAAAATACCACGGGCCTTTCATGATGCTTTCATCGGGGCCATTCAGCGGAGCACGTAAAATGAAGCTTAAAATGCCAACAGCGATAACAACAACAACAAACGTCCTCATCTTTACCCAGATGGTTTTAGCGTGCTCAAAAATTGCCAGGAATAATATGATGGTTGCCGTTGCAACATGCTGAATATAAATGATCTGCCAGTTGTTTTCGGGGCCAATGAAGGTCTGTTGCAGCAATTTTCCGGCTAATGGAACAGCGTTGAGTAAAGCCGAGAGAATTCGCCGCGCCTGCTGGCTGTCGCCATCGGCTTTCAGGATGAAGCCCGAAATCATTACGTAAAATAAAAATGCCAATGAAAGTGTAAGCCGGAACCAAAGGCCGCGTTTCCTGATGTTGTTTTCGGTTGACCGTTTAAAATGATCGTATAAGTGAAGGATGGAGAAGATCAGGAAAAGCTGAGCACTCCAGTAATGAAGGTTGCGCATAAACGAAGCCGGAGCATTGCTGATGAGCATTTGCACGAGCGATTCGTAAGGCGCATTCACATCGTAGGGTATGGCAAGAAAAACTCCGGTGAGCGCGCACAAAAGCAGGTTGGCTACGGCTATCCAACCGTAGGTATCGAGATAGAAAAACTTTTTAAGTTGCTGAAGTCCGGCCAACGATTCCCGAATTTTCTTCAAAGGTATTATTTAGCCACATAAAAACTTTTTAAGGCTCAAATTTTCAGATTCCGGCATCATTTCAGCTTTCGACATGGCAGCGAATATTTTGCTCCGGAAATTCCAGCAGGTCATCTGTCGCAGCGATAACCGGCGCGCAAACTCATAGGTGGAAATGTTGTCGTTACCCTTGCAGACATTAAAGGCAATATAAAATGCCTTGCTTACAGGGAATTTGCAATGATGAAAGATGGTGCCTGTGGTGGCCGATTCTTCCGACTTACACCTTGTACAACGCCTTGAATGCGGCGTTTTGCCATGGCAATAGTTGGTATTACCGCATTTCCTGCAAACGTAACCGTCAGCCCACTTCAGCGAAGCAAGAAATTCAAGGCAGGCTTCATCATTGCTGAACAGCTTTGAAAGTTCTTCGGTTGAAAGATCAATAACGGGTTTTGACATCACGATTTAAAAATGCAAAAGTACAAAAAGTGATATTAATACGATTTAAGTGATACTAATACGATTTATATTAAGAATTTTGATTATTTTTGCAGAAAATCTTTAAGCTATGAAACAATCAATAAAAACCGAATGGAAAGGTGATATGAAATTTGAAGCCGAAGTAAACGGCCATCGCCTTACCATTGATGCATTGCCCGAAGGGGGCGGCCAAGATGAAGGCCCGCGTCCTAAAAACCTGATGCTGCTTGCATTGGCTGGTTGCACGGGTATGGATGTGGTTTCCATTTTAAAGAAAATGCGTGTGGAGCTTGCCAGTTTTGATGTGGATGTAATAGCCGATATGACGGAGGAACACCCGAAGCATTATACTCACATGCATATTAAATACATTTTTGGTGGGAAAGATTTGCCTGTTGATAAGCTTCAAAAAGCCATTGACCTGTCGCAGGAACGCTATTGCGGCGTGTCGTTCATGTACCGCAAAGCCATGGAAATAACCCACGAAATTGTTCTGATTGATGCATAGCCAACTACGACACCTGCATACAATAGTAATCCAACAATCAATTGCCTTAGTATGACTACAACCATTCTTACCATTGTTTTCGTTGTGATAGGTGCAGCCGTGATTTACCTGTTCATGGCAGCACGAAGGCTCAAAAACATGCCCGAAACGCCTGAAAACGACAACATTATTACATTTAATCCTGCCAATTTCCAGCAACAGACTAAAAGCGGCCTGGTATTGATTGATTTTTGGGCATCGTGGTGTATGCCCTGCAAAATGATGGCTCCCATTCTCAACGAACTAGCTGATGAAATTGGCGATAAGGCCAAAATCGGCAAAGTAAATGTGGAAGAGCATCAGCAACTTTCGTCGAAGTTCTCGGTCAGAAACATTCCAACACTCGTTTTGCTGAAGGATGGCAAAGAGATTGAAAGATTTGTAGGTGTAAAAACGAAGGACTTCCTGCTGAAGCAACTACTTAAGAATCAATAAGTCAAGACATTAATTATCTTTCACAATTAAATCAACAATAAAATGGACGAAACTCCCGGCGCTGAGAATACGAAATTATCGATGAAAGAACGCCTGCGTTCCAAAGCATTTCTGAAAACCTTTGCAGGCGTTGCAGGCGGGGTGTTGCTCGGCTATCTGTATTATTATTTTGTCGGCTGCAAAAGCGGCTCCTGTGCAATTACAGGCAGCCCATACGGCAGTATGTTATTTGGCGGCATCTTAGGGATGTATGTAACCAATAGCCCCTGTAGTAAAGGTGCCTGCTGATTAATATCAGCTGCGTTTTACCTTCCATTGTCCCGTTTTCTTCTCCTGCCGGCATTCAAGTTGTTTTAATGGCTTTATAGCAGGCCCTTTTAATGGTTTGCCTGTTAGTGCATCAAATTGTGACCCGTGGCAGGCGCATTTCAATACAGTACCTTCAACCTGGTTAATGAGGCATCCGGCATGTGAACATTCGGCGGAAAATGCCCACAGGTTGTTTTGTTTTTTAATGATGACACACCCATGCAGGAGAGAGACTCCCTGCGTTAAGTCGCCCGGAACTGTGATTTCATCCCCGGTTCCGCTCACTGTCAGGTTTCGTCTTGTCAGCTGATGCCAAAGCGCCGCCAGCGCAATAAAAATCAAAGCGCCTGAAACATTGAAAAAGCGCTTCCTTGTGATTTCTTTGTTCAATTTCATATAGCTTACGGCAACAAGCAACAAAGCTAAAGTTTTAATTTCAAATGAGAGAAAACCCGGTTCAATGCAAAAACATGATTGAAATCATGTTTTTTAATGCACGGTTAACAATGTTTTTATGATTACTTTAAATGTTCGTAATTCACTGAAATTCAGGCTATCAGATTTTGACTACTTAATTTGAAATCATTCTTTATTAATTGCTATTAAACTGAAATACTGCATTTTAGTTTGACTTGAAAGATCGCTGGCAAAATGGCTCGTTATCTAATTTGCAGTAAACCAGTTACATATAGAAATCAGATATAAATTATGAAACATAATCATCATATTTATTTTCATAACTTTGTCTGGAATAGCCTGCTACACAGGCGAATTAACATTCTTGCGGATCGGTTTTTCTTTCTTAACTAACTATAAATCAAATAAATCTTAATCAATCTCCCATGAAAACAAGGAGAGACTTTATTAAAATCAGCGCTCTGGGGCTTGGAGCTACTGCAGCAGCAGGTGGCGCAGCCAAATGGGTATTCGGCGATCCTGTCGGTGACCTGATGGCTGGTGCAGGTGACGAATCACCAGAGCTTAAAACATTTCCTACCTACTGCGAAGTATGCTTTTGGAAGTGTGCGGGATGGGCTTATGTGAATGAACAGGGTGGCATTCAAAAAATCACCGGCAATCTCGATGATCCACAGTGCAATGGAAGGCTTTGCCCGCGCGGCACTGGTGGTGTCGGCATGTTTTCCGACCCTGACAGGCTGAAAACCCCGCTTATGAGGGTCATCAAAAACGGGGAACAAACTTACCGTGAAGCAACCTGGGACGAAGCACTCAACTTTATTGCAGGCAAAATGAAGGAAATCAAAGCCAAAACGGGGCCCGAAAGTATGGCTTTATTCTTCCACGGTTCATCGGGCAACCATTTTAGCCACCTGATGAAAGCCTACGGTACTCCTAACCTTGCTGCACCTTCGTTTGCGCAGTGCCGTGGTCCAAGGGATGTTGGTTTTGAAGCGACATTCGGCGAATCAGTAAGCAGTCCCGAAGTGACCGATATTCGCGACACTAAATGCCTGGTTCTCATCGGTTCACACATCGGTGAAAACATGCACAACGGCCAGGTACAGGAAATGAGCGAAGCTATTGATAACGGCGCCGTTATTATCACGGTTGACCCAAGGCTTTCAACAGCAGCTTCCAAATCCAAATTCTGGCTGCCTATTAAACCTTCAACCGACCTAGCCTTGCTGCTTTCATGGATACATGTACTTATTTATGAAAATATTTACAATGAGGATTATGTGTCAAAATATGCCGAAGGATTTGAGCAGTTGAAAGAGCATGTCCGCAACTTCACCCCTGAATGGGCATATCCCATCACAACCTTAAAACCTCACGAAATAAGGGCTACAGCCCGCGAAATGGCGGCTGCAGCACCTGCTGTGATCATTCACCCGGGCCGCCACGCTGCCTGGTATGGCGATGATGTTCAGCGTACACGGGCAATAGCCATTCTCAATGCTTTGCTCGGCAGCTGGGGTAACCGCGGAGGATTGTTTTTTAAGGAAGGAATCAAAATTCCTGAATTCCCGCATCCCGAATATCCCCAACCTGCATGGTCGTATCATGAACTAAATAATGGCCGTTTCCCGCTTGCCAACGAAGCCGTCACCAACTCCGTGATCGAATCATCCATACCTGCTGACGGTAAAGAGGCTAAGATCAAGGGATGGATCGTGACAGGGACAAATCTCATTGCTTCTGTCCCGTTAAAAGAGCAACTCAACAAGGCCATGCAATCGCTTGAATTGCTGGTAGTTGTAGATACGATGCCGATGGAAATCACAGGTTATGCCGATGTTGTGCTTCCTGAATGTACTTATCTGGAGCGTTACGACGACATCCGCGCAACAGCACACCGCGAGCCTACACTAGCACTTCGCATGCCTGCCGTTGAACCCCAATATCAAACCAAACCCGCCTGGTGGATTGCAAAAGAACTGGGCGTGCGCCTTGGTCTTGGCGATTATTTCAACTATAAAGACTACACCGAAGTACTTGACTGGCAGCTCAAACAGGTTGGTTCATCCCTGGACGAAATGAAGCGCATCGGGGTGAAGAAGACCACACGAAACACTTCTCCCTACATCGAACCGGGCACGTTGCATAGTTTTAAAACCGCATCGGGCAAAATTCAGCTTTATTCACACGAACTGGCAGCCGCAGGCTTTGATGCCATGCCGGTATATACCCCGCATCCCGAGCCGCAGGAAGGTTACTATCGCCTTATTTATGGCCGTGCTCCTATGCATACATTCAGCCGAACTGCCAACAACCGCAACCTGGTTGCACTTATGCCCGAGAATGCATTGTGGATTAATCCGCAGGTAGCTGCGCTCTGGGGTTTTAAAAAAGGTCAGTATATCTGGCTTAAAAACCAGGATGGCGTGGTTTCAAAGTTTCCGATCAAAGTTAGGCTTACCGAACGCATACGCTGGGATTCGGTTTACATCGTGCACGGCTTCGGCCATCATCACAAACCGCTCACCTTTGCCTATGGCAGGGGAGTGAACGATACTGAACTGATTACCAATGTGATGCTTGATCCGGTGATGGGAGGAACCGGCATGAGGGGCAATTTTGTGACATTTTTAACCAAAGATCCCGGAAAGGAGGCTGAAGCATGAGGTACGCTATGGCCATTGATACAAAAAAATGCGTCGGATGCAGCGACTGCGTGGTCGCCTGCCAGACGGAGAATAATGTTCCCATAGGTTACTGCCGCGACTGGATAAGCGAAACAGTTGATGGTACATATCCGAACGTGAGTATTGAATTGCGATCGGAGCGTTGCAACCATTGCGACAATGCTCCCTGTGTGCGTTGCTGCCCCACCGGTGCAAGCCATTTTGAAGACGGCGGAATCGTGCTCGTAACGCACCACAAGTGTATAGGCTGCGGAGCCTGCATACAATCATGTCCTTACGAAGCACGTTATTCGCACCCTGACGGCTATGTTGATAAATGCACATTCTGCATCCATCGGGTACGCAAAGGCGAAGACCCCGCATGTGTGAGCGTTTGTCCTACAAATTGTATGTATTTTGGCGATCTTGACGATCCGAATTCTGAGATCGTTAATGTGCTGAAAAACCGCAAGTTCAAAACCTTGGCTCCTGAAGCCGGTACGAGTCCTCAGATATTTTACCTTGTCTAATTAACCCGCAAATCATCATCAAAATGAAAGAAGAATTATTTGTAAGCGGGCGCAACATACCCAACATTGACCCCTACCTCAACATCTGGCACTGGCAGATTCCTCTTTACCTGTTCCTCGGTGGCCTTGCTGCGGGCATACTGTTTTTTGCCGGCCTGTTCTATATCATGGGTAAAGAAAAAGAAATGCCTGCAACCGTAAAATGGTCCACTTTTGTGGTGCCGTTTGCCCTGGTGTTTGGACTTTTTGCCCTGTTCCTCGACCTTAAACACAAGTTGTGGTTCTGGCAGCTATACACTACGGTGAGAATTACTTCTCCCATGTCGTGGGGCGCCTGGGTGCTCATGTCTGTTACGCCGCTCTCATTCATATGGGCTGCCAGCTATTTGAGAGAAGCTTTTCCGCAATGGAACTGGAGATGGAAATTCCTTAAGAATTTCGAAAAATGGGTCATCAAAAACCGCATTTACTTTGCCTGGGCAATGGTTATTCTGGCTGTGATACTCGGCATTTATACAGGCATACTGCTGTCGGCCTTCAATGCGCGGCCGTTATGGAACACTTCCATCCTCGGCCCCTTGTTCCTGGTTTCGGGTATGTCAACAGGCGCAGCGACCATCATCCTTACAAGCAAAGATCACAAGGAGCGACGCATTATTGGCAAAATTGACCTGCTGCTTATCGCGATAGAGCTGTTCTTCATTATTCACATGATCATGGGATTCCTGGCCGGTTCCGAAGTGCAGCTTGCAGCAGCAAACCTGTTCCTTGGAGGGCAGTTCACGGTTTCGTTCTGGGTTTTTGTGATTATTCTCGGGCTGCTATTTCCGGCGGCTCTCGAAATACTTGAACTTTTCGGCCTGAAAGTACCAATCGTGTTACCGGCAATTCTGGTCATACTGGGCGGTCTGATATTCCGTTTCATCATGGTGGAAGCCGGGCAGATAACCCGTTACCTCTACTAAATTCCCTGAACTAAGTTTCGAATCTGAATCAGAAAAAACAATCAAATGGAAAATAAGAAGAAAACAGGAACCACCTATCTGAATCCTTATCTTGGAGGATTCCTGTTCGGTTTGGTGCTGCTTGCCACTTTCATCATCACTGGTCGCGGAATGGGCGCCAGCGGAGCTGTAAAAAGCACAGTGGCTGAGGCTGTTAACACCGTTGCTCCATCTCATGCTGAACAATCGGCCTATTACAGCAAATTCGTGGCCGACGATGCACATCCTATGAATACCTGGCTGGTTTTTGAAGTGCTGGGTATGCTGGCCGGCGCATTTTTGTCGGGTCTGGTGTTCAACAGACTTAAATTTAAGGTTGAACATTCGCCAAAGATAACATCGAGGCGACGCCTGATTTTTGCCTTATCGGGCGGAGCACTCTTCGGTATTGGATCTCAACTTGCCAAAGGCTGCACCAGCGGTGCTGCGCTGAGTGGAATGGCTGTGCTTTCGCTTGGCGGTTTCATTACCATGATGGCAATTTTTGGAACGGCTTTCGTGTTTGCCTGGGTATTTAAAAAGAACTGGATTTAACCTCAATAAATCAAAAGAAAATGACAGGACCACTTATACCAATGGGAGTGATTCCACAGTCGTGGGACAATGTGTTTGCCGTTTTGCTCGGAATGGGTTTCGGCTTTGTGCTCGAAGGATCCGGCTTCTCTTCTTCCCGTAAGATTATAGGAACGTTTTTCGGTTACGATTTTGTCGTACTGAAAGTGTTTTTTACCGCAGCTATCACCGCCATGATCGGACTGCTTTACCTCTCACAAATCGGGTGGCTCGATTATTCATTGCTATATATACATCCAACCTATCTTGCCTCAGCCATAATTGGTGGGATAGTTATGGGTATCGGTTTTGCAATGGGCGGCTTCTGCCCGGGTACCAGTTTTTGCGGTGTGGCTATCGGCAAAATAGATGCCATGTTGTTTGTTGCAGGCCTTTACCTGGGCGTATTCATCTTCTCCGAAGCCTTCCCGCTGTTCGAAAAACTCTATAACAGCGGTTTTAGGGGAAGTGTGCTGGTGAGCGATTCGCTGGGTATGTCGAAAGCTCTTTTTGCTTTTCTGCTCACGCTTGCAGCAATAGGAATGTTTTTCGGCGCCACCTGGCTCGAACGCAGGATTAAAAAGGTTGAGTACTAAATATTAATGCACGATGGACAGAAGATACACAATCCTTGCCATATTGGCTATTGTACTTGCAGCCGGTTTGCTGGTGATACCTGATAAAAGCAAAACCAAAGAAACCAGCCCTGAAAGCATGTTGCTGGCCGTGAATGACCCCGCGCGCTTTATAACTACCGACGATGTCACCGAACGCATCATAGGGGGCGATCCCACACTACAGCTTATCGATGTACGACCGGCTGACCAGTTTAACAAATTCGCCTTACCGGGTGCTGTAAACATTCCTCTCGATTCAGTATTGAGCCCGTCATATACTGAATTGCTTAATCAGCCCGGCAAAAAAAATGTGTTTTACAGCAACGGCGATACCGATGCCGATGCCGCCTGGCAGTTATGCAAACGCCTTAAAACCGACAACATATATGTAATGAAAGGCGGGTTAAATCTCTGGTTTAACACGATTATCAAAGGTGCCGAACCAGTCAGTACCGCATCTGGCAACGACCTTGACCTTTACAGTTTCAGGCAGGCAGCAAGGCAGTTTTTTACCGGGCAAGGACAGGTTGTTGGAACTCCCAAAGCTGATGAAGTGAAAAAGCCTGTGAAGGTGAATGTTGTGAAGAAACCTGTGGAAGAATCGTCAGGTGGCGGCTGTTAACCTCTTAACATAATGGCAATGAAAAAGTTTATAAAGAAAAACTGGATTGTTCTATCGGCACTTGTCGTGGTAGTGCTGATCATCTTCATACTCCTGATATCCGGAAAACCATCGGTAACTTACAAACTCAACCCGCAGGAAGCGCTGATAGCGCTATCGGACACCTCGGTATTTGTAAGCCCGGCAGATGTCTTCAACAAAAAGGATAAGACTGCTATACTTGTTGATGTTCGCAACAGCGATGAGTTTACAAGGGGACATATTGAGAATGCAGTGAACGTGCCTGTATTGGAGCTCTTCAGCAGCAGATCGCTTAGATTCTTTAAGGATTTGGCAAAATCGGGACAGCAGGCAATTTTGTACGGAAACAACCAATTGCAGGCCAATAGCCCATGGCTGTTGTTAAAACAAACCGGCATCGAAAATGTGAAAGTGATGCAGGGGGGGTATGATTTTTACAAAATGCTTCCTGTAAACGATTCACTATTAAAAACCGGTAACCTCTGCTGGAAGAACGAGATACCTGTAATTGATACCGCTGAATTTAATAAAAAGGCTGCTGAACCAACTGAACCTGTTGCTGTTAAGAAGCCGGTAAAGGTTATTCCCGTGAAAAAGGAAACCTCGTCAGGAGGCGGTTGTTGATAGTAAAAGTGTTGATCCCGGGTTCGCGACTGGAATCAAACGGGCCGGAGTAAGTATTTGGGATAGTGCTAAAAATCACTCGTCTTCTATATAACCCTGTCAGGGTTAATAATTTATGAAACAACAGTTCAAAATATCTCCTCCGACATTGTGTATTGATTATCACGCCATTAAATGTTAAATCAAACAAATCCGAAATTGCAAAGTCAGAGTATGACGACAATATCAGTGGATTGCTTGATTCGGTTCTGATTTCCGGTAGAGATCAACGGTTGTAAGTCCGTCAATTTTTAGTTTTTGATAATTCTCAGGAACCGAAGTACTATCTCCTTTTTGTGCAATGTAAAATTTCAGTGACTGTAAATCATTAGGCTCAATACTAATGTCGAAATACCTGAGCATGTATAATTGGAAAGGCCAGTTGTTGTAAAGCTTAACGTCGGCGCCAACGGTTGATTGAGGCTCAATGACCCTGCCAAGCTTATAAACATCAGATATATCGTTTTCGTCACGGCTGAACTTATTAACCTGCATGACTGAAAACGCAATAGCAGCGATCAGCATGACTATGGATAAAGAGCCGAAAAATTTACAAATCAATGAATTATTATGAATTTTGTCAAAGATCTTTTCAAGCGAAGGCACACATAGTAAAGCCAATCCCAGAGCCAGAAACGGAAAACCGGGTACAAGGTAAAATCCTTTTTGCACCATTGTGAAAACCATCGGCAAAGTAGCCGAAAGACCGACGAGAATAAAGAAAATTGCATCTTTTGCAAATACAGGAATGTCTTTTCTAAGCTGCTTGCGCTGCGAAAACATTATTCCGCATACGAGTATGAGCGATGGAATGAGTTCAGTGAAAACCCTCCAGATAACATCAAACCGGGTGCTGGTTGTACGATCTTCGGCAATACGTCCCAAAACCCTTTCAGTGATCCAGAAAGTCATACTTTCACGTGCTGCGGGATAGGGGAAAATGATCAGTACAAGTAACAACGTGGTGGTTAGCAATATGATAGACGAAAACAGGACCGTTTTACGAATTCCCGTTTCAGGATGTATGATGCCATAAAGCGGAATCATGGCAAAAGGGAACAAACCCGGCAGCCCTTTCGACAGGAAGGCTAATGCGATAAGTGTTCCTGATAGCACAAAATTCAAAACAGAATATCTTTCCACAGTAATAGCTTTGAGCGCGGCATACACTGCACCAAGCGTGAATATGCCCATCGTGTTTTCCTGCATGTTGTTCTGGTACGACCAGAAACAAATCGGGATTATGATCCACAGCATTACAGGAAACCACTCCAGTTCCCTGATGTGTTTTTTGTCCCTGAAAATCAGCCGCCAGATAGCAATGATCAGCAACGCAGTGATGAGCGATGTGAGGAAACTGTAAAAGCGTTCAACAAAGCGACTGTCGCCCAGTAACCTAAAGAAAAGTGATTGAATACCGAAAACCAGAGGCGGGTGTTCAAGGAAAGCTTCGTTGCCCGATTTGTTCCAGGTTTCGCTGAGGTGCGGATGCCAGAACGTGCCTTCGCCATGAGCCAGGTTTTTTGAGATGGTCGCGTACTGGAGCCCGTCGAGGAACATGCCATCCTTCAGAAGTACCGGCAGAATAAGGGCAATGATAAGGGTGAGTGTAAGTACCCTGAATGGAAATTGACGATGATTCAAGGTGAAGCGGGAAATTGGATCAGACAAAGTGCTCTAACAATTCGATGCGTTTTTGAATAGGAGGGTGCGTTGCAAATAGGTTGTCCCACGAAAATCCGTGCGCCGAAGGTGTGGGGTTATCAATGAAGAGTTGCGCCACATCGCGGCTTTCAACGGCTTCGATAGCGGGGTCTTCCGAGATTTTCCTGAGCGCTGATGCTAGTGCATAGGGTTTATGTGTCATATTTGCCGAACCTGCATCCGCCATAAATTCCCGCGACCGCGAAATTCCAAACCGCATGAGTACAGAAATGAGGTAACAAACTGCCGATACGGCCACTGCTACCAATATGATGAGTCCCTGGCTGTTGCCGCTGCCTTTCCGGCTGCCGCCGGCAAAACGCAAACTCCTGAAAGCCATTTCGGCGATAAACGAAAAGATGCCGACGAAAATAATGGAAATGATCAGCAGCCTTACATCGCGATGGCGTATGTGGCTCAACTCATGGGCTATTACACCTTCAAGTTCTTCATCGTTCAGTTTTTCGATTATCCCGCGCGAAAGCGAAATGGTATAATTCGAATCGTTGAGCCCGCTGGCAAATGCATTCAAAGAGTCATCCTCTATGAGGTTTATTTTTGGCATTTTCATACCGTTGCTGATACATAAGTTTTCCAGCAAATTATAAACCCTTTTGTTTTCGCTGCGTTCGAGCGGTTTCGAACCTGTTGCCAGCCTGATGAGCGACGATTGCATGAGCCAGGCGATCAGGAACCAGACTGCCGTTCCGGTAATCACATAAGGAATGGTCGTGATAAAAACCTGGTTTGTATTGTAGGTGCTGCTGCCACGGCTAAAGAACAGGAATGCATACACCATAGCGAGCAGCAGCAGCGGAAAGGCTACCAGCAGCAGGATGGAATTCAGGTTGTTTTTCCGAATCTGGCTCTGGATTCCGGTATATTCCATAAGTATCAGAACTTAATGGTGGGAGGTTCTTCAAACTGGTCGCGCTTTTCGGGGCCGAGATCAAACATGGTTTCACGCTTAAACCCGAAATTGGAAGCGATAAGGTTGGCCGGAAAAGTTTCGATACCGGTATTGTACTCGGTTGTTGCTGCATTGAAAAACCTGCGGGCTGCTGCCAGTTTATTCTCAATATCGCTTAGTTCTTCCTGCAGTTGCAGGAAATTCTGGTTTGCCTTAAGATCAGGATAGTTTTCAACCGCAATTTTCAGGCCTTGTAAGGCAGAGCCGAGGTTTGTTTCGGCTTTTATCTTCTCTTCAATAGTGGTGGCCTGAAGCGCTGCACTGCGGGCTTCGGTGATGCGCGTAAGCAGTTCGCGTTCGTGGGTTGCATAACCTTTCACAGTTTCAACCAGCTGAGGCACAAGATCATGGCGCTGCCTGAGCTGTACGTCAATATCAGCAAAGGCATTTTCGCGCCTGTTGCGCAGCCTGATGATGCGGTTATAAATGCTTACAAGCCACAGAATTATTACTGCAGCTAATGCTAAAACAATGATGAGAGCCATGTTGGTAGGTTTTGGTGTGTCACAAATATACTTTTAATCGTGATAGATAACGATATACTGCTTGTGCAAATTTGATTATCAGATTCTGATGTTATTCATCTCAGCTCTCGGCACCCTCATCATCCAGATGCAGGTACCTGTTGGCTTGTTGACGCGACAGTCTCCTTATTTCGGGAGTTATGTGGCCCGAAACCTGGTTAAGGGTAAAAACCAGAACAGCCAGGTCGTCGGTAAAGCCAAGCATCGGCATGAGGTCGGGCATAAGGTCAGTCGGGAGGATAAAATAGCCAAGAGCTGCAATAATCGAAACCCTCACTTTTACCGGCGTGGACTTATCGTTCAGCAGGTTGTACAATAGCAATACGTTGTAAACTACCTCGCTGCCGGCTTTTTTCGCATAACGGTGCAATTTGGCGGTGAGTTTTTCAGGTGAATAATGTTTTGAGTAGTTTTTTGACACAAAAGCAGATTGAAAAGCGTTTATCTAATTAATTATCAAATTGTATGCCGTTCGCGTCTTGAACCATCATGTTTTCAAGCTGAGACATACTTTCAGTGGAAATGGTGTGCAGGTGCACTTCTGAAATTTTTGCTCAACATTTTATGTATAACAAAAACCTGTGTGTGGCTATCTGCATCAGAACTTATAAAAAATAATTTCACAAATTCAGGCTAATATTGCAATAATATGCGATATATTTAGTAATTTTGATGCAGAAACAGGCATGACTTTTTTCGATTTATGTGATTAATTATTACCCGTCATACTAATGCTTGTTACCTTTAACTGCCTGCAACTCAGTATCTGAATTTGTTCATTTGTTAATTTAAAACAGATTGTTGCCAGCCTGCACTTTGCAACTCTCGCCAGATTAGTATGAATACACATTCCCATATAAACGGCTTGCATCAGCCACCTCCTGTTCACGCACACGACCACCCTTCGCTGGTTGCCTACTTTTTCGTTGATAATCAAGGTATTGTAAAAGATTTTGACGACCAAACGGCCCAGATATTAAACATTCCGGAGCAGGCGTTCAATGGTCTCAATTTGGTTGAATTTGCCGGCGACGATGCTTTTGCTGCTTCACTTAAAAGTGCCCTTGCCGGAGCAGCGGTCTATCACCGCGGACAAATTTCAATTGTCGGCAAACAGCCTAAAAAGAATTTTGCTGTATATCTTCGCCCTATCTTCCTTGAAAACAAAGCACTTGCTGGTGTGGCAGGATTCGTTCATTATGCCAGGCCAGGCGTTGTCTCGCCGTTTGAAATGGGGCAACAGGTCGAGTATTTCAACCTGATTGCAAAAAACAGCTCCGACCTCATCTCATTGCATTCCTTCGAAGGTAAATTACTCTTTTTATCACCATCGTTCGAAAAGCTTACAGGCATTCCTTACGAGCGGTTTGCCAACGAAAACTGGCAATGGCTTATTCATCCCGACGACCGGCAATTGGTTTTGAGCACCATTGAGGCAATGAAACATGACCCGAGTACAAAAGTGCTGGAATACAGGTACATAATGCCGGATAATCAGACAGGCTGGGTTGAGAGTACTTTTCAGGTTATCGATAGCCACAATCTTCCACAGAGCATTGCGGCCATATCGCGCGATATTACTGCCCGCAAAACCATTGAAAAAGCTTTGCAGGTAAGTGAAAGCAAATACCATAACCTCATGCTCAGCCTGCCGACGGGTGTCGCCCTTACCGACCTTAACGGTAAGATTTTTGAAGCCAACGAGGCCTTTTTCAATATTATTGATGAACCATCACATGATATCAATAAGTTGCCAACTATTACTGAGTTTGATGAGAAGTATAACAGCGATATTGGCAACTATTTCAACAAATGCCTTGAAACCGGGAAATTGGTTGAAGGCCAGCAAGTTTACACCGATAAAACCGGCAAGCGGAAAAACATCCTTTTCAGTATGGTTCCTCTTACTGATGAATCAGGCCGAATTTTCTCCATCCTCGGTAACCTTAGCGATCACACCAACCTTGTGGCCGCTGAAGAGGAGAGCCGAAAACAGGCTGATTTCATGAATATGGTTATCAATACTTTACAGGAACCTTTTTTTGTTAAGGATGAGAATCATACCTGGGTAATGCTCAACGACGCCAATATTGCAATGATAGGATACCCCAGGGAATTCCTGATTGGTAAATCGGATTATGACATCTTTCCAAAAGAGCAGGCCGATATTTTTTGGGAGATGGATAACCAGGTACTGCAGAATGGCGCCAATATCAATGAAGAACAAATTACCTGGAGCACAGGCGAAGTGCGAACAGTTATAACTTCAAAATACCTTTATACCGACAGGCAGTCAGGTAAGAAATTCATCGTTGGTAGTATTCATGAAATCTCTAACCTGAAAAGGATACAGGAAACGCTCAGGGAAAGCGAGCAAAAATATCATGACCTGTTTCAAAATGCCAATGATCTGATTTTTACCACTGACCTCAGAGGTAACTTTACTGACGCAAACCAGCGGGTACTTGATGTACTTGGTATTCCACTTCGAAAACTTTTGCGCAGTTCAGTATTTGAGTATGTTAACAACGTAGGTCGCGAACGGTTCAGGCAGATACTGGAGCAGATGGTTGCCCACAAATCCATTTCGGCACTCGAAGTCGAAACCAGAGCGGCCGATGGTTCCACAGTTATACTCGAGGTGCATGGCCGGCTTATGTTCATTGATAACAAGCCATATGGTATTCAGGGAATTGCCAGGGATATCTCCGAAAAGACCAGGTACAACCAGCAATTGAACCTGTACAACGAGGAGCTCAGGGAACTGAACAAGAGTAAGGACAAGATGTTTTCCATCATTGCACACGACCTGAAGGACCCGTTCAACAGTTTACTAGGCTTTTCGGAGATTCTGCTCGATGATTTTGACAGGCTCGACAGATCTGAAATGCGCGATTATGTCAAGATTATCCATAGCACTGCGAAGCATTCGCTCAACCTGCTCGAAAACCTGCTCACCTGGTCGAGGTTGCTTACCGGCAGGTTGCCATTTGCTCCCGTTAAACTATGCCTTGCCACCGAAGTTGAAACAGCCATGACCATTGTAAGCAGTCTGGCCTATCGAAAGCGCATCGCTCTCAACAACATAGTACCGCAAGACCTGATGATACGTGCCGACCAAAATATGTTGCTGTCGATATTGCATAATTTCATCATGAATGCTATAAAATTTACCAACCCCGGTGGCAGGGTAATTGTTGATGCGCGTGCTGAAGAAAATACCGGGGATAAAATCCCCATGATGCTGATAACCGTTAACGATAACGGCATAGGCATGGATGCTGCAGGTTTAGATAAGCTATTCAAAATCAATGCAATATATTCTACTGCCGGTACCCAGAATGAGAAGGGTACAGGCCTGGGACTTCTGCTTACCCGCGAAATGATTGAGAAACACGGTGGTTCGGTACATGTTTTGAGCGAACCCGCTGTAGGAACAACTTTTTCCTTCACATTGCCGGCCGGATAGTTATCTTACCATCATTGATCTCCAGATGCATTCATCCTGTATAAGAATGATTTTTCCAATAAAGGTGAAACTGTACCAAAATGGAAACGGTGATGCGGGAAAAAAGCATTCAGGCTGGCCTGTGAATAATACCTTTTTGCCCGAAGATTATGAGAAACGGTTGATTTTACAGGCTTTTAAAATAATCACCTGTCTGAAATGCCCGCATGGCATACTTTTTGACAACTCAGATTCGCAAAATTGTTCACAATAAATTCCACGCATAAGGATCGAAAAGTTACTCTTATAATTTTATTTCTGCATTGCGTGTATTCAGGATGCAACTATTTTAAAAGGGGGATTTTAAAATAGTTAACAAAATCCGCTTTATTGTTAACAATCTACTGGCAACTACTACTTACTTGACTACATTTATCTCATCTACTCGCATATGCATATTTTGGGGAATTTAAACTCGGGGGAGTTTAACAGCCAGGAATCTGATAAAGCCGGAAGTGATTTCTCAGGGATAGTATTGGACTATTTCTGGGAACAATTCTATGATTCGTCAGATGATTATATAGCTGTTGTTGACACTGGCTGTAAATTTGTCAGAGTCAACGCCCGTATTGTTCAGAAGCTTGGTCAATCAAAGATCAGCGAAACCGACAGGTTATGCAGAGAGTGTATCTTTCCAAACGGCGACGGTAAAGGTGATTGCCCTGTGTGGCGGGCGTCCAAAATAGGCAAAGACCAATCAGGCACTATTGAGAATTCTTTATTCGGGAACATTTTTACCCGGGCATTGCCATTTTTTCGTCCCGATGGACAAGTTTCGGGCGTTCTTGTAGTTGCTACCGATAGTGATAAAAACACTTTAGCCTCAAGAGCTCCCGGGCTAATAGGCAATAGTTCGCAAACCATTATCAATGCTATGCCCGAAGCCATACTCATCTGTGATGGCAGCGGAAGTATTCTGGCCTCTTCAACAAAGTTATGCGAACTGTTTACGCTCCCAAACAATGATACCCCCCAGGGCAGCAATATTTTGTCTTTCTTTCTGCCCGGCTATATTGAGCCTTCACTGTCCGATTTTCTCTCCGTTGCCAATGGCGACAAAACCTTTACCAAGGGCAAGTACATGATGCGCCGTTCGGTTAGTGAGAACTTCTGGGCCGAAGTATCGTTTTCACCAATCATTGACAACCGGTTCAATCATATCAATGTGCTTGTAGAAATACGCGACATTACTGAAAGCCTGCAGGCACAGGAATCACTGAATAAGAACTATGTACGGCTAACCAGGCTGCATCGCACCTTTACCAATTTCAGCCCTGTTCCCGCATCAAATATCCAGCAGCTTATTGCCCTTTACGGTGAATTAACCGGGGCATCAGCCTGTTCGTACTACCATATTCCAAATGGCAATGCACGTCCGGTAACATTTTGGGAATCACCTCTCTCTACCGGTATTTTGCCCGAACAGAGCCCTGCCGAACTCGTAGGCTATTACAAAACCCATCCCGGTGATTATCATGTTATCAACAAGCCTTTTCATTTCTCGGATGCAGGTTTAGGAAATTACCTCAACG
Source organism: Bacteroidota bacterium (assembly GCA_022711175.1). Taxonomy (GTDB): domain Bacteria; phylum Bacteroidota; class Bacteroidia; order Bacteroidales; family UBA4417; genus UBA4417. Next base: position 2,191 of record JAKLFM010000053.1, on the reverse strand, counting down.
ATAACGGGGTTTCGATGATGGCATTACAGACCGTGAAGAGCAACAATAAACTGGTTGGGCTTATAACGGCATTTTATACTCACAACTATGTAATGCGCAAGGACGATGTTGAATTCTGTAACATCATCGCTTCGGCCATTGCTGTTGAAGAGTCGCGCATTTCAACGCAGAAAGCACGCGAAGAAAGTGAACTCAACTACCGGGAACTCTTCGACTTTATCACCGATGCCATTTACATTCTTAATCCCGAGGGCGTTTTTATTGATGTAAACCTTGGTGCAACACGTATGTATGGTTACTCGCGCGAAGAACTTATCGGTGCAACTCCGGAACTCGTGTCGGCCGAAGGGCGCAACGACTTGGAACTCAACAGGCAGTATATCAGGAAAGCATTCGAAGGCGAATCGCAAAATTTCGAATGGTGGGGAAAGCGGAAAAACGGCGAGATTTTTGCCAAAGATATTGTTTTGAACCGTGGACGCTACTTCGGACATGATGTTGTTATCGCCATCGGCCGCGATGTTACCGAACGCAGGCAGGCCGAAGACAAACTGCAGGAATACAACAACGAACTCAAAGAAACCAATGCCAGCAAGGATAAATTCTTCAGCATTCTTGCCCATGACCTGAAAAATCCTTTCCAGGGATTGCTTGGCTTTATTGATTTGCTGGTCGAAGATATTGATGAGCTTGAAAAACAGCAGGTTAAAGATTACCTTCAAAATATCCGTTCGGCATCGTACCAAACGTACTCATTGCTCGAAAACCTGCTTGAATGGTCGCGTATTCAAACCAAGCGGGCGCCGTTTCAACCAACTGTTTTTGAACTTTCAACCGAAACTGACGAGGTTTTTTCGTTGCTTGGAAGCAGTGCATTACGCAAGGGAATTAAACTGGTCAGCACCATATCGCCCGGGCTCTTTGTCGAAGCCGACCGCAATATGACCCATTCCATCATACAAAACCTGGTTTCAAATGCCATCAAGTTCTCAAATTCGTATGGAAAGGTAACAGTTGAAGCTTTTAAGAGCGATTCACCAAAACCGGGTATTGAGTCTCCAACATCGCGCAAATGGTTGGTTATAAATGTTTTGGATAATGGTGTTGGCATTCCTGAAGATATTATTCAGCAGCTCTTTAAACTTGACGGGCAGGTTTCGATGGTTGGCACGGCCAATGAACCGGGAACCGGCCTCGGACTTATTTTATGCAAGGAAATGGTGGAGAAAAACGGTGGAAGAATATGGGTAAGCAGCGAAGCCGGCAAGGGTTCAACCTTCTCATTTACGCTGCCACTTCACGAAAAATAATTCTCCTGTTGATCTTATTTGCCTGATTGACTAAAGATTATCGCGGAAGTCTTTCTTTTTCGAAAGTTTCAAATCCTGCAATACCGTTGATTTTACATTGATGGTGAAACTCCAGCTTTTCTGGGCACCATACGGAACCCAGTTGAAATGCATCTCCCAGCAATGCAGGTTGCGTAAAATCGAAACCTGGGTAAACGAAAAATCATTGTTTTTGAAATCGTAACCACTGCGAAGTGAGAATTTCCACTTGTCAGTAATACTTATATCGCCGTTAAAATCAAGGGTTTGTATAAAGGTATTGGCCTTTTCTCCGGTGTATCTGTTGGCGAGTGAACCTGTGTACCTGAAAGTGTAATTTACCCGCAGCGTCCAGGGATTGTCCCAGTCAATGTATTCGTTTGGGTTATTGCGTATATATTCAATCTCGCCGGGTTCGCCTTTTGCCGCTTCGGCTTTCTTTTTCACCTTGTCGTTTGCTTTAAAATCGTAACCCACGCTTAACGCCCATGATGAATTTTCAAACCGGAACAATTTGTGATTCACTTCCCATTCAAATTTATTGTAAACGGTTCCGGTTGAATCAACTGCATAAGGGCTCCACGAACTTCCGTAATTGATCTGTACTTTTTTGAACAATGTAGTACGCCCGCTGATGTTCAGGTTCGACCACCGCAGCGAATCACGGGCAAGGTCGTAGTTGGTGCTAAGGTTCAGATTGTCGATGAGCATTACTTTTTTTAAACCGGTTACTGTATCTTTCTTCGACCTCACTTTTATTTCGAGGTTATTCCCTAACGAAAAGTTTACCGAGCCCGAGTTACCCTGTGGCGGCGTTCCGAAAGGGCTGAAACTGCCTGTGCCAAAAATGGAGTACAAGGCTT
>JAKLFM010000052.1 GCA_022711175.1 Bacteroidota bacterium | reverse complement strand
GCTGCCTGCCGACCTTCAGGTGCTTTTCGCTGCCATGCTCAGCATTGCCCTTGGCCTGCTCCTCGCAATAGCATCAATGAAAACGGTAAAAAAAGCATAAAGCAGCCTCCGGAGAACATCATATACCCCACTCTTTTTTACTTAGAATTAATATAAATTACATGATGATTCGCATTGTGTTATTCAGTATTTAATTACTTCTTTGCTTGTTAAAATCATAAAAATAAAGCAGTTATCATGAAAGAATTTCCTTACGATCAGTGTTGAATTTTCGTGTTGACAGGAATATTGTTATCAAAATGTTAATTCATTGAAATCTTCCCTATTTTTGAGAAGGAATTTGGATATTCCGTTTCGTATAAATGCCCGGTAGTAAACCCTGAATGATTTTTTAATAAATTGATAATCATATCGTTAAATACATTCATAAAAGACAAACAACAATAACATCCGACTCATTTATGGACAACCAGAACACACGACGAAATTTCCTGAAAACTGCCGGAATTGCGTTGGGATGCCTGGGCCTTGCCGTTCCCGAAAGGGTAATTGGCTCCGGCAACAAGGTACTCGATGCTGAAGGCGACACAATCACGCTGCTGACGCCCGGCGGACAGCTTGTGAAGGTGGAAAAATCGAAACTGAAACCTGCTGAACTGCCATCGCTTACCGAGAACCAGAAGCGCGGCCGCGAAGGGCTTCCCATTCGCGCCTGGGTTATGGTCATTGACCTTTCTAAATGCCGCAATGCCCGCAAATGCATGGCTGCATGCCAGGCTCATCATCAGCTCAGGCCCGAACAGCACCATATGAACACGCTGCAGATGCAGGATGCTGAGCATACAGCGCCTTATTACATGCCGAAAAATTGTCAGCACTGCGACAATCCACCGTGTACAAAGGTGTGTCCGGTAAATGCTACTTTCAAACGCTCCGACGGCATTGTGCTTATCGACAATGAACGCTGCATCGGATGCCGGTTCTGCATCGCCGCTTGTCCCTATTCAGCCCGTGTTTTCAACTGGTTTGAACCGCGTGATGCCGAAAAATACAAGGACGTGGTGTACGATATTGAGGCCAATGTTCCTCAGAAAAAGGGAACAATTTCTAAATGCCTCTTCAGTGCCGACCTGTTGCGCGCCGGCAAGCTGCCTTCTTGCGTAAGCGCTTGTCCCAACGGCGTTTACTGGTTCGGCGATCAAAACGAAGATGCCGTTACCAACGGAACCACCAAGGAGACCACCCGTTTCTCCAAATTATTGAAGGACAATGCCGGTTACACACTTATGGAAGAACTCGGCACCAAACCGCGTGTGTACTACCTTCCGCCCAAAAACCGTGCATTTCCCTTTGAAGGCGAAATGCAGAAACATGAATAACCAACCGATAAATCAGACATCTTATGACACAAAAACTTACACCGGACGAATCGAGGCAGAAGTTCGACAAGATCTTCGCCGACCTCACCCGTTCGCTTAAAATCAAGGATGAACTGGCCCGGTTCTGGATTTTCATTCTTGGAATGTTTCTCATCGTTGGGCTCTGGGGCTGGATTCACCAGATCAACAAAGGCCTCGGGATTACCGGCATGCGCGATTATGTATCGTGGGGTATGTATATCGGTAACTTCGTATTTTTCGTGGCCGTGAGCCTTATCGGCTTGCTCATCAGTTCCATTCTTCACCTGCTCCATTTCGACTGGGGAAAGCCCATTTCGCGTGTGGCCGAAACGGTAGCTATTGCTGCAGTAGCGCTTGCCGGACTTGTGATAGTAATGGACATGGGGCGCCCCGACAGGTTTCTCAACATCTTCCTCCATGGCCGGTTTGCCTCTCCCATTGTTTGGGATGTGACGGTAATTACCACATATGTTGCCATATCAACATTGCTTTTCTACCTGCCGCTTATCCCTGATTTAGCGTTGCTGCGAGACAGGCTTGGTGACGATGTACCCAAAATACAGAAGAAACTATATTCGGTTCTTTCGCTCGGCTGGAAAGGCAATACACGGCAGTTCGAAATTATTACCCATGCTGTTAGAATAATGCTCGTACTGATCATCCCGGTAGGGTTATCCATCCATACGGTTACATCGTGGTTGTTTGCCAATACACTCAGGGCAGGCTGGGACAGCACCATCTTCGGTCCCTATTTCGTGAGCGGAGCCTTTGTTGCCGGTTCGGCAGCAGTGATACTGGTGATGTATGTTTACCGTCAACGGTATGACCTGGAGGAGTATTTTACTGACAAGTCGTTCGACTGGATGGGAAAAATGCTTGTGCTGATGTGCCTTGTTTACCTGTATTTCAATATCAACGAATACCTTGTTCCGGCCTATAAGATGCGGGCTGCCGAAGGTGTCCATCTGCGCGAACTATTTACCGGCCGCTGGTCGGGATTATTCTGGTTTGCACAGATAGGCGGCATTTTCCTGCCTGTTATATTACTGTTGTTCAGGTACTTCCGCAGGCCATTACCTATTACCATTATCGCTTTCATAACGCTCGTTGCTTCATGGTTCAAAAGGTTTATCATCGTGATACCAACACTTGAACATCCTCATCTGCCAATACAGAACGTGCCCGAGCATTTTGTGCATTACACTCCCACCCGGCCTGAGATCATGATCACCTTGCTGCCGTTTTTCGCATCAGCCATCATCATCACTATGCTTGCCAAGCTGTTTCCCGTAGTTACAATGTGGGAATATGCTGAGCACAGCGGAGTGGACAAAAAAACCATGTTTGAAGACTCTGAAAAATAACCGGCTATGAAAAAGAAAAGATTAATAATTGCTTTGATGTTCCTATCGGCCGGATTTTCAACTATATACGGCCAGGAATGGGTTGCTCCCGAATCGGAAGCTGCGGTTGTTAACCCGTTGCCATTTAACAATGCAACCGTTCGCGAAGGTAAAGCGGTGTATGAAAAGAACTGCAAATCGTGTCATGGAGACCCCGGGAAAAATAATCCTATTGTCCTCACTCCTCCCCCGCCTGATATGGCTTCAGAAAAAATGCTGGCAAATACTGACGGTAGCATCTTCTGGAAACTGAATACCGGACGCGGCGCCATGCCTACCTTCAAAGGCACGATTACCGACGATCAAATGTGGCAGGTGATCAATTTTATCCGCAAATTCGATCCGCGTAATGCAGGCAAACTGACCGAAGAAGCCCTGAAGAAAGGAACCCTTGCAGCCACCATTAACAGCGACAGTACCTCGCTGGATATCACTGCTGATTTTCAGGGTGCTCCTCTTGCCGGCGTGCCGGTTTTTGTGCAGGTAAAAAAGGCTTTCGGCATGCTCGATATCGGCAAGGTTGTAACTGATGCAAATGGTAAAGCAATATTCCGCATCCCTGACGGAACTGCAGGAAATGCTGAAGGAAAGGCTGATTTTGTATTAACCTTTGGCGATGAATTTGAGAAAACTCAGGCCGAGGTACAGGGAATAAAAGTTGCAAAACCTGTCACTGATAATCCACTTGCAAGAGGCAATGTGCTTTGGTCCACAAACGACCGTACCAGCGGTTGGTTGCTGTTCGCCTATTTTTTTGTAACCGGACTGGTATGGCTTACAATACTGTACATTGTTATCCAGATAACCAAGATAAAGAAAGCAGGACAAAAAAATTAATTCTTCATGAACATCTTTTACCTGCTGATAGGAGTTAGCCTGCTGGGAGCCATAATTTTCCTGGTGCTTTTTATCTGGGCTGTTCGAAACAAGCAGTTCGACGACGATAAAACCCCTCCTATCCGCATGTTATTTGATGACGATGAGGAAACCGACAAAACAAATGACAAATAATTGTTAAAGTCTCAATGTATGGAAGACCAAAAATTTATTTACGACAATAAAACAGTCAAACTCTTTATCCTGGCTACAATTGTGTGGGGTATAGTTGCTATACTGGTAGGTTTGATCATTGCCATTCAACTTGCTTTCCCTGCGGTAAATTTCGGACTGGAATTTACCACATTCGGACGTGTGCGCCCTGTTCATACAAATGCGGTGATATTTGCATTCATTGGCAATGCCATCTTCGCCGGAGTATATTATTCGATGCAACGGTTGTTAAAAACCCGCATGTTCAGCGATGTACTCAGTGCTATTCATTTCTGGGTATGGCAATTGATAATAGTGCTGGCAGCCGTTACCCTGCTTGCTGGATTTACATCAGGAAAAGAATATGCAGAACTTGAATGGCCTATCGATATTCTGATTGCTATAACATGGGTGGCTTTCGGCGCCAATATGATTGGTACTATGATTATCCGAAGGGTACAGCATATCTACGCTGCCATTTGGTGGTATGTTGCAACATTTGTGGGCGTAGCTATTCTACACATAGTCAATTCGTTTGAACTGCCATTCTCATTATTGAAGAGCTACCCGGTTTTTGCCGGCGCCCAGGATGCAGTTGTACAGTGGTGGTACGGGCACAATGCCGTAGCATTTTTCCTGACAACACCCTTTTTGGGATTAATGTACTACTACCTCCCCAAAGCTGCCGAAAGGCCGATATACAGCTACAAACTTTCGATCATCCACTTCTGGTCGCTGATTTTTCTATACATGTGGGCGGGACCGCATCACCTTTTGTACCAGGCATTACCCGATTGGGCTCAGGCTTTGGGAGTTACATTTTCGGTCATGCTGATAGCGCCATCGTGGGGCGGTATGATCAACGGATTATTGACGCTGCGTGGCGCCTGGGACAAAGTGCGCGACAAAGCTGAGCTTAAGTTCCTGGTGGTGGCGGTCACTGCATATGGTATGTCAACATTCGAAGGGCCGATGATGTCGATCAAGTTCGTGAACCAGCTTACCCACTTTACCGACTGGACTATCGCCCATGTGCATATTGCCGGTATGGCCTGGAACGGCGGCATTGTATTCGGGATGCTTTACTGGCTGGTACCAAAGCTTTTCCGCACCAAATTATTTTCTGAGAAACTTGCCAATGTTCACTTCTGGATTGCAACGCTTGGAATTCTTATCTATGCAATTCCTCTTTACTGGTCAGCAGTTACACAATGGCTCATGCTGCGCGAATACACAAAAGAAGGTTTCCTTGCCTATCCAAACTTCCTCGAAACCTTTACTCAGATTTTGCCCATGTACTACTTCAGGATAGTTGGCGGCAGTATGTTCCTGATCGGATTCCTGTTGTTTGTGTATAACATGTTTAAAACCATGGCAGCAGGCGCTTTGATTCCGCAGGAAGAATCCTATGCCCCTGCCCTGGTCGAATTAGGTGCACGCAACCCGAAAGCCGAAACCATTCACAGGTTCCTCGAACGCAAATCGGTGAGATTTACCATTGTATCTTTCATCGTTCTTGCAATAGGCGGTGCTGTTGAAATTATTCCCATGACCTTTGTAAAATCAAACATCCCGACCATTGAAACAGTCACACCTTACACACCGCTTGAACTCGCAGGCCGTGATATATACATTGCCGAAGGATGTTACAACTGCCATTCGCAAATGGTAAGGCCATTCCGCTGGGAAACTGACCGCTACGGAGAATATTCGAAGATTGGTGAGTTTGTGTATGACCATCCCTTCCAATGGGGAAGCCGGCGTACCGGTCCCGACCTTGCCCGTGCCGGAGTGGTTGGCGGAGCTTACTATAAAAATGCGGCATGGCATTTTAATCATTTCATGGATCCGCAGAAGATGAATGAACAATCGATCATGCCCAAGTATCCCTGGCTTGCTGCAAAGGATATCAATACCAAAATAATTCCTGCAAAAATCAGGGCGATGCAAAAATTGGGAGTTCCATATCCCGAAGGTTATGACAAAGTAGCGGTAGAAGATTTGAAAAAACAGGCACAAACCATTGCTGATGACCTGAAAGCCAGCGGCATATCAGCTGATCCCAATAAGCAGATGATTGCCATGATCGCCTACCTGCATAAACTTGGAAGAGACATATCAGCCCCGGTAACTGCTGATTCAGCCAAAGCAGAAGTTCCCAAAGCCGAGGTGAAATCGTTGCCAACATCCACGGCTGATATTGCTGCCGGCAAAGAGATCTTCGCTCGTATCTGTGCTGTATGTCACGGTGCCGAAGGCAAGGGACTGGCAACGTTTCCCGACCTTACCGACGACAAATGGATACATGGCAACACTCCCGGCGATGTTGTTAACACCATAACCAACGGCTACCCGGTAAAGGGCATGCTTCCATACAAGAGTCAACTTTCGGAGCAACAAATTCAACAGGTAGCCTCATTTGTTCTAAATGGTCTGAAAAAATGAAAATGATCAGTAATCTGCTTGGCAGTCTCAGCGGCATTCAGTGGTACTACATCGCCGGTATGCTCATTTTTATCCCGATGTTCATCATATTGGTGATGCGTACACTGCGAATGCCCCGTAGCGAAGCCGAAAACATCAAACAATCAATCCTCAACGATAACGATTCAGCCACCTCAAAACAATAATACCGATGGCATCAAACATAGAAAAGAACAAAACCGAAGCCGATGAGCATGAAATAATGGAAGGCCACGACTACGATGGAATTGGCGAACTTGACAATCCGCCGCCACGTTGGATTATGGCACTTTTTTACATCACAATCGGGCTATCCATACTTTATGGTGCATATTATTTCTGGCTCGACATCGGCCCCAACCAGGACGAAGTATATGCCATTAAATCAGAACGCCACGATCAGAATTTTGCATCCGCAAAGGCGCCGGCAGCTGAATTAAAACTCCTTACCGATGAAGCTGCTTTAAGTGAAGGCAAGGCCATATATACAGAAATGGCTTGCTCTGCCTGCCATGGCATTGTTGGCGAAGGAAATGCTGTTGGCCCAAACCTTACGGACGAAAACTGGATACACGGGTGCAGTTTTAATAATGTATATGAGATCATTTCAAACGGAATTGCTGTGAAAGGTATGACCTCGTTTAAGGACAAGCTCTCGCCTGAAAAAATTGCTAAAGTAGCGAGCTATGTGCTGGTATCGTTAAAAGATACGAAACCCGTTAATGCCAAAGCGCCGCAGGGAGAACCCTGTAAATAGCTTAAAATAAACCGGAGGTTGTATCGTGTATTATTTTCGGCAAAATGAGAACCGCCTAAAGGTTTGAAACCTGCCTAAACACGAAACAACCTCTTCTATTTGACTGATTTACAATGAGTGAAGAACAGATTTCATTTCGCGACAGGCCCATCAGCATGAACGAAAAAGGGGGCCGTAAATGGGTGTATGCTAAAAAACCTAAAGGAAAATGGTACATGTACCGGACGCTGGTGAGCATCCTGGTACTTGCATTCCTCGTAATCGCTCCTTTCATCAAATATAAAGGGTATCCGCTCATTCTGCTCGACATAGCCAATCGCAAATTCATCATTTTCGGGGCTATCTTCTGGGCACAGGACACTTTTATTTTAGCTCTTATCATGCTGTCGTTCGTACTGTTTATCATCGTATTCACAGTAACATTCGGCAGGCTCTGGTGTGGTTGGCTTTGCCCGCAGACCATCTTCCTCGAAATGGTTTTCCGCAAGGTTGAATACCTCATCGAAGGAGACTTTCGTAAACGGCTTAAACTCGATAATGGCCCGTGGACAGTGGAGAAAATCGTGAAAAAGGTACTGAAACACACCATTTTCATGATCATCGCAGTACTGATGACCACTGTGTTCCTGATGTGGTTTACCGGACCGGAAAGGCTATTAGAGATTGCGCGAACCCCTTTGCGTGAAAACTGGAGCAGCTTTCTGATCATGCTGCTTGTGTCGGGCATTTTTTACTGGATTTATTCATACTTCCGTGAGCAAATATGTACCATGGTTTGTCCTTACGGTCGTATGCAAAGTGTTTTACTTGATTCGAAGTCGCTCATTGTTACATATGATTTTAAACGTGGCGAACCACGCGGCCACAAATCAGGAGGCGACTGCATCGACTGCGAACAGTGCATAGCAGTATGCCCTACCGGAATCGACATTAGAAACGGTACCCAGCTTGAATGTGTGAATTGTGCTGCCTGCATTGATGAATGCAACAATGTGATGCGCAAGGTAAAACGCGCGCCCAACCTCATCCGTTTCGACTCGATGGAAAACATAAACTCGGGCACGAGGACCATCTTCACAGGCCGTACCATTGCATATTCGGCGGTGCTGCTCATTCTCTTCGGCTTCTTCGTTTACAGCATCACTTCGCGCAAAATGATTGAGACCACCATCCTGCGCACACCCGGAATCCTTTATCAAATCAATGCCGACAGCACCATTTCAAATGTGTATAACCTGGAAATTGTAAATAAAACACATCTCGATATTCCGTTGGAAATCAAGGTGCTGTCGCATAAAGGAAAGATTGTGGTAGCCGGAAATAAAATAGAGGTAAAAGACCAGGGCAAATTCGAAACCACTTTTATACTTTACATTCCTCAGAACCAGTTAAAGAGCGATAATACCAAGGTTGAGTTTGGTATTTTTAATAACAACAGCCTGGTGGAAAAGCGAACTGCTTCCTTTGTCGGTCCCGTAATACAATAACCGTAATTAAACACATTGCTTAAAAAGGTCACCTGTGCAGCTTTTAATGGCCGCATCAATTAATTTTACTTTAACAAATCATTTGGTCTGCGCACTTGAGCTATTTTTGACTTTTAAAATCATATGCATGAAATTTAACTGGGGAACCGGCATATTTACATTCCTGGCGTTGTTTATAACGGCAGCCATCGTTTTCATCATTTTCGCAGTGCGCCAGAGCGTAAACCTGGTTGAACGTGACTATTACGAACAGGGCTCAGATTATGATAAACAGATAGAAACCCGCGCACGATCAGCACAGTATGAGCAACTTGTTAAGGTAACTGATGCCGGTGATTCGGTGAGGGTGGAATTCCCGGCTGATCTTATAGGCAGGATCGACTCAGGTAATGTGATATTTTATCGCCCTTCGGACAGCAAACTAGATCTCAGGTTCCCCCTGAAACCAGCCAGCAATATTTTCCCTGTCACAAAGCAGAACACAATTCCAGGTCGCTACATCATTCATGTGCAATGGTTTATGCAGGGCAAAAAATACCAGGTTCGAAAAAATATCATCTTCAACTAGCTATTCATCATGGAGATTCTTTTCACAGCATTAGTGCTTGGCCTGATGGGCAGTTTTCACTGCGCAGGCATGTGCGGCCCAATTGCAATAGCGTTGCCTCTTTACGGTAATTCAACCGTACAAAAAGTGTTTGGCAGCTTGCTTTATAACCTGGGACGAGTTCTCACTTATGCACTCATGGGCGCTGTTTTTGGACTGCTTGGCCAGGGCCTCCAACTCATGGGATTCCAGCGTTGGGTATCAGTTATTATGGGTGTTTTGATGATAATTGCTGTAATATTTCCGACACTATTCGGCAATAACAGGATTGGCGCCGGGATTACACCGCTTATCGACCGCCTGAGGCAGAAACTTGGTAAATTGTTCACAGTAAGGTCTTTTTCAAGCCTTTTCCTTATCGGGTTGCTCAACGGCTTGCTTCCCTGCGGGCTGGTTTACATTGCCATTGCAGGTTCAATCGGAAGCGGCAGCGCGTTGATGGGAGCAATCTATATGGCATTGTTCGGCCTTGGAACCATGCCCATGCTGCTGGCAATCAATCTCTCGGGAGGATTTATAAGCACCTCGCTCAGGAAAAAGATAAATAAGCTTATCCCCATACTCGTGATAATAGTTGGTATTTTATTTATTCTCAGGGGATTAAGCCTTGGCATTCCATACATCAGCCCTTCCGAAGAAAAGATTAAAATGAAATATGAAAAGAGCCTGAAGGAGCACCAGCCGCCCGCAAAAAGTGAGATGCACGATTGCTGTAAACCAACTAAATGAGTAAAAATCAGGTACTTTGCGTGCATTGCGGAGCCGATTGCGGTAGGACGCCGGTTAATTGGAACGGACAGAATTTCTGTTGCAACGGCTGCAAAACTGTTTATCAGATACTGAACGAGAACAAACTGTACAAATATTACGACCTCGAAAAAACTCCCGGCATACGCATTGATCCTGCCGAGCACAATACAAAATACGACTATCTTGACAACGAAGAGGTCTCCTCCAAACTCATAACTTTCAGCGAAGGCGACCTGGCAAAGGTTACCTTATATATTCCCGTAATTCATTGTGCATCATGTATATGGTTGCTCGAACATCTTACCAGGCTGCATCCGGGCATCAGGCATTCCACTGTGAATTTCGCCCGCAAAGAAGTCAGCATTACGTTTAACCGTGCTGAAATACCCCTTCGGGGTGTCGTTGAGCTCCTTGATTCAATTCATTACGTCCCCGATATTTCAACCAGCATCGAAGGACTTGAAGACCGTAGTGCCACTGATAAAAAACTCCTATACAAAATAGGTGTCGCTGGATTCGTCTTCGCCAATGTGATGACTTACAGTTTGCCGGCATATTTCAACGGTAAACCACTTGACGAAGAGCTTAACACTGTGCTCACTATCCTCAGCTACATACTGGTGATTCCGGTAGTATTTTTCAGCGCAAGCGACTATTTTATTTCGGCCTGGAAAAACTCCCGCAAAGGTGTTATAAGCATCGACCTGCCCATTGCACTTGGTGTACTTGTCCTTTTCCTTGTCACCTCGTACGAAGTCATTTTTAACAACAACCAGGGTTACTGCGACAGCCTCTCCGGGCTGGTATTCTTCCTACTCGTTGGGAAATGGTACCAGGGTAAATCATACGAAGCGCTCACCTTCGACCGCGATTACAAATCGTATTTCCCCATTGCTGTAACAAAAATCCTCGGTAATGCTGAGGAAAGCATTCTGCTTGAGAAGGTTGCACCCGGTGATGAGATACTCATACGTAACCGCGAATTAATACCTGCCGACAGCATCATAGTAGAAGGTGAAGCCACCATTGACTACAGTTTCGTTACAGGTGAGTCGTCGCCGGTACGAAAAAAAACAGGGGAATTTGTGTACGCCGGTGGCCGTCATACCGGGGGAATCATCAGGGTGCGGGTGGAAAAAGCTGTTGAACAAAGCCACCTGACCAAACTCTGGAACCAGGACAGCACCTACAATAAGAACCCCAAGTCGATTAAATCATTGAGCGATAAAATCAGCAGCAGGTTCACAGTGGTTGTTTTAAGCCTGGCGCTGGCAGGCTTTGCAGGATGGGTGATTTCGGGCAATTTTCATACAGCAATCTATGTTTTTACATCGGTACTCATTGTTGCCTGCCCTTGCGCACTTGTGCTTTCAATTCCTTTCACATTTGGAAACACCATGCACGTGTTCGGAAAACATGGGCTATACATTAAAAATACCGATGTTATTGAAAAGCTGTCGCAGATTGATACCATTGTTTTCGACAAAACCGGTACGCTCACCGATCCCGACAGCTATGCTGTTGAATACACCGGAAGACAGCTTACTGCTAATGAAATCACCGCTATTTACTCTCTGGCCAGGCAATCCACTCACCCGATGAGCAGCGCCATAGCATCGTATTTTGAAGAACCGGTATATTCAAAGCCCGTACATTTTCTGGAGGTGGAAGGTCGCGGTGTATTCGGCAGCGTAAATGGCATCGAAGTGCGTTATGGCGGCTATGAATATGTGCATAACATCGCCCGCAAAGGCGCCGTCAATGCGTCGGAAGTACATCTGGCCATTAACAATGAGTATGCAGGATATTTTGCAATCGGCAACCGTTACCGCAAGGGTTTCGAAGAAGTTATTGCTTCGCTCAAAAAGGATTTTGAACTTTACCTGCTTTCTGGCGACAATGATTCAGAGAGGGAAACCCTGCGCCGGTCGTTCGCTGAAGATCATCTTTTATTCAATCAGAAACCGCAGGATAAAGCTCAGTTTATCACTGATCTACAAAGCCGTGGCAAGCAGGTTTTAATGACCGGCGACGGCCTTAACGATGCAGGCGCCCTTATGCAGAGCGATGTTGCCCTGAGCGTCGCCAGCAAAGTGTATCATTTTTCTCCGGCCAGCGATGCCGTACTCGAAGCCGGCAGATTTCATCTCCTTGCAAGGTTCATTCAATTCACTAAAACAAGTCGTAACATAGTGAAAGCAAGTTTTGTCATATCGTTCATTTACAATATAATAGGAATAAGTATTGCCCTTTCGGGACGATTATCACCCGTGGTAGCTGCCATTCTTATGCCCATCAGTTCAGTGTCGGTTGTGGCTTTCGCAACCTTTGTCACACTCACATTCAGTAAACGGAGTTTGAAGGAAAAATGATTAGTTAAAATCATTCTAAATTCGATTCCGCGTACGAAAATCTCTGAAAATCATTTTTCAGTCTGACGGCAATTTGCAAACTTTGCAGGAAGTCACTGCTTAATCAGATTTACCATATATTCTTCAAATCCAGATGAAAACAACCGCAAAAGATACTCCTGTCGCAATTGATATTGTGAATGAAAAAATCTCAGAGCTGAATGTCCCTGTAGTTGGCAAAGCAACGATCAGGGAAACAAAACGGCTCATTGATGGCATTGAAAAAGCCAGCGGAATTAAATTCATCAGGATGGAAATGGGAGTGCCGGGTTTACGCCCGTCTTCCATCGGCACTGAAGCCGAAATAGAAGCATTACGAAACGGCGTGGCCGCCATTTATCCTGATATTGACGGCATACCTGAGCTCAAATCCGAAGCTTCGAAATTTGTAAAGAACTTTCTCGACATCAACGTAGAGCCTGCCAGCTGCATTCCCACAGTTGGTTCGATGCAGGGTGGTTTTGCTGCTTTCCTCACACTGGCGCGCATGTATAAGGAGCGCGACACCACGCTGTTTATCGATCCCGGTTTCCCGGTTCATAAGCAGCAGCACAAAGTGCTTGGCCAGAAATTTGAAAGTTTCGATGTGTATAACTATCGTGGCGAAGCCCTGCGCGCCAAACTTGAAAGCTATTTCAGCAAAGGAAACATACATTCGGTCCTTTACTCTAATCCCAACAATCCTTCATGGATTTGCTTTACCGACGAGGAACTCAGGATCATAGGCGAACTTTCGGAGAAATACAACGTGGTAATCCTCGAAGATCTGGCCTATTTTGCTATGGATTTTCGCAAGGACTACAGTAAACCGGGGCAGCCGCCATACCAGCCGACGGTGGCAAAATATACCGACAAATACATTCTGTTCATCTCCAGTTCAAAAGCTTTCAGCTATGCCGGACAGCGCATCGGGTTAATGATCATCAGCAACAAGTTATTCAACGTACAAGCTCCCGATTTGCTGCGTTATTACAGCAGTGACATTTTCGGAAGGGCAATGATCTTCGGAACCGTATATTCACTCAGTTCGGGTACAGCCCATTCGGCGCAGTATGCCCTGGCTGCCATGCTCAAGGCTGCTAACGAAGGGCGTTTCAACTTTGTGGAAGAAGTGAAGGAATACGGGCTCAAAGCCGGAATCATGAAAAAACTGTTTACCGAAAATGGCTTTCACATCGTTTACGACAAAGATATTGACCAGCCTATCGCCGATGGTTTCTACTTCACAATTTGTTACCCGGGATTTACCGGCCCTGAACTGATTGAAGAACTGCTTTATTACGGCATCAGTGCTATTTCATTGGCAATTACCGGAAGCGAACGGAACGAAGGATTGAGGGCATGTGTTTCGCTGGTGAGCCGTTCTCAATTTCCCGATCTGGAGTTGCGCCTGAAAAAATTTCATGAACATCACCCGACCGATCAAATAAACTGCAAGTGAACCTGTTAGAAGGAGAAATTGTTTTTACTTTCTATAAATTGCCCGAAATGGCTTCTATAAATAGCCTTTAACAAAATCCGCTTGCTTTAAATTCCTAATTTCGCACAAAAATTAAGTGAAACACGTAGAACTATGGCAAAAATGAAAGGCCAGATAGTGGTGGATATCGAACGCTGCAAAGGCTGCGAAGTATGCATCCCGGCCTGTCCCGAAGAAGTAATTGCAATGTCGAAACAGGTAAACCGCAAAGGTTACTTTTTTGCCCAGCCTGTAAACGACGCCTGTACCGGGTGCACCAACTGCGCAGTAGTTTGTCCTGATGGCGCCATTACGGTTTACCGCAAAAAAATGACCGAATAAAATTTAATATTGCGAAAGCATGAAAGAACTCAGATTAATGAAGGGTAACGAAGCCTTTGCCGAAGCTGCTATACGCGCCGGCGCTGACGGGTACTTCGGTTACCCGATTACACCGCAGTCGGAGGTAATGGAATACCTGATGGCCGAAAAGCCCCATGAACGTACAGGTATGATAGTATTACAGGCCGAAAGCGAAGTTGCAGCCATCAACATGGTTTATGGTGGCGCCGCTACCGGCAAACGCGTGATGACTTCTTCATCGAGTCCAGGTATTAGCCTTAAGCAGGAAGGTATCAGCTACCTATGCGGCGCCGAACTGCCATGCCTTATCATGAATGCCGTTCGTGGCGGCCCCGGGCTTGGAACCATCCAACCATCGCAGTCGGATTACTTCCAGAGCACAAAAGGCGGCGGACATGGTGATTACAGGCTGCTTGTGCTTGCCCCTGCTTCGGTACAGGAAATGGCCGATTTTGCCCGCCTTGGCTTCGACCTCGCTTTCAAATACCGTAATCCGGTGCTCGTGTTATCCGACGGTGCTATCGGACAGATGATGGAAAAAGTGTACCTGGATCCGCAGAGGCCACGCTTCACCGACGAAGAAATAAAGCAAAACACTCCCTGGGCTACAACAGGTAAAACACCCGACCGCGAACGCAATATCATCACCTCACTAGCGCTCGAATCGGCAAAAATGGAGCAGCACAACATTGCACTGCAGGCAAAGTACAGGCAAATGGAAGAGGAAGAAGTGCGTTATGAGAAAATAGGCTGCGATGATGCCGAATACGCTTTTGTAGCCTACGGAACAAGCTCACGCATTTGCCAGAAAGCCATACAGTTGGCCCGCGAACAAGGCATTAAAGTTGGGCTCATGAGGCCGATCACACTCTTTCCTTTCCCGAAAAAAATCATTGCACAAATGACATCAAGGGTAAAAGGAATACTTGTAGTTGAAATGAGTGCCGGGCAAATGGTTGAAGATGTAAGACTTGCCGTTGAAGGCCGTGTAAAGGTTGAACATTTTGGCAGATTTGGCGGCATCATTCCTTCGCCGGTCGAAGTTGTTGAGGCACTCAAAAAACAAATCATAGGAGGATAAGCCATGGCAGAAGCAATTGTTAACACTGAACTGATACAGCCTGAAAACCTCGTTTATAAACGCACAGAGCTGCTCACACCCAATGCCCTGAGTTACTGCCCCGGCTGCGGACATGGCACTGCGCACCGCATCATCATGGAGGTAATCGAAGAAATGGGGATACAGTCCGAAACCATAGGTATTGCGCCTGTTGGTTGTTCGGTACTTGCCTATGATTTTATGAATATCGACATGCAACAGGCTGCCCATGGCCGTGCCCCGGCCCTTGCCACTGCAGCAAAAAGGCTCAATCCCAAAAAGTATGTGTTCACATACCAGGGCGACGGCGACCTTGCTGCTATAGGTACGGCTGAAACCATTCATGCCTGTAACCGCGGCGAAAACATTGTGATCATCTTTATTAATAATGGCATTTACGGCATGACCGGCGGACAAATGGCGCCCACTACACTGCCGGGGATGAAATCATCCACCTCGCCGTATGGCCGCGACGTGGCGATGATGGGAAACCCGCTGAAGATAACCGAACTCGTTGCCCAACTACCCGGAACATTGTATGTTACACGCCAGGCAGTGCATACCCCCGTAGCAGTTCGTAAAGCCAAAAAGGCTGTACGGAAAGCTTTTGAAAACACAAAGCTCAACAAGGGCTTATCGTTTATCGAAATCGTATCGAACTGTAATTCAGGGTGGAAGATGACTCCACGCAAAGCCAACGACTGGATGGTTGAAAACATGTTCCCGTTTTATCCGCTGGGCGATATTAAGGTGAACGAATAGTCAGGTTTCTACAAAACATTGAAGATCAAATACTTAAATCATGACTGAAGAAATTATTATCGCAGGTTTTGGAGGGCAGGGTGTACTGTCAATGGGAAAAATCCTCGCCTATTCAGGAGTTATGCAGGACAAGGAAGTAAGCTGGATGCCTTCGTACGGCCCTGAAATGCGCGGTGGCACAGCGAATGTAACCGTGATCATCAGCGACGAACGAATAAGTTCGCCCATTCTAAACGCATACGATACCGCCATTATCCTAAACCAGCAATCGATGGATAAATTTGAGTCAACAGTGAAGCCGGGCGGTATATTGATTTATGACCCGAACGGCATTACAAGGCACCCCGAACGCAAAGACATCAGCATATACTCAATTGAAGCCGCCGAAAAAGCCGGTGAACTCGGCCTTAGTAAGGTCTTCAATATGATTGTTCTTGGCGGTTTCCTCAAACTTAAGCCCATTGTTAGTATGGAATATATACACAAGGGCCTCCAGAAATCACTTCCGGCAAGGCATCATGTGTTGATTCCTGAGAATGAGAAAGCCATTGAAGTAGGGAAAGAATTAATCAAAGCAAAGCAAACCCTTAACTAACCCTTCCTTTACATTTTCTCCCTTCATCCGCAGCGGGTGAAGGGAGTTTTTTTTATTCCAGAACTATGGCGTCAGGAGTTTCAGGCCTTAAAGTATTTCTTGATGCAAAATCGGATGAATTTAATGTCCCCGGCTTTATCAAGGACGATCCCATTTCGGTGCCTCACCATTTTCAGTGTAAACAGGATATTGAAATTTCCGGCTTCATGGCAGCAACACTCGCCTGGGGCCAGCGGCCTGTGATTATTTCCAGTGCATTGAAAATCATGCAGATGATGGACGATGAACCCTATGAATTTCTTAGCCACGCTCGTGACGCGGAGTACGGCAAGTTTGTTTCATTTGTGCATCGCACATTCAATGGCGATGATTGCCTGTTCTTGCTGAATGCATTCCGATCGGTCTACAGGGAGTTTGACAGCCTCGAATACTTGTTCGCCAATGGTTACAGGAAAGAGTTATTGGTAAAAGACGGCATTTCAGAATTCAGAAAACGCTTGCTTTTCACTCCGCATCTGCAGCGATCAGAAAAGCATATTGCTGATCCGCACAGAGGCTCGGCAGCAAAAAGGCTGAACATGTTCCTGCGATGGATGGTGCGAAGCGACGGACGGGGTGTTGACTTTGGCATCTGGAAAACCATTTCACCGGCACACCTCATGTGTCCCCTTGACCTGCATTCGGGCAGGATTGCGCGACGACTCGGACTGCTGAGCAGGAAACAGGACGACTGGAAAGCAGTTGAGGAACTCACCAACAATCTGCGTAAATTTGATCCAACCGATCCTGTAAAATACGATTTCGCACTATTTGGCATCGGCACCCACGAAAAACGCTGATATGGAAGAAGTTGACAATATACTTACATTGAAGGAGATACTTGGTTTGGAGCCTGCGGTTCTCGTTTATTTCTACAATGACACCTGTGCACCTTGTGTAGCACTGCGTCCCAAAGTAGCAGAAATGGCATCATCGAACTTCCCAAAATTAAGGTTAATATTTTGCAATGCACTCCGGATGGCGGAAGCTGCTTCGGAGTATGGAATTTTTGCCTCTCCCACCCTGCTTGTTTTCTTCGAAGGTCGCGAAACCATCCGCGAAAGTAAATACATAAGCATCAACGGATTGCACGATGCAATACAACGCTATTACAATCTTATTTTTAATGACTGACCAGCTGAACTTTCATCCTCAAGGACTGTTTATTAGTAAAAAAATAAAAGCATGAAAAATCTACTTTTCCTCACTTTGTTAATGATTTCATTATCAGCATATTCGCAAAAGTCATTCCACGATTTTAAGGTTAAATCGCTCGATGGTAACGATTTTGACCTCTCTTCGCTCAAAGGCAGGAAAGTGCTCGTTGTGAATACAGCATCCAAATGCGGCCTAACGCCACAATACAAGCAATTGCAATCTCTATATGAACAATATGGTGGCGATAAATTTGTTATTATCGGTTTCCCCGCAAACAACTTTTTACAGCAGGAGCCGGGTACCAGCAGCGAAATCCGCGAATTCTGCACTTCAAATTACGGCGTTACCTTCCCTATGATGGAAAAAATATCAGTGAAGGGAAATGATATTCATCCGTTGTACAAATGGCTCACCACTAAGGAGTTGAACGGTGTGATGGATGCACCTGTTTCCTGGAATTTCCAGAAATTTATGATTGACGAAAACGGAAAGCTTGTTGACATGGTTCCTCCTCGCGAAAGCCCTGATTGTGAGAAAATTATTAACTGGATTACCGGTAAATAGCTGTTGCCTGAACTCATTATTGTCAGGTTTCTATCCAAAGTTTCCTGAATATGCTTAAAGGGAGGAATTAACAACTTCCCTTTATTTTTATCTTTACCCGGAGATTTTGCATTATGGCCAAATTTAAAAAAGAAGAAGTTTTACGCGACTATCGCATCGCATGCGAAAGCAGGCAGGCAAGCCTGCTGGGGAGGCGCGAGGTACTCTCCGGAAAAGGAAAATTCGGCATTTTCGGCGATGGCAAGGAGATACCGCAACTTGCCATGGCTAAGGTTTTTCGTGGCGGCGACTGGCGCTCGGGTTACTATCGCGATCAAACCTTCATGATGGCGGCAGGCCTGATGACTGCTGAGGAGATTTTTGCCCAGATATACGGCGATACCGACCCTGAATTCAATCCGATGAATGCAGGCAGGCTCATGAACAATCATTTCGCCACACACACTACTGACGAAAACGGTGAATGGTATAAACTCGCAAACCTTAAAAACTCGTCAGCCGACATTTCGCCAACTGCCGGACAGATGCCGCGGCTGCTTGGCCTGGCGCTGGCTTCAAAACTTTATCGCAATCAATCGCAGTTCGATGATAACGGCACTTTTTCGAATCACGGCAATGAAGTAGCCTTTGGTACCATCGGCGATGCAAGCACCAGCGAAGGTCACTTCTGGGAAACCCTGAATGCAGCAGGCGTTCTGAAGGTTCCGATAGCAATTTCGGTTTGGGACGACGGCTACGGTATTTCGGTGCCCGCAGCCTACCAAACCACCAAGCAGAACATCTCCGGAATTCTCGAAGGATTCAGAAAAAATAATGACTCCAACGGCTTTCTCATATACACGGCCAAAGGCTGGGATTATCCTGAACTTTGCCGCATATATGCTGAAGGGATGGCGAAATGCCGTAAAGAGCATACACCGGTTCTGTTTCATATCACCGAGCTCACACAGCCGCAAGGACACAGCACATCGGGCTCGCACGAACGGTATAAGACCGAAGAACGCTTAGCCTGGGAAAAAGAGTTTGACGGCATTGCCATGATGCGTAAATGGATACTGGCCGGGAGTTTTGCCACGCAACAGGAACTTGACCTGATTGAGAAGGAAGCCATTCAAAAGGTAAAAGCTGCCCGGAAAAAAGCCTGGGATAATTACATGAATCCCTTGCTGAAAAAACGGGATGAATTCCTTAACCTTGTGGATGTTACAACATGCAATTGTGCCAAAACTGCAAAAATCAATATGATAAAGCAGGACCTCGAGCAGGTTGCCGAGCCGATAAGGAAGGACATTATCTCGTCAGCCAGGAAAATACTAAGGTTGATTTGTGATTCGTGCAGCAATCCTTCTAACTCGCTGAAAGTGAATGTAACCCGCTGGCTGGCTGCCGAAATGGAGGATGGCCGGGGAGTTTTCAGCAGCCATCTTTACAGCACATCTAAATACGCAGCAACACTCGTTAAAAGTGTTGAACCTGTTTACGCCGATGATGCCCCGATGGTACCCGGCAGGGAAATATTGCGCGATAATTGGGATAAAATACTGGAAACCAACAAAAAGGTGGTGATTTTCGGTGAAGATGTCGGCAAAATTGGTGGTGTAAATCAAACCTATGAAGGCCTGCAGCAAAAGTTTGGCGAAAGCAGGGTATTTGATACAGGTATTCGCGAAGCGACCATCATTGGCCAGGGCCTCGGCATGGCCATGCGCGGGCTCAGGCCTGTTGCCGAAATACAGTATTTCGACTACCTGCTCTATGGCTTGCAGGTTATGAGCGACGACCTTGCCACATTGCAATACCGCACCCGTGGCCGGCAAAAAGCACCCTTAATTGTGACAACACGCGGTCACAGGCTCGAAGGCATATGGCACTCAGGCTCACCGCTCAGTATGGTAATCAATTCGATACGTGGCGTTTACGTGCTTGTGCCCCGCGATATGACCCGCGCTGCCGGGTTTTATAATACCATGCTGCAAAGCGATGAACCAGCGCTCATCATCGAACCGCTTAATGCCTACCGGCTTCGTGAACCCAAACCATCGAATTACGGCGAATTTTGCATTCCCGTTGGCGTTCCTGAAGTTATCACCGAAGGAACCGACGTTACTCTCGTTACCTATGGTTCATGTGTGAGAATCGCCCAGGATGCAGTATCGCAACTCAGGGATTTCAATATCTCGGTTGAACTTATTGATGTTCAGTCGCTTGAGCCATTCGATATAAATCATCTTATAGCTGCATCACTCAGGAAAACCAGTAAAATCGTTTTCTTCGACGAAGATGTGCCCGGAGGCGCTACAGCCTATATGATGCAAAAGGTGCTTGAGGAGCAAAAAGGCTACTATCACCTGGATGCAGAACCAAAAACAGTGACAGCACAGGCACACAGGGCTGCATATGGTACTGACGGAGATTATTTCTCAAACCCGAATGCCGAGGATGTTTTGAATCTATTTACAACCTGATGCATGACCATAATCCCGTAAAATATCCCAAGATATTTTAACTGACTGCCACCTGTATTAACTGAGCTGCAAATTTCATAATTTCAGACGTTTTGAGCTTTTTACGAAAGTTCTATCAGCTTTCAGCATCGCTCGCTTAGTTGGTGGCAGAAGCCGAGGCTGATTTCGGGAAAGCTTAAAAGGATTAATAATCGTACTTTTGCATTTTGCTTCAAGATGATGGAAGTAGCTATTCCGGGTATCCTGCTGATTCTAAGTTTTGGAATTTTTGCTGTTCCGTCAAGAATCCAGTACTATTATACGCTTGGCCTTCAGGTGCTCCTCATCTGTGTGACTTCTGTACTCTCCTGGCAGGCTTTCAGCACCACCGAACCCCTCAATATCAAAATCATCTCAATTGCCTCAGGCGACATCAATCTGGTAATCGACAAAATATCAGGCTTTTTCATCTTCGTCATCAACCTTACAGTTCTCACCGGAGCTTTATATGCCAATGGTTATCTGGCGCCATATAAAGCTCAAAAGACAAAAACCGAATTTGCCTGGCATTACTTCAACTTTTTCCTGTTGCATCTGTCGATGCTCATGGTTGTGATGCTGCGCGAAGGGATCAGTTTCCTTGTGTTTTGGGAACTTATGTCCGTCTCAACTTTTTTCCTTATCATTTTCGAATCGGAGAAGAAAGAGATTAAAGAAGCAGTCATGAAGTTTTTGATACAGATGCACATAGCACTGGCATTTCTATTGGCAGCATTCCTGGTAAGCAGCACGGTTACCGGTGAGAGCTTCGGATTTGAGAGCCTTGCGGCCTATTTCAACTCCGCTCCTGTTTTCCCGGTTTTTCTTCTGTTTTTCATTGGTTTTGGAATAAAAGCCGGTTTCATCCCGCTGCATTCATGGCTTCCGCATGCTCATCCGGCAGCGCCTTCGCACATTTCAGGAGTGATGAGCGGCGTGATGATAAAAATGGGAATCTATGGCATCATCCGAACACTAACCTATATCCATACCGAATTGCTTTCTGTCGGGATGCTCATTCTTCTTGTATCAGCTTTTTCGGGTATCACCGGTGTTGTAATAGCTATTGTTCAGCACGATTATAAACGCCTGCTGGCCTATCACAGCATCGAAAACATAGGTATCATCGGCATTGGTATAGGCATAGGGGTAATTGGCCTTGCCATCGGGAATCCTGTTCTCGCCAGCCTGGGTTTTGCCGGAGGATTGCTGCATACACTCAATCACTCTTTATTCAAATCACTTCTTTTTTATTCTGCCGGAAGTATTTACCAGCAAACGCATACAAAGAACATTGAACAACTCGGCGGCCTGATGAAGAAAATGCCGGTTACCGCCGTGTTCTTTCTTATCGGCGCGATTGCCATTTCGGGATTACCGCCATTCAATGGTTTTATTTCCGAATTCCTGATTTATTCGGGACTGTTTAAATCGCTGTCGAATAACGACCTGCTGCTTAGCTTCGTTTTACTGGGAGGAATCGTATCGCTGGTAATCATTGGCGGGCTTGCAGTTTACTGCTTCACCAAGGTTTTCAGCATCATTTTCCTGGGAAATGCCCGGAGCCCGATGACTGCAAACGCCCATGAAGTCAGAATCGATATGCTCATTCCCAAGTATTTAATCGCTGTATTTATTGTTGTTATCGGCGTGATGCCGTTTATTGTCATGGGTCCGCTTACCGCTTTGACGAATGAACTCGTCGGCGACACATCCCCGCTTCGGCAAACAAGTAATACCCTAAACTACATTTCCATCAGTTTACTGGCGCTGATAATTCTGGCAACAGTGATTTGGTTCCTGAAGAAACGGCTGTCGGCAAACAAAACCATTTCGGTTGAAACCACCTGGGGCTGCGGCTATACAGGAGCTGATCCTGCTGTTCATCAATATACTGCCACATCGTATGCCGACTACATCGTGAAGAAAGCAAGGTTGCTCGTGGGAAGCAAAAAGCATCATAAGCCATTGTCAAAAGATGAAATCTTTCCTGATCCAACACACTTCAGCACACACAGTTCCGATGTGTTTGAGGACAATCTGATACTTAAGCCGGTCAGGAAACTTCTTGCTTTACTGGAGCGCATGGCAGTGCTGCAAACCGGCAACATTCAGGACTACTTGCTCTATGCTATCCTTTTCGTAATTTTCATTTCGCTCATCACCATTCTAAACATCATATAATGGGTATTAGCCTGCTGCTCATATTATTAACCGCACTGCTTTTCCCCGGCGTGGTAGCCATAGTGAAAGCAAAGGTCGTTGGACGGAAAGGTCCCGGTATTCTGCAGCCGCTTTTTGATGTATTCAAATTGGTGCGAAAAGGCAATGTTTACAGTGCTGCAGCGGGATTCCTGTTCCAGCTCGCGCCGGTTATTTATTTCTCCACCATTTTTACTGCGCTGCTTTTTCTTCCTGTTGGCAATTACCGGGCATTGCTGTCATTTGAAGGAGATTTCGTCCTTTTTGCCTATTTGCTGGCATTAGGCAGGTTTATGATGATTGTCGCCGCCATGGATACCGGAAGCGGTTTCGAAGGTATGGGCGCTAACCGTGAAGCATTTTATTCATTACTTGCCGAACCCGCTTTCTTCATCATTTTCGGGTCGCTTGCGCTGCTTACCGGCCACACTTCGTTTTACGACATCTTTACCAACCTCTACGTCGAATCTGTTTTGTCATACTTCGTGGCCATTCTCATGATCTATATCCTGTTCTGGGTTTCGATGATTGAAAACAGCAGGTTACCTGTAGATGACCAGAAAACGCACCGCGAGCTCACGATGGTACACGAGGTAATGGTACTTGATCACAGCG
>JAKLFM010000051.1 GCA_022711175.1 Bacteroidota bacterium | reverse complement strand
CAATCTGAAAGCAAATCACAACTTTTGAAGATGAGAACAAGAAGGATGATAAGTTGTGGTATCTATGTCAAAGATACAATCTGAAAGCAAATCACAACAAAGCTCATCAGTCTTTACTTCGTTGGCTAGTTGTGGTATCTATGTCAAAGATACAATCTGAAAGCAAATCACAACGCCAACCGCCTGCTTGCCGATCTACAGGCAGTTGTGGTATCTATGTCAAAGATACAATCTGAAAGCAAATCACAACATCTATGACGCATCTATGTTCAGCTTCGACGTTGTGGTATCTATGTCAAAGATACAATCTGAAAGCAAATCACAACGCCATATAGCCGGCCATGCTCCGCGAAAGTGTTGTGGTATCTATGTCAAAGATACAATCTGAAAGCAAATCACAACAGGAATCACAGCGTTGTTCCATAGCTGCCTGTTGTGGTATCTATGTCAAAGATACAATCTGAAAGCAAATCACAACCATTAAAGGGTTGATGGTTTCCGGTACTATGTTGTGGTATCTATGTCAAAGATACAATCTGAAAGCAAATCACAACCTGTTTCCGTCTGCCACTGTGTTCGTTGCCGTTGTGGTATCTATGTCAAAGATACAATCTGAAAGCAAATCACAACTTTTTGCCTGCTTTCCGCTTGTATGTCCAAGTTGTGGTATCTATGTCAAAGATACAATCTGAAAGCAAATCACAACAGTACGATGCCACTGATGACAAGGATGTTAGTTGTGGTATCTATGTCAAAGATACAATCTGAAAGCAAATCACAACAAAACGTTTCCCGTCATTCAAAAGCACTTCGTTGTGGTATCTATGTCAAAGATATTCCCGAAAGTTTTCGGGACTGATAGTTTATGGCATCAAAAGAAATTTAAAGATAAAAACTCCCGATGAGTTCATCACGGGAGTTAAAGAAAAACCGGAAACAGAGCTGTTAGTACTTACTCTCCCTCTCCGCTGCTTTTTTCACCCACTCGGGCAGGACGATTTTTTTGAATTCGGCTTTTTCGGCGTTAAGTTTTGCCATATCGAGGCCGATGTACTGCTGTGCCTTTGCTTTTGTGGTGATATCAGGATAGGGAATTTCGTCGGTGATGCCTTTGAGTGCAAGCAGCCGTGCCAGTTTTACACGGGCATCCTGTGCAAAGACGATACCATTGGCAATAATGCGGCTGATCTCGATGGGGGCATGGAATGATGCGCCATGGCTGGCTGCCGAAAAATCCCAGCGCCATTGTGCCTTGCGAATGTCGCTGAGGATGGCCTTCATCTGTACATCGGTAGCGCCGAGGTCCCAGGCCTTTTTGGCTTCCACGTGGGCACGCACCAGCAGCTCTTCAAGCTTATCGCGGTTTTCGATGATCTTATCCTGACGGTCGTACACATTCTTAACAAGTTCTTCGGCCTCCTCGCGGTGACAAACCTGGCATGAATTGGCTATATTGTTTAGAGGGCTTTGTATGTGATGATCGGTAAACTTTTGCCCTCCTTCGCTTTTATAAGGCATATGGCAGTCGGCACAGGCTACGCCGCGCTGGGCATGAATGCCCATTTGCCAGGTTTCGTATTCGGGATGCTGCGCTTTAAGCATGGGCGCCTTGCTCAGGCCGTGTGTCCAGTCGGAATATTCATAGCCGTCATAATATTTTTCAATATCATCGGCGCTGAAGCCTTTGTCCCAGGGGAAGGTAAGATAGGCTACGCCTTCTATTTTATGCTTGTCGAAGTAGTATTCCACATGGCATTGGGCACACACCAGCGAGCGCATCTCCTGTTGCGTTGATTTGGCAATGTCCCTCCCCTGCCGTTCAAACGCCTCGATCAATGCAGGGCGAGTGATCACGAGGTTCATGGTTTTGGGATCGTGGCAATCGGCACAACCAATGGGATTCACGATTTCGGCTCCCTTAGTGTCCCAGCTTCCCTTGTAAAACTCTTCGGGTTTCATTTGTCCCAGCAGCCTTACCACATCAGGACTTTTGCACGTCCAGCAGGTATTGGGCTGCGGGCTTGGATTGCCGTTCATCGGTGCACCCGTCCTCAGTGTACTTACGATGTCGGTGATGGCATTGTAGTGGCCACGACCCTGGCTGTAGTCCTTCGAGAAAGCATACCCGGCCCACAGCACAACCATACGCGGATCGACCTCGAGCATATCGATCATGGCGCTGCCGTTATACTTGCTGCGAAAGGAGGTGTCGGCCGTCTGGATGTACGACTGGTATTCGCGGGGGAAGTTTTTGCCCCATTCGGCATTGCGTGGTTCTCCCTGTTTGAGATCAACCATGGGTTTGTAAACATATTCCTTTTCGGCACGGCGGTTGGTGATGGATGCTGCCAGCATGCCGAGGATGAATACGATAATGGCGGTGGCAATAAAGATAAGCCAGTAAAAGCCCGGTTTTCTTTTCCTGAATGTGTCCATATGAATCAGGTTTAAGTGGTTATTTTTTAATCTTCTGATCTTTCATCATTTTTATAAGCCATTCGGGGACAGGTTGCAGTTTGGGAACCTGTGCATTGGGCATAGCCGAAAGGCTTGTGACGGTACCGTGCGGCGTTTCGCGATGACATTCCCAGCATTGACGCCCGGTGCGGGTGGCGAAATAATCGCTATGCACCACAGCCTGCATGCTGCGGTCGGTGAGCAACCCTTCGTGGCAACGGATGCAGTTGTTGTGCACAACCTTTTGCCCTGCCGATTTTATGCGTATCACCTGTGGTTCCCAGCGCAGGGTAAACCAGGTGGCATGGCGCATACCGTCCTTTGCTTTAAAGAAATATTTGCTGAAAACATTGTTATGCGGCACATGGCAATCGTTGCAGGTGGCCGATTCGCGGTGCGAGCTGTGCAGCCACGAAGCATACTGCGGAGTCATCACATGGCAGTTCATGCAGGTTTCGGGCTTGTCGCTGAGGTACGATGCCGCATTGGAGATGATGAATGCATATACTGCCAGCCCGGTAAAAATTCCCAGCAATACCGTAACCGGCAATCGCCATTGAGGAGGCGGAAGCAACTTTGTAATGAAATTTCTCATGGCTGCCAGCATTATTTTCCGTTGTCAGGGAAAGTATATTCAAGGGTAAATTTATTCAATTTTTGTACTTCCAGTGAGGTTCGCCGATTAATTTTTCCGTATTTCACTTATGCCTCTGAGTAATACCGGTTTTCGACAGGCGGTTGAACAAAAACCGACATTTTCTGTTTAACATCTGTATCAACCTTTTAAACACACAAATATGAATAAACTGATCACCGTTGCAATTTTTAGCAGCCTGGCAATAATGTTTTCATGCACAACCCCTGGCGGAGAAAAAGCAAAACTTGCCCAGGCCGATACCATTGTCGCCAATACCGAAGGCGCGGATAAATATGACATTGACGCGTCGCAAAGTAAAATCGAGTGGATTGGCTATAAACCAACCGGTCAGCACAACGGTACCCTTGCCTTAAAATCGGGTTCCTTATTCCTGGTGGATGACACCCCCGTGGGAGGTGAATTTGTGATTGACATGAACAGCCTGAAAGTATTAGACCTCGAAGACCCCGAATGGAACGGAAAGCTCACCGGGCACCTTCGCTCGCCCGACTTTTTTGATGTTGACAAGAATCCGGAAGCTAAATTTGTGGTTACCCGCATTGTCCGCAACAAGGCTGGAGGGCCGGCTTACCTGCTAACAGGCAACCTTACCATTAAAGGCATAACAAAGAGCGTGTCGTTCGGCACTGATATTGCCAAGGAAGGCGATTCAGTTTCAGGTACTGCACCACAGTTTACCATTGACCGCACTGAATATGATATAAAGTACAAGTCGAACAAGTTTTTCAGCGACCTGCAAAACGAGTTTATAAACGATGAATTTGCCTTAACAATATCGCTCAAAGGCAAAAAAGCATCTTCATAATTTCCGAATACAGCAGGCACCATCAACCGGCAGGCGTTAATCACTTTTTGATAAGCTTGCCGGTTTTTATTATGTTATTACCGGCATCCTGGAACACGATCGTGTAAATACCGGTTTCAAGTGCTGAAACATCCACCATTCCCGACTTTGATTGAAGCATAAACCTACCCGTGAAATCGAAAATACTAACCGAGTAAGCATCACTGGCCTGTACATTCAATATATCCTCAACCGGATTTGGATAAATGGCAAGGCCTTTCGCTACAGGGTATTCATCGAAACCTACCTGCGAGCAGTTGGTTACATGGGCTACTGACGATCCATCCGTACTCATGGACTTGATATTATAAGCAGCCCCGGAAGGTGCTGAGGAGTAATAGATTTTATCGTTTGCCGGGTTAAAAACAGCAAAAAAGTTGTATTCGCCGGCAGGTGCATTGGTGAGGTTTACCCAGTTGCTGCCATCGGCATTCGCCAAGATGATATCCGAACCATTTGCATATCCCAGGTAATCAGTGGTAAGGAAGAGAATTTTAGACCCGTCGGAATTAAAGGAAAGGGCTCCGTCCATATATCCGAAATCGTTAGCAGGTGTGATGTCAACCCAATTTGTACCGTCGGTATTCATACAGGCAATATGGTTATCAGCATTGTAGCCTAATTCAAGATAGATTTTATCCCCGGCAGGATTATACTTTGGATTGTATTGCCAGTAGGCGCCTGCAACATTGGTGAGTTGTACCTTGTTGTTGCCGTCGGTATCCATCACAAAGATTTCAGGGTACTGATCGCCATCCCAGCCACAGTAAACAATCTTTGAACCGTCGGGCGAGAAGTTGGGACAGCCGTCAAAAACGCTGTTATTGGTAAGCTGTGTAAGCCCTGTGCCATCATTGTTCATCACGAATATTTCGGCTGCAGGCCCGTATCCATCCTGTTGAAATACAATTTTCGACCCGTCGGGGCTGAGTGCCAGGTATTGAATGCTCGAAGTTGTATTGGTTAACCTGGTAAGGTTTGATATACCGTCGATATCGGCTTTGTATATCTCCCAGTTACCGCCATGCCTGTCGGACGAAAAATAAATCGTTGCGCCATCGGGTGCGATTACAGGGAAATAGTTGTTGCAGTTGTATTGTGCCGAAGCTGCAGCAAGCGAGAGTAACAATAAGGATGTAGCGTAAAACTTTTTCATGTCGTAAAAGGTTAACAGGCTTGTTTACAAAATATTAATAACCTTTTACGTCGAATGTAACCTGGCTTATTATGTTTTTTTGATTGCTAATAATGATTTCCCGAAGCCTTAAATTTTCAGTTCGTCATTGGCCTGCAGTAACTTTTCCCTGTAACAAACAAGCACGTTTTCCCTGTTGCCGTGCCAGAGGTGCAGCCCGTTGCCCCGGCAATCCCTGAAGTCGGGACAACCGCTGCAAATGCCTCTGTGGGCCCAGCTTCGGTCGCGGAAGGTTTGGAACCTGTTTTGCCAGACCTCATAAAAGTTATCGCTGTAAATATTTCCCTGCACAAACGAATGGTCGATGTTGGGACACGCCGAAATGGAGCCGTCAGCGAGAATAGAACCGATATTGATGCCTGCCCGGCAAAAGAAATAACTGTCGCGGACCTTTGTTTCGTAAGGCCCCACATAACCTTCGCAACTGAACCTTACATCCATCCTCTTTTCCTGCCTTTTGGCAGTGATAAAATCCATAAGCTGCCTGAACTGTGCATTGCTGAGGAGCAGTCCGGGATTGTTTTCCGCCCTGCCGATGGGTGCGATAGTGAACAGGCGCCATGCTTTTACTTTCCTGTGCAACAGGTGATTATAAACTTCCTCAAGTTCGCCAACGTTTTGAGGATACACGCAGGCAACCACATCGAAGTTAAGCCTGGGTGCTGACGCGGCAAGCGCTATTGCCTGATCGGCTTTCAAAAAACTTGCTGACGAATTGCGAAGCCTGTTGTGTGCGCCGGCAAGCCCGTCGAGGCTGATGGTCAATGCACCCATACCGGCGCTGAGCAGCGACCTGTGCCGTTCTTCATCATACAAAAAACCATTGGATACGATGCTCCAGCGCATTCCGCGCTTCCTTATTGCGCGGCCGCACTGTTCAAGGTCGTGACGGAGCAGCGGCTCGCCACCGGTCATCACCACTGTGATGTTGCTTTCCTTTTGCCTGATGGTATCAATGGCTTTCAGGAAATCGGCCAGGGGCATGTCGGGGACGGTACTGTCCTTTGCACAGTCGCTGCCGCAGTGCAGGCAGTTGAGATTGCACCGTGTTGTGCATTCCCAGAAAAGGTAAGTTAATTCATGCAGGGCTGACTCACTCTTCCGGAATGACCTGAAGAGGCTGCGCTTGATGCTTCCGGCCATCTATTGGGTGTCGAGGAGAATATTGAGGTACACATAGCCCGGAATGTTCGCCACAACAGTATCATAACTCCTGTAAGCGCTGTTTGCGGCTATGTCTGCATCTTCGAATTTCATGGCATAGCTGTCGGCAAGCGGCACATAAACCGAGAAACTGCCATCGTCGCCGGTGGTTGCCTCATGGCCCTGTATGCCTGTATTTACTTTAATTCCTTTCACCGGCTGACCGGTAGCCCGGGCTTTCACGATCCCTTCAATATGGTTGTCCTGCTCCATATCCTGCGGAGTGCCGTAACAGGCCTGGAAAACAAACAGCACGGATGTGAGGCTAACGCCTTTAAGTATTTTGCGAACGATCTTGTTCATAACCGGTTTTTGAATAATTGTGGTTTATTTTTCCTTTTCAGGTAACGATTAAAGCAGGTGGCTGCTTCGGCAATACGAAGGTAATCAATTTTGCAGCAAAATATACTGCAATCTGCTAATCAAGAGGTATTTGAACGACAGATTATTTGGATTGACAGCCGGTGTTTTTTCCGGTTATGATTGCTAACTTTGTATATATGGAAATCATTGCCTGGCTTGGATTTTCGCAGGGACTTTTTGCTGCGCTGCTTATGTTCACCAAGGGTGAACGCAGTGTATCGGACAAGATACTCACCGGATGGCTGTCGCTGCTGGCCATTGAATTCCTGTGTTGCGGCATCGAATATCATTTCCTGGGCAGGCTCATACTTTCAAATTCATTCCTGCTGTTCAACCCCGCGTTTTACCTGTATGTTCAGTCGCTGGTAAATCCTGGTTTCAGGCTGAAATGGATACAATTGCTTCATCTGTTCCCTTACCTGTTCTTTAAAATCGTCGCCTATCTTGTGCAGGAGCCATACGACCTGAAGACCTATTTTCTGCCCAACACCACCCTTTGGTTCAGGTTTGCGTTCGCAACAGCCACGCTCGTTTCGTGGGTTGCATATAACTGGGTTACGGCAATCACGGTGCTCAAACACCGCAAAAGCCTCGAAAACGAGTTTTCCACCATCGAAAATTACCTCAGGATAGGTTGGCTTTTCTTTATCATTGTCTTTTACAACTTATACTGTGTTGTACTTGTTGTGATCGGGTTTCTGGTCGTGTTCCACCAGGTTGAAGCCGTTCCCATTCATGTACTCAATTATTCAATCCTGCTGGCGCTCATTTACATACTCAGTTTTTACGGGCTCAAACAGCGAAGCCTTTTCCGGTTTGGCCCGTCAGGAGAATTGCCCGCCGAACGATACCGGAGCCCGGGGCTTGCCACCGACAAAAAGGAAAACATCAAATCGTTGCTGACCGGCTATTTCGAAAACGAAAAGCCTTACCTCAACCCCGAACTGAACATGCACATGCTTTCGGAGGCGCTGGGTGTGCCGAAACATCAGCTCACCGAAGTACTCAACAGCGATCTGCGAAAGAATTTTTTTCGCTTTGTAAACGAATACAGGGTTGAAGCCGTGAAGAAAAAGCTCAGGCACAACAGGCGCAACTATAGCGTTGAAGCCATTGGGTACGAATGCGGATTCAACAGCAAATCAACGTTTTACACGGTTTTTAAGCAGATTGCAGGCATGACGCCGGCTGAGTTTGAGAGTTCGATACCAGAGAAATAAATCAGAAGCACATAATAGCCGTATCTGTTCTGTTCAACCATACTGCTCAAAATAATCAAACCGTACAACCATTCAATATCGGTTACATTCTAAAACCGGTAACCAATCCGAAATAAGATTCCTTTCTCGAAGAGCACTCCACCTGAACTAAGATCTTGGTACATACTCGCATCGAGAGTGTATGTGCCGGTATTCTTCAAAGCTAAGGAAATACCAGCACCCAGGTAAGGACAATAAACCAAACGATTAAATGGATATTGAGTGTATTCTTCCAAAATGTTACCGTTCTCTTCAATAACTTTCCGGGAGTATTCATTCTTAAAATGGTAGTTTGACCTGATTCCAGCTAATCCGAATAAGTTGATTTTATTAAAAGGGATACTGTAGCTAATGAACAGTGAATTAGCCAGATTGAATTGTGAGAATGAAATGTCATATACAACTTTATTGCCGGATAGATAACCCTGATTTCGTGTTTCAAACTTCCGATAGCCCAATTCAGGGCATAGGTTTATACTGAACCTTTCATTAAATAAAGGCACTTTCAGTGTAAAAATAATGCCTATTTCAGGAAATACTGATGCATTGAAATTACTCCCTTCCAGAAAATAATAGTTTTCTTTTAGTCTGTTCTTAATTTTCAGAAAATCAATGCTTATTCCTGCAACAGGCGATACTGAAAAGACAGCTTTTTGAGGCTTTTTCTCAAATATTATACAATTTTGATCCGTGCAGACTTCTTCATGATATTCTTTGGCGATATTAATAATTGACTTGTGATCAAGGATCATACGATCAATCTCTTTGCAAATTGCCGGACTTCTTCTGAAAACATAGGCCAGAATGCCTTTGTATCTCTTCATTTCATTCGCATAGGCAACATTGTCAACCACTATCACATCATTTTTGTCTTTCACAAGTAAAAGATGCCCTTCTCCGTCATCAACCAGGTAGTTTTCGTCCGTTATGTCCCTGTAGTAAAAAACATCGACAATCCCATCTATCAGGTATTCAAGAAACAATTGTAACTCAGTGCTATCTTCGGTCATTACCCTTCTCGAAACATAATATTTCGAATCGATAAATCGGTAAGCTTTGATGTCATCAGGAGTAAATTTCTCCTCGGGCGAATCGTTCGAAAGTTTGAATACACATTTTCTGGCATTTGCCTGAATCCCTTTGTAATCAATAAGTCCTGTAAGTGTAT
Source organism: Bacteroidota bacterium (assembly GCA_022711175.1). GTDB lineage: Bacteria > Bacteroidota > Bacteroidia > Bacteroidales > UBA4417 > UBA4417. The sequence continues at coordinate 16,661 of JAKLFM010000051.1, read as the reverse complement.
CGCCATTGTTTTTTACAAGATAACCAGGCCTGAAATCCGATTGAGCCTTTAAATTCAATGATATCAATAGAATGATTGAAAGGCAGATGGAGATTTTTCTCATGCTTATTATCAATACAAAACAGAACATCAAATATAGAAAATCGGAGTTTAGAAAATCAGCTTATATTATTTGAAAATCGAAAACCATAGTCTGGATTTTCTATTTCCAAAATCCGGACTTCAACATCTACTCCGCATTTTAATAAATCGATCAAATTAAAGATTTACAGCTTTGTTGAGTGAAACTCTATTCCTTAACGACCTTGAGCATAAAACTTATTTCAGGCTTTTTAACTATCAAAAAATAAAGTCCTCGCTGTAACCTATCAAGGCTTCTAATTTCATTACTTGAGCTTTTCCCTGTTGTTACGATTCTACCCGAGATATCGAAGAAAGAAAAATCAAACGGAGGTGTTATTCCTTCAAGTTTTATTTCGTGATTAAACGGATTTGGTATCACTATAATTGGAATCACGCTTTGATCATTAACTCCAAGGGGTACGCTTGCGCCATAGCTGCCGAGATATTCCACGCTACAATCGAAATAGACATTGAACTTCCAATAACGGTGAGCGCACCCTGCTGCACAATTGCCCCACCCGCGTGAATATGTAAGTTCAACATGATCAGCATATATGGAGTCCTTCAAACTCATACCCGGGCAAAGAAAAGAATTTGGCATGCTAAAGCTTACTCCAGGCACAGAATCCCATAAGTTCGACATTGCGGTCATATTATAATTTCTGACAGAATTAATCTGAAATGAATGACAACCAGGGAATATCAATGAATTATATGCACGATAGTAGCTAATCGTTAGATTATATTTTGTCATAAAGCTATCAACAAGTGCATTACCGGTAGGAATCATGCTATCTCTCAAATGTTGCATCCAAATTTGATTGGAATCAGCATATATGACCATACTATTCAACACCCCAACTGAACAGGAATGAATATGATATAAGTCAATCACTGTATCTCTGGCAGGTAAACCCGATACATTATGCACAGCTAACAAGGCTTTCATCACAATATTTGAATACTCCGAAGGAATATTTACACTATCCGTATAAGGCAGGTTATTCCTGAATATTCTTTTTAATGCCAGATAATCGGCATCACCTTTATAAATTGCGGCGACGCTATCAGGCGCTTCACATGAAGACAATACTATCTGACCGTTGGATGATGAAACAACTGCCAACAGGATCATCAGGCTTAAAATAGTTTTTCCCATGATTACAATTCTTTAATTTTATAAACATTAAATTATAAACCAAGCACTAATCAGTTAAATCTTGCCTAAAGATACAATGATAATCTTAGAGAGCCAAATCATCCTCTATGTATTTCTTTCAATTTGTCTATTACGGATTCAATTATCAGTAATCTCGCATTTTTCACAATAATGAATTATGAAAGCGATTTTCAACTCCGGATTTCCAAATTTCCAAAATCCGGACTTCAACATCTACTCCGCATTTTAAAATCCGGACATCATCATTGGCTTCAACCGGTAAGTTTGCAGGGTTTTAACCTGACAAACTCCAACATGAAGAGGCTGATGACAATTCCGGTATTCGTATTACTTTTCATCCTGAATGCCCCCGCGCAGGGACTATTCGAAAGTTCGCAGTCCGACACCGTTGCGCAGCCGGCGGCAGCTAAAACATTTGACCTCAACGGTTATGTAAGAGGTACTGCTTACGGCGGCTCCAAAACAACCGATTTCTCAAACCTGTCAGGGGAGTTTGCCCTGAAAGCAAAAATTGCGCACGGGAGTACATTCCTGTATGCTGATGCGCGCTTTCGCGAAGGGACCTTTTTCAGCGACCGGCAGTCGGTTGTTGAACTCAAGGAAGCCTATGCCGGTTACACCGGAAACAGGCTTTCGGTTTACCTTGGCAACCAGGTGGTGAGCTGGGGCCGCACCGATGGGTTTAATCCTACCAACAACATCACACCCAACGACTATTTCTACCTCTCTTCTGAAACTGATGATCAGAAACTCGGCAATTTCATGCTAAGACCAAAGGTCAGGCTGAGCGACCAGGCGGAACTTGAAATGGTGGTTGTGCCGGTTTACAAGCCTTCGGTGTACCGCTACGACCTGTTCGACATGGGCGGAAACTGCCGCTTCATGCAAACGCTTGTTCCCAATGCCAAAGCAAAAAATGCAACGCTTGCAGCAAGGTTGAATATAGAGTTGTCCGCCGCAGGATTTTCGGTTTCGTATTTTCACGGGTACGACCCTTTTTATGGTTTTAAGGCTGATACCATTCTTTTTCAGCCTTCACCCTACATCATCTACAAACCGGCTGTTTACAGGAAAAACACTTTCGGAACCGATTTTGCCATACCGGTTTCGCAGTGGATTTTCAGGGGCGAAGCTGCCTTAAACCTGACAAAAGACTATCTGGAAAACCAGCAAATCCCCAATCCTGATCTTTCGTATGTGTTTGGCATTGAGCGCACTGTCTCGGGATTTAATACGATTCTTCAATACATCGGCAAGTACACATTCGACTTTCAGCCCATCAGCGAACCTGTGCTCACCGATCCTTACAATCCACTCGCCCAGATGCAGTATGCCATTGACAAAATCAACTATGAAACGGAACTTTTTAACCGCAAAATCTTTTACCAGCAGGAGGAAACCAATCATGCCCTGTTCCTCTCGGTGAGCAGGCTTTTTGCCCACGATGTATTAAATGCTGAAGTGTCAGGCTATTATAACCTAACGACTGAAGAATACTTTGTTCGCCCCACCCTCAAATGGAACATCACTGATGCCCTTACCGCAAACTTCGGCGCAAGCATTATGAAAGGCCCCGACATGACAGTTTTCGGGAAAGCCGGTAAAGTGTTGAACGGAGCGTTTGTCGGGCTGACGGCGTCATTTTAGAAGTTCCGGGTGCCAGGAGCAAGTTCAATATCCGGAACCCGGCACTCGGAACCCGGCACTCTTTTATCCCACTCCAACTCATCATCAAGCGCGTTTTCTCTATGACCAAAGACATTCTCCCCGTCCACTACCGCCGGTACTTTATAGCCGCCGCTGTGCTTATCACACTGCTGGCTGCCATTCCGCTCAAAAACTCGAGGATCAACACCGACCTCAACACCTACCTGCCCGACGACATTGCCCAGAAAGTGAACCTCGACACACTGGAGAGCGTTTTCGGCTCTACCGATCCCATCATCATATTTTTCGAAACCGATGATGTACTGAAAAACATCACGCTACAGCGGATTGAATCGCTCACTCATGCGCTTCAGCAGTCGGAACAGTTTAAGGATGTGGTTTCACTTTACACCACCAAAAACATACGGTCTTCAGAAGGCACCATGATCGTTGATCCTGTGATTAAACAAATCCCGGAAACGGACGCAGAACGCCAGGCACTGAGGAAAGAGATCATTGATAATCCACTGGCTTACAAGCTGGTAGTGTCGGAAGATTTCAGGTACTCGCTCATCATGTTCAATCCGCAGAAAGGCTTTTCGGACAACGAACTTTTCAAAACGCTGAACAAACTGCTCAGCGATTATCCCGGGCCCGAAAAGGTCTATTTCAACGGAATGCCTTACCTGCGCGATGAAATTCAGAAGAAAGCCATTCATGACCTTGCCTTGCTGATGCCGCTTGGAATACTCATCATGATCGGATTCCTATATTTTTCTTTCCGCGAAATCAAAGGTGTGCTGGTGCCACTGTCGGTAGTGGTGATGTCGATTATCCTGGCCATGGGACTCATGCCGTTGCTGGGCTATGAACTCAGCATCATTGCCGTGCTGGTGCCTATCCTGATGATTGCCATTGCAAATAATTACGGAGTTCATATCGTTACGCGTTACCAGGAACTCAATGCACGCTACCGTAACCGAAGCATGAAAACCATGCTCAACGAAGCCTTGTACTACCTCCGCAGCCCTATCCTGCTTACGGCACTTACCACCATTGTGGGCATACTCGGCATGGTGACCCACATCATGCTGCCGGCCAAACAGATGGGCATTGTAAGCGCCGTAGGCATAACTTTCGCTTTGCTGCTGAGCCTTTATTACGTGCCGGCCGTAATGTCGTATCTGAAAAAGGGGAAACCTCAAAAAAGCTTCCTGTTGCCGAAGCATACGCTCGTTGACAAATTCCTGGCGTGGGCCGGAAAAGTCACTACCGGCGCGCCAAAGAAGGTAGTTGCTACTTTCATCGCCTTTTTACTGCTCACCGGAGCCGGTATTTACAGGTTGCAGGTGAGCTTCAACAACGAGAAAATCATGCCTGCATCGCATCCGCTGCGCATTGCTACCGGTATTGCTAACCGGCATCTCGGCGGCACCAAGGTAATCTCCCTGCTTTTTGAAGGCGACATCAAAGACCCGGCGCTGCTCAACGAGATGGAACGCTTTTCCGCCGAACTGAAAAAACTGCCTCAGGTTGGCAGTGCAACTTCCATTGCAACGGTGATAAAGACCATCAGCCGTGCCATGAACGATCCCGGCGACAGCCTGTACGACCGCATCCCCGACACACGCGATGCCGTGGCACAATACATCGAATTCTACAATCTGAGCGGCGATCCCGCTGATTTCGAACGGCTTGTGGACTTTGATTATACCAAAGCCAACCTGAATGTACAGTTCAAAGCTGAGGACATCAAAGAGTTTAACAAGGTAGAAAATGCGATCGACAGCCTGATGGCGACATCGAAGTTCTGCAAACTCAAGGCCGGGCATTGCCTGGTGGAAAAACAAATGGCAAGGTCGCTGGTGAAAGGGCAGAACTACTCGCTCATTTTTGCTTTCGCGGCCATCATACTGTTATTGTGGTGGATATTCCGTTCGTTGAAAGCGGGAATAATGGGATCAATCCCCTTGGTTTTCAGCGTGGTGTGTACTTTCGGCCTAATGGGCTGGCTGGGATTTGAGCTGGATATCGCCACTTCGCTGCTATCGTCGGTGGCCATCGGCATCGGTGTGGATTATACCATCCACCTGTTCTGGCGGCTGAAAACAGAGCTTTCGGACGGCGTGGAATATGCCGAAGCGGTTCGCAAAACCCTCAAAAATACCGGACGCGGCATCGCTATCAACGCCTTTTCGGTCATGGTTGGCTTCGCCGTGTTGTTCTTTTCAGGCATCACCATCCTGAAATCCTTCGGCTTTCTCATCATTTTCTCCCTCATACTCTGCCTGCTATGCGCCCTGGTGCTTATTCCCGCGCTATGCTACCTTGTAAAACCTTCATTCCTCGAAAAATCGCCCATCAAAAATTTCAATAACATCAACGGATTATGAAAAAAATAACTTTTCTGCTTACAGCAATCTGTATCATGGCAATCACCAGCCTTAAGGCGCAGGATGCCCGCACCATTGCCGACAAATCGTCGGAAGTGATCAATCCCGGCTCCATGGAAATGACTTCTACACTCAAAATTTACGACAACAAAGGCAATGTTCGCGTAAGAGAGGTGAGCAATGCCATGGCCAAATTTGGCGGTACGACCAAAACGCTGTTCAAATTCCTGTCGCCTCCCGATGTAAAAGGCACAACCATATTGATATACGATTACGAAAACAAGGACGACGACATGTGGATCTACATGCCCTCGCTGCGCAAAACGCGCCGTATCGTATCGGGCGAGAAAGGCAAAAGCTTCATGGGCTCGGAATTCAGCAATGCCGATATGAGCAAACCCACCATGAGTGACTTTACCTATTCACTGAAAGGCAGCGAAACGCTCGACGGCAAAGAGTGCTGGAAACTGGAGTCGAAATGCGCCAATGCCGGGGCAGAGGAGGCCAACGGCTACAGCCGCAAAATTGCCTGGATCGAGAAAAGCACTTACCTTACCTGGAAAATTGAGTTTTACGACCATGCCGATAAATTGCTGAAAGTGGAAACTTTCAGCGACTACCGCAAACAAGCCGGCGGTAAATATTTTGCATTTAAACTCAGCATGTCGAATGTTCAAAACAGCCGCAAGTCGGAAATAGTGATCAACAAATACCAGGCAGGCTCAGCACTGAAAGAATCGGCATTTTCGGCCACCACACTCGGACAATAGAAACTGGAAAATGGAAAATGGAAACTTCAAACCTGAAACTTGAAACTTTAAACTCCCTATACCCTCGCCTTCCACGGCAAGTCAGTCACCCCGTTTAAATAAGCAATATAACGTGCCAGCACAAAAAGATAGTCCGACAGCCGGTTGAGGTAGCGGATCACGATCTCATCAACGATAGTTTCGGTGGCCAGGCGGATACATATCCTCTCGGCACGGCGGCAGACGGTGCGGCAGACGTGGCTGAGCGAAACCAGCGGGTGACCGCCCGGCAGCAGAAATGTGGACAATGGCTGAAGGGATTCGTTCATGCGGTCAATTTCGCTTTCGAGATGAAGCACATCTGCTTCAAAAAGCTGAGGCAGTTTGCGTGCCACCTCTGTCCCCGGTTCGGTAGCAAGGATGGATTCGGCAGTAAAAAGCCTGTCCTGCACTTCGAGGAGCACTTCTTTCAGATGCTCGTCAGCAAGCTGGTCGCGCAGGTGGCCGATGAACGAATTGAGCTCATCGAGTGTGCCGTATGCTTCGATGCGGCTGTGATATTTGGGCACACGCTTACCTCCAATGAGCGAAGTTTCGCCTTTGTCGCCGGTTTTGGTATATATTTTAAAACTTTTCTCCATGAATGGCTGAGCCGTTACCCTGAAGGTTATCAGGCCAGGACACTTTGCTTACGCGAGCTATAGATATTGGGATTCACATAATCGTCCGAAATCCTTCCGTCCATAAGCCTGATGATGCGGTGCGCATGGCGGGCAATGTCTTCTTCGTGGGTTACCAGCACGATGGTGTTGCCTTCGTCGTGAATTTGTTCCAGCAATGCCATAATTTCATGACTGGTCACCGAATCGAGGTTGCCGGTAGGTTCATCGGCTAAAATAATACTCGGATGGTTCACCAGTGCACGTGCAATGGCCACGCGCTGGCGCTGCCCGCCCGAAAGCTCGTTGGGTTTATGGTGGCCGCGGTCGGTGAGGCCAACGTTTTCGATCACTGCCTGGGCACGCTCAAGCCTTTTTGCCTTGCTGATGCCGGCATAAATCTGCGGAAGCGCCACATTATCCAATGCGGTAAGCCTGGGAAGAAGGTTGAAAGTCTGGAAAACGAACCCGATTTCTTTGTTTCTGATCTCGGCGAGTTCGAGGTCGTTGAGTTTGCTTACATCCTTGCCGTTAAGGTAATACTGTCCGCCGGTGGGCGTATCGAGGCAACCGAGAAGGTTCATCAGGGTGGATTTGCCTGAACCTGAAGGCCCCATAAGGGCGACAAATTCGTTTTTCCTGATCACGAGTGAGACCTCTTGCAATGCTTTAACCACTTCGGTACCAACTTTATAGTAGCGGGTAATATCCACCAGGCGGATTACTTCACCATCCATAATCATAATTTTTTACTGTTACAAATATAGATTGATTTTAAAGATGAACCTTGTTTGCATCATAATATTGGAATTCCGTCACAGACACTTTACCGGTAGCGAATTCCAAAATGCTGTTTCGATAGTCCTTCGCGAAAAAAAAGCATACCAAAACGAAACACATCAATCGAAACCTTTACCTGCGGCAGGCTACAGATTTCTTTCCATGCTTTTTCCATCCCAGCCGACCAATGGATGTCGTCGATCACAATCACCGAGTTTTCCGTAACTCTCTGCATGATCATCCGGGCATAGTTTTTTGTCGGTTCATACTCATGGTGGCCGTCAATAAACGCGAAGTCAACGGTTGCAAGCTGGTCCAGAGCTGCGGGAAGAACATCTTCGAAGCGGCCCGTAAGCATTTTGATATTCGTCAGGTTGAATTCTGCAAAATTTTCGCGGGCAACCTCCGATGTGGTGCTGCAACCTTCAATGGTGATGACTTTGGCATATGGATTTCCTGTTGAAAGATACAATGTACTGATCCCCAGCGATGTGCCAAGTTCCAGAATGGTTGATGGCCGAAACCTGTTTACCAGGTTGTACAGCAATTCGCCTCTTGAGGGAGTCACCGCGGAGTGTGCTGCAAGATTGCCAACTGTGCGGAAATGAAGGGCATAGGGTTTGTTGCCTCGTCCCGACCCGAAATCAGTGACTTCGAGCACACGTTTGCTTCGCTTCAGCCTGTTACGCAACGCTTTTATACGTTCGGTATCAGCATTAGCCTGATGATTCTCAAAAACTTCGGTTACCAGCGAATAGACAAAAGGCGAGTGTATGCCATATTTTGTTCTGGCCGATAACAGGTATCGCACATAGCTATACATCCGGGTAAGTTTACCGATCATCACTCTTCAATTTTCAGCACTTTTTGATGGCAGATTAAACAATCATCCAAGCACTTCGTTATTTTTGCCGTGATTTAATTTTATGGGCATACAGCAGTTCATCACAAAAATAGGCAACTATCTTTCGATGGTAAAATTTGCCCATACCATTTTTGCCCTGCCTTTTGCATTGTTCGGTTTTTTTATGGCGATTGACCAGCCCGAGACAGAACTCAACTGGCTGCTGCTGTTCCTGGTAATATTGTGTATGTTCTTTGCCCGCAATGCGGCCATGAGTTTCAACCGCTGGGCCGACAGAGATTTCGACAAAAAGAACCCGCGCACTGCCATTCGCGAAATACCTGCCGAAATCATCAAACCCGGATCGGCATTGGCTTTTTGCCTGCTCAACGGGCTGTTCTTTATCGCCACTACATGGTTTATCAACCGCTTGTGTTTCTACCTTTCACCCGTAGCGTTGCTTGTGATTCTTGGCTACAGCCTCACCAAGCGGTTCACGTACCTCTCGCATTTTGTGCTTGGGTTGGGGCTATCGCTTGCGCCTACCGGGGCATTCCTCGCCGTAACCGGACATTTTCACTGGCTGCCGGTTATGCTGTCGGCCGCTGTGCTTTGTTGGGTTTCAGGTTTCGATATTATTTACGCGTTACAGGACGATGACTTTGACCGCGAAAACAGGCTGAAATCAATTCCTGTGCAGTTAGGAAGAAAAGGAGCGCTAATTTTGTCGTTGATGCTGCACCTGGTTACCGCAGCTCTAATGTTTGTCCTGGGAATGGTTGCAGGCTATAGTTTTCTTTACTGGATAGGTTACGGAGTTTTTGTGACCCTGCTTGCTTATCAGCACTTTATTGTGAAAGCCGACGACCTTCGGCGCGTAAACGTTGCCTTTTTCACGCTAAACGGCATCGCCAGCATCATTTATGCCACCTTCGGCATTGCCGGGATTATTTTCTGAAGATACTGATAAACCGGGTGCTTTTGGATAACCTTTGAGAAAATCAGACACAAGGGCATTAAACTTTTCCTTGTCCTCCTTGTGAAATTCGTGCTCAATTTGCAGATAGTACAATGGCAGATTCCTGAAAATAGCTTCTGATTCGGGATTTCGCAACCGCATGGCGTCCTTCTCGGTGGTGACCATGATCTTTTCCCTTGAATGAAAATCGGCAAAACGTTGCTTGATACTTGCCAGTTCCTGGCCGGTAAAATCATGATGATCGGGAAATTCGATCATGACCAGTTCGTCGCATACCGAACGCAGGTACTCCTCCATGGGCGAGGGGTTGGCGATACCCGTAATCATGAAAATGGCGGATGGCTTATGTTTTTGCAGGTCAAAGTCAGGGATATTGGCATAAACCGGCTTAATCCCCACATACCTTACATATGAAAAGAACAGCTGTTGATGGGGTTCAGGCTTTAACTCTTCGGTTATCTGCCGGCGCAGTATGGGTGAAAAAATGCGCGGCGATTTTGTAACCACAATAACCTGTGCCCTTTTAGCCCCCGAAACCGGTTCGCGCAGCATGCCGAGTGGTAGTAACTGGTCGTGGACGTACGTCAGGAAATAATCGGTAACCAGTATCGAAAGTCCCGGCTTTACTCGCCGGTGCTGATAAGCGTCGTCGAGCAACACAATTTCGGGGGCATTTTTCAGGTTCAGCAGGTTCCTGATTCCCCTTCGGCGGTTTTCGTCAACAGCAACAACGATTTCAGGAAACTTGACGGCGTACTGACGGGGTTCATCGCCAATTTGCGCTGCCGTGCTCGATGCATCAGCAATCACAAAACCTTTGGTTTTCCGTTTGTAACCCCTGCTTAGTGTGGCCAGCCTGTAATTGTTGTTCAGCAGCCTTACCAGGTATTCGGTCATAGGAGTTTTACCGCTGCCGCCGGCACACAGGTTCCCGACCGAGATAACCGGAATTTCGAACGAGGTTTGCTTTTTAAAACCCCAATCATAAAACTTGTTGCGGATACGAATCACAACTCCGTAAAGTGCCGCCAGCGGGAACAAAAAAATCCTCAAAAATTCCATGACCTAAAAATACAAAAATATCAGGAAAAGCTCTTTTGTATGGTATATTTGCCGGAAACCTAACCTTAACGGCTAATTTGCAGATCAATTAATTCAGGTATTATGCAGGTAAGTTTGAAAGAAATCAGGAAAGTATTCGAGGAATTTGCCCCTCTCCCGCTGCAGGAATCATACGATAACGCCGGGCTTATTGTGGGAGATGAAGATGGCTCGGCCACAGGCGCACTCATTACGCTTGACGTTACCGAACAGGTTGTAGTCGAGGCAGTTGCAAAACACTGCAATCTCATCATTGCCCATCATCCCGCCATTTTCGGCAACCTGAAAAAAGTGACAACTTCCAACTCAACTGGCAGGATCATCATCGAAGCCATCAGGAACGGAATTTCGCTGTATGCCATCCACACCAACCTCGACAATGTTGCCGGAGGAGTAAACGATATTCTTTGCGACAAACTTGGTATTGAAAACAGGCAGGTTCTTAAACCTATGAGAGGTGTTTTGCAAAAGTTGGTTACTTTCTGCCCTATTTTGCATGCCAATGCCGTGAGAGAAGCCCTCTTCGGCGCAGGCGCCGGCCATATCGGCAACTACGACTCCTGCAGTTTTAACGCTGCCGGGCAGGGTACTTTCCGCGCCGGCGGTGAGGCAAATCCTTACGTGGGTGAAATCGGGAAACTGCATTTTGAAGACGAAATCCGCATCGAAACCATCTTCCCGGCCTACCTACAGCCACGTGTCATCAAAGCCCTGCTGGGTTCGCACCCTTACGAGGAGGTTGCTTACGACATTTATAACCTCGACAACACGCTGAATAGTGCAGGTGCCGGAATGATCGGTGAACTTGCTGTTGAAACCGATGCTCTTGAGTTCCTTAAAAAAATTAAATCAGTGCTGGGAATCGGCTGCATCAGGCATACAACAATACCGGCAAAAAAAATCAGGAAAATTGCGGTGTGCGGAGGATCTGGGAGCTTCTTGATACAGGATGCCATGGCTGCCGGCGCTGATGTTTTTCTGACCGGCGACATCAAATACCACGACTTTTTCATACCCGGCAACAGGATGATGCTGGCCGATATTGGGCATTACGAAAGTGAACAGTTTACAAAAGAACTGATAAGCACCCTGTTAATGAAAAATTTTCCTACCTTTGCACACTTTATTTCGGAAACCCCGACGAATCCTGTTAACTACCTGTAAATAAACATATAACACCCATTATACAGCTATGGCAAAATCAGTTGCAAAACCAGGAAAATCATCAGCCGATGCTACCGCTAAAACAGCTGATACACTTGTGAACGACAATGTAGTGATTGAAAATCAGCCTGTTGCAACTGAACAGGATGAAACCGAGATTTCTGTCGAGAAAAAGCTGGTTGCACTGCACAGCCTGCAGCAGATTGATTCGCAGATTGACCGCATTCGCATCATACGTGGTGAACTTCCACTCGAAGTCGAAGACCTTGAAGACGAAATTGCAGGCCTCGAAACCCGTATTGACAATCATATCCAGGAAATTCAATCGCTTGAAAAACAAATTTCTGACAAGCAGATTTCGATCAAAGAAAGCCAGAATCTCATTAAGCGTTACGAAGAGCAGCAGAACAATGTTCGCAACAACCGAGAATATGATGCCCTGACAAAAGAAATTGAATTCCAGTCGCTCGAAATTCAGCTTGCCGAAAAGCGCATCAGGGAGTTTAATATGCAGCACGGCAAATTCAGCGAAGAAATTGAAAATGCACAGGCTGTTCTGCAGGAGCGCCGCAACGACCTTGAGATCAAGAGAAGCGAGCTTGCCGACATCGTTACCGAAACCGAACTCGAAGAAAAAGAGCTCATGCGTAAATCGGAAGCCCAGCAAAAATTTATAGAAGACCGCCTTTTGCTTGCCTACAAGCGCATCCGCAAAAATGCCCGTAACGGCCTTGCTGTTGTTACTGTTGAACGCGACGCTTGCGGCGGTTGTTTCAGCGCTATTCCGCCGCAACGTCAGCTCGATATCCGCATGCACCGCAAAATCATCGTTTGCGAATACTGCGGTCGTATCCTTGTTGACAAAGAACTTGCCAGTTCAATTAAAATTTAAACTCGCTAAACAAAACCAGGAAAAGAGGGCTTCAAACCCTCTTTTTTTTATTTTCGCTTCATGCAATTATTACGGTTTTGCCTACTTATTCCTCTTTTGCTGCTTTCGCTCAGCGTAAAGCCATCGAACGGCTTAACCGAGCGTTGCCAGCAGGCACATCATTCCATTCTGTGCCTTAGATTTGATGAAGCCCGTCCTTTTATCGAAGAGGAAAAGAAACTCAATCCGCGAAACACCCAACCCTACCTGCTCGATAATTACATTGATTTTCTGAAAGTTATGATTGGTGAGCAGGAAGAGGATTATACCAGGCTGAAGCAGCAGCGCAATTTCAGGCTCGAAAAAACAGCGTATGGCGATGCCACTTCGCCATGGTACAGGTACAGCCAGGCCCTCATTTATTTGCAGTGCGGCTTTGCAAGGGTGAAATTCCGCGATTATCTTACTGCCGGAGTAGAACTCAACCAGGCTTACCGCTTGCTAGTGGAAAACATGAAGCGTTTCCCGGCATTTGTACCCAATAAAACCTGTCTGGGAATGCTTCATGCGCTCATTGGCACTGTTCCCGACAATTACCGGTGGGCTGTGAGAACGCTCAAATTTTCAGGAACAATTCACCAGGGTATCGGGGAGTTGGAAACAGCCTGCCAGCAATCGGCAAAGAGTAAAGAATACGGCTTCAATTACCCCGAAAGCGAATTTTTACTTGCTTTCGCATCGATCAACCTCTCGGGAAAGAAATCAGCAGCCGAAGAATTTATCACCCGTTGCGAACAGGCTCCTCTCAATCACTGGGTTCACCAAAGCCCGCTGATGGCATATGCCCTGGCCAACATTTACCTGAAAACCGGAAACAACGACAAAGCCATCAACGTCTTGAAATCGAGGCCGCAGGGAGCAGGTTATTATCCTTTCTTTTACCTCGATTATTTGCTGGGAATTGCCAAACTAAACCGCCTCGATAAAGATGCTAATATTCCGCTACTCGGTTTTGTGGCCGGTTTCAGGGGATTGAATTACATCAAATCGGCTTATGAACACATTGCATGGTACTATCTTATAAACGGCAACATGGAAAAATACCGGTTGTATCTCAACAGGATAGCGATGCGCGGCAACAACCAGGTTGACAACGACCGTGAAGCCATTCGCAATGCTGCCCTGAACCAGGTTCCCAATGTTTTCCTTCTAAAATCACGGTTGCTGTTCGATGGCGGGTATTATGAAAGAGCCATTGAAACACTGGCTCAATTCGAAGCTGCGGCCAGCAACATGTCGCAAAGCGAAATACTTGAGTTTACTTACCGAAAGGGACGAATATACGATGAATGGGGAAAACAGGAACAGGCAATTATCAATTACCAGTCGGCACTCAACCTTGGCAATAAGTTGCCTTTTTATTATGCTGCCAATGCTGCTTTGCACCTCGGCCTGATTTACGAAAGGATGAATGATTACAGGCAAGCGAAAACATATTTCGAAAAATGCCTTTCACTCGATTTCGAAGAATATCATTTCAGCATTACCCACAAAGCCAGGGCCGGATTAAACCGTCTCAGCGGCAAATAAAAAACCCCGGCTGAATATCTTCACCGGGGCAAATAATTTCCTCAATCCATTAATACCTGAATCCAAGCGTTACAGCGAAGTAATTCTGCTGCACGGTAGTTGAAGCAGCTGGAACCAGCGATGCATCGTACAGGTAATAGTCGTCTTTCATCCAGGAATGTACATAGCCGAAGTCAATAAAATAGCCCTGCTCATGCACACCTATGCCGCACGAAAGGGTTTTCTTTGAACCGTCGCTGGCATTAAGGTTTTTAATATAAGGCGATCCGTAATATCCGAAACCGCCTCTGAGGCTCAGAATCTGGTATTTCCATTCGGCGCCAAGCCTTACATTATGAGCGGGAGCAAGACTTTTGCGGATAATATCGTTTTCGTCGTAGAAACCATATGAACTACTGCGCAATCGTGCCGTGCTGTAATCAAGATATTCGTAATCGGCACTGATGAGGCCGCTTTGTCCGAGGATGAGTGCGACATTCCCCATGAGACGCATGGGTGTGCTGATTTTATAACTAAAACGCCCTGTTTGGGATTCTTCGGAATATGTTTTGCCATTGTCGAACTCCGATTCAACTGTTGAGTACCATTCGTCCTGCATATCATTGAATGAGGTTGGTGTGTGGACGGCAAAACCGATTCGCAGGAAATCAACCGGACGATAGATCATACCGATTTTTGCATTCACACCGGTACCGCGGGTAACGAGGTGATCGCGCTTGGTAAATGAATTGAAATAAGTGATTTCGCCGTCAGGGTCGGTTTCCTGCAAGCGGCTGTCCTCTTCGTAGCGCAGGTATGGGAAGCCAACGGTTGCACCGAGGTACAGCTTATCGCCAAAATTTGCTCCTGTGCTCAGCACCATTTCATTGATGGTTCCCCAGGTTTCTGACATCTTTCGCTGCTGAATTCCTCCGTTAGGGGCATCTACCCAATATTCATTGGCAGTTGAATCATAAACCAACAGATCGGCATAATAGGCCAACTGGCTGCCATACTGGTCAAGTTCATCGGGTGAGAGTGGTTCGCCGTTGTTATTGGCTTCGTACATAAACTGGGTTAGCAGTGAGCTTTGGTCGTTGAACCCGCTGATTTCCATCCTGTTATTGAAGTTTGCAACGCGGTTCATCCCAAATCCGAAGTTTATATATTTCAGGAAACTGGCATCGCGGTTCCCGCCAAGGTTCAGGTTCATGATCATGCCTACATTGCCAAGATTGAAGTTGTATTTGCTGTCGCTGGCGGTTTCTCCGAAAAAGCTCGTTTCGGTCGATGACGTGTTGAGTTGCGGAGTGATTGTAAATTCCGATTTCCTGTAGAGCCCGATCCCTGCAGGATTCTGACTGAGTGTTGAAAAATCGGCGCCCAATGCCCCAAAAGCACCTCCCAATCCAATAAAGCGTGCTGTCCCTCCGTATGAAAGCCGCGAGTATCGCAAGGCATCATTTTCGTTCTGGGCAATACCAGCCAGCGTTGCTGTGGCAAGAATTATTATTGCAAATATCTTTTTCATTTCTATGTCGCTTGTTATGTTATACACATTCTGACCGGCACACTCCGTTAATCAGCAGCTTGATAAACAAGCAATTGATACTGGTTAACCGAAGATAGCCCTGGTTTAAAAACTATCTCCTGTGGCCTGATGAGGAGGAACCCGAGGAGGAACCTGATGAAGAACTGCTGCGTGATGAACCTGAAGAACTACCGCCTCCGGATGAGCTGCCACTTGAACGTGAAGGAGCTGAATATCCTCCACCGTTGCTGCCATTGCTGCGCGATGGTGCTGAGTAGCCTCCACCGCTGCTTCCACTGCTGCGAGAGGGTGCCGAATAGGTGCTGTTACTGCGCGAAGGTGCGGAGTAACTGTCGTCGCGACGGGCCGGCGCCTGGTAGGCCTTATTCTGCCTTGGTTCATTCTGCGGTGTACTGATGCGCGAAGGCTGCGAATAATTCCTGTTTTGCTGGTCGGGAGCGCTCTGGATGTTCCGCTGCTGCGGGCTTACATCGCTTTCGCGCGGATTACGGTATTTGGGAGTGGTGTATTCCTGCGATGATCTCGGTTTGCTGTATGCCGGGGGACTGTATGGCTGTATGTTGCTGTTGCGCTGAACTCCTTGCGAACCTGAAGGTGTGGTAGTGCGCGACGATGGATTTGCATAGCGCTGCTGACGCTGCTGAATTATTTCGGGCTGCTGTGCAAAGGAGCTTTCGCCTGTAGCGGCATTTGCTTCCGGTTCCCTGCGGGGAGCGCTGTTGGTTCCCGGATTGGTATAACGATACTGAGGACTACGGCCTGCAGGTTCGCCTGTAGGCTGCGAATTGCGCTGAATATCGGTATTTCGTGGCTGACGGTCGTTAGGGGTGGCTGTGCCTCTGTCAACACCTGAATTGCGGGTATTGTTTTCACGAACATCGGTATTGCGGTTTCCCGGTTGAGGCTGTACGCCTGTATTGCGGCTGCCGCCAGCATTATTGCGCGTACCGCTACCTATACCTGTGCCTCCGCCTCCGCGTTGTGTTTCAACACCTGAACGGGTACGGTCGGCAGTGGTCTTGGCTTCATAACGTTCGCCAAAAGTGCGGT
>JAKLFM010000050.1 GCA_022711175.1 Bacteroidota bacterium | reverse complement strand
GTTTCTTTTCGATTTGTTCAAGTTTTTCTTTTGGCGTGTTTTCAGTTTCCTTTGAAATGTTTTTCTGATCTTCGGCCAGCTTGTTTAATTTATCAATTGCTTCCTGCAGTTTCTGCTCAAACTCCAGTTGCCTGAACATTTCAAGATCGCGATCGAGCTGCTTTTCTATATCTTCATTACTCATCTTCATTTTCTCAAGCATATCCTGTACTTTTTCCTTATCAACCTGTTCGAGCAATTTTTTAAGCTCTTCAAACATCAGTTTTACCTCGTCGGGCAGAATTTGATTGAACATCTCTTCGAGTTTCTGTTGTTTTTCGAGAATGGCCGGGTCAGTCTCATTGTACTGCTGTTCCTGGAGAGATTTTTCCTTGTTTTCTTTTTGAATTTCTTTTATTTCTTGTTGTAATTGTTCCTGTTTATCAATCATTTGCTGTAATTGCTGCTTTTCCTGCCAACCTATCTCCTCCTTTTCAATCAGCTTTTTATTCATGTTTTCTATTTGCTTTTGCAGCTTCTGAGATTGCAGAATGGCATCCTCCATCCTATCCTTTATGTCGGAATTCCTTTGTTCGGCACGCTTTTCCAACTCTTCAAGTGTTGGAACTTTAAAAATATTCTTTTGTGATCGTGTTGATTTATAATGATTTAACATATCGTTATCCGAAACTTCAAAGTAGTATTCGACTATATCGCCGGACACGAGCATGAGCGTTGAAACATCGAGAAAATAAAAGAAAGGTTGCTGAAGTGAGCCGTTCTCAAATTCCATTTCGCGGATAACGGGTTGTTCCTGTTCGCTTTCCCGGTCTCCTTTCTTCACCGTATAGCAAAACGCAAGGCGACTGAAACCATAGTCATCCTTAATATTTCCTTTGTAATACAGGCGGTTGTCGTAAACCGAATCATGAAATTCTTCAACCGAGATATCAGGGTAAAGGTCCGGGATAACGTTAATTGCAAACATGAGCGAGTCGGGGCTTTCAAAATACTTATTCGAAACCTGTACCGAGTATTTTGACGATCCGAAAACCTGCGCCGACCATGTGACCTGGTTACTATGCTGAGGTACAAGTTGATGGCTCTTTTGCTGAAGATTAAACCTTACAGAACCTGCATCGCGCAGGTAAAATCTCCATGTAAGTTTAGTACCCGCCGGAACAGTAATATCGCCGGTATTTGTAAAACTTTCGTTTTTATGTCCTGTATAAGCAGGATACACTGCATCAATACCAAATGAAAGAATAATTGGTTTCGGAAGCACATTTAATACATACTGTCGTGAGATAAAATCTCCGGCTTCGAAATGAAACGGCATTTTCGTTTGAATATTCCTGAATGTATAATGAAAGCGAACCGTGTTTTCTTTTTCCATGCGGTATGCGCCATCGCCGGTACGAAGTAAAAGTTCATCAGGAATTTCATCGCCCGTAAGCTTCACATTAAGTGTAAAATCCTCCTGCTGCATGGCAGTAAGTGTATCATTAAGAATCTCAATGGTAAAAGGGGCTGGTTTCTCGAAAGTAGTGTTATGATGAATAATGCGTTTTGCCGGATCGGTAACCAGTGAAGGGGCAACGACTAAGGCGAATAATATAAGCAAAGCGGGTGGCAATGCATATTTCAGGTATTTGCGGTTTTGTTTCAGGTCAACAGCAGCGGTAAAAGGCACCGGCTTCAGTTTGTTGATTTTCTGGTTAATGCTTGCGTCAATAAGTTCACGGCTATGGTAATCTGATGCACTCAGTTGTTTTAGCTGAAGCGTATTCAGCAAAACATCCTTTACATCGCTGAAATGCCTGCCAATAACCTCGGCTGCCTGTTCATGCGAAATTATCTTACCGATATTCTTTATTTTCAGCAGAGGAATGACCACAAATTTTACCAGAATACCTGATGCTGCGGCGAGATAAGCATAGAACAGCACGGTACGGGTTATGCTTCCAAACCATGAAAAATATTCGAGCAGGTTGATGAATATGAAAAACAAAGCCAGGGCTGCCAGTGAATACAACGATCCCCTGAACAGCTGGTTCTTGTAATACTTCCGGATGAATTCGTCAATCTTCCGGATAAGTAATGAATAATTGTCTTCCATAGTTAAGCAGCTGTCCGTAAGGATTTTGCAGCGCATTTATATTCAACATTCTGTCTTGTGTTTATTAATATCAAGACTTTTCCTCCATGTTACAAAAGTAACAATTAGCGGCTGATTTCGTTTTAGCGGCCCAACATCGGTCTTAGTTGTGATTTGTATCTTTGCATTTCATTAAAACAGATGATTGAAATGCGCGAAGTAAGAGTAAGGTTTGCTCCAAGCCCCACAGGCCCGCTTCATATTGGCGGTGTTAGAACAGCTTTGTATAATTACCTTTTTGCCCGCAAACTTGGTGGAAAATTCATTCTGCGGATTGAAGATACCGACCAGGGGCGGTTTGTTCCCGGAGCTGAACAGTATATCATTGAATCGCTTACCTGGTGCGGTATTCATTTCGATGAAGGTGTGCATATTGGCGGACCTTATGCTCCGTACCGTCAAAGTGACCGCAAGGAAATGTATCATCAGTATGCATTGCAACTCATCAACAATGGCAAAGCATATTATGCTTTCGATACACCTGAAGAACTTGAAGTGCTTCGCAAGGATTTTGAATCGCGTAAGGAAACGTTTCAATATGGCCCGATAACAAGGTCGGGACTTAAAAATTCATTGACCTTACCCAAGAGCGAAGTACAATCAAAACTTGATGCCGGCGAACATTATGTGATAAGGATAAAAATTCCTGAACATGAAACGATCACGGTGAACGATCTTATTCGCGGAGTTGTTCAGGTTGATTCGTCGTTGCTTGATGATAAGGTGCTTTACAAATCCGACGGAA
Source organism: Bacteroidota bacterium (assembly GCA_022711175.1). Taxonomy (GTDB): domain Bacteria; phylum Bacteroidota; class Bacteroidia; order Bacteroidales; family UBA4417; genus UBA4417. The sequence goes on along the minus strand of JAKLFM010000050.1, from coordinate 22,934 downwards.
TGCCAACGTATCACCTGGCCAATGTAGTGGATGATTATCTTATGAAAATATCGCATGTGATACGTGGAGAAGAATGGTTGCCATCAGCGCCGCTTCATGTATTGTTGTACCGTTACCTTGGCTGGGAAGCGCAGATGCCTGAATTCGCACATTTGCCTTTGCTGCTCAAACCTGACGGCAACGGAAAACTCAGTAAACGCGATGGCGACAGGCTTGGTTTCCCGGTATTTCCGCTAAAATGGACCGATCCAAAGTCGGGTGAAATATCATCGGGGTATCGCGAAAGCGGTTATTTGCCCGAAGCATTCATTAATATGCTGGCATTCTTAGGCTGGAATCCAGGTACGGAACAGGAACTTTTCAGTATGGAAGAACTTTGCCATGCATTCACCATTGACCGTGTGAGCAAATCGGGAGCCAAATTCGATGTTGAAAAAGCACACTGGTATAATCATCAATACATGGCCAGAAAGGCTCCTGCCGAACTTGCATCATTACTAAATCCTTTACTCAAGGCAAAGAATATTGAGGCGAGTGAAGATTACGTTCAGCAGGTTTGCATGCTGATACATGATCGGGTTGTGCTCATACCTGATTTGTGGAGTCAGTCGCATTTCTTTTTCGTTGATCCGGATGATTACGATGCCACTGTAACAGCAAAAATCTGGAAACCAGAAACTTCTGCCCTGATTGCTGATTTTATTCCGGTTCTCGAAAAAACGGAACCCTTCACCAAAGAAGCATTAGAAACAAATATCAAAGCATTTATCCAGGCGAAAGGTATAGGTATGGGCCAGCTTATGAATCCGTTCAGGCTAGCAATGGTTGGAACCAATGCCGGGCCAGGCATGCTTGATATAGCCACGATAATTGGCAGGGAGAACACTATCCGGCGTGTGAGCCGTGGTATTGAGAAAATCAAAAACTGATTGCTTAAGTTTTCCTGTAAACAAAAAATCCTGCCTTTCAGCAGGATTTTTGTTGTCCGACCAGGGCTCGAACCTGGACTTTACTGATCCAGAGTCAGTCGTGTTGCCAGTTACACCATCGGACAATTGCGGTGCAAAATTATTAAAGATTTCTGAATCTTAAATAAATGAACGCCTTTTTTATTCTTTACCGGCGATTTTTGCCCAGTTATCCTTCAAAGTTGTAGTGCGGTTAATGACCAGGTTGGTTTCGGTACTATCCTGATCAACACAGAAATAGCCCATTCTTTCGAATTGAACTTTATCGCCGGGTTTATATTGGCTGATTGCCGGCTCGCAGTATGCCGTAACCACTTTTAGCGAATCAGGATTCAGGTTTACCTTGAAATCCTGACCTTCCTCAACATCTTCGGGAGTTTCCTTAACGAACAGCCTGTCGTATAATCTGACTTCGGATTTTACCGAATTACTTACCGCAGCCCAGTGCAGGGTTCCTTTTACTTTTTTATTGCTGTTGGGCATTCCACTACGGGTATCAGGTTCGTAGGTACAATGTATTTCAGTGACTTCGCCAGTAACCGGATCCTGTAGAAAGCTCTCGCATTTAATGATGTATGCATATTTAAGCCTTACCTCGCCACCGGGTTTTAGCCTGAAGAATTTTCCCGGAGGGTCTATCATAAAGTCTTCTTTTTCAATAAAAAGCTCTTTTGAGAAAGGAACTTTGCGGAAGCCTTTTTCAGGATCTTCCGGATTAATCACAGCATCAAGATACTCGACCTGGCCTTCGGGATAATTGTCAATGATCAGTTTTACAGGATTCAAAACGGCCATCAGGCGGTCGGCTTTTTTGTTCAAATCTTCGCGCAGGCAGAATTCGAGCAGCGAAACATCAATCACCTGGTCGCGTTTGGCAACGCCAATAACATCAGCAAACCTGCGGATACTTTCGGGCGTAAATCCGCGGCGACGCAGTCCGCTAATAGTGGGCATGCGCGGATCGTCCCATCCGTTAACATGTCCTTCGTTTACCAGTTGCAGCAGTTTGCGCTTGCTCATCACCGTGTAACTAAGGTTCAGGCGGGCAAACTCGATTTGCTGCGGGGCAAAAATCTCAAGTTTTTCGATGAACCAGTCGTATAAGGGCCTGTGTACTTCAAATTCGAGAGTGCAAATGGAGTGCGTAATACCTTCGATGGAGTCGCATTGGCCATGGGCAAAGTCGTACATAGGGTAAATACACCATTTGTCGCCGGTATTGTGATGTTCGGCATGAATGATACGGTAGAGGATTGGATCGCGCATGAGCATGTTGGCGTGTGCCATATCAATTTTTGCCCTCAGCACTCTTGCTCCTTCAGGAAACTCGCCGGCGCGCATACGCCTGAAAAGATCGAGATTTTCTTCAACCGTACGGTTGCGGTAGGGACTGTCGGTCCCTGGTTTTGTTACTGTACCTCTTTGCAAGCTCATTTCTTCCTGCGAAAGATCACAAACATATGCTAATTTTTTAATTATCAGCTTTTTAGCATACTCATACAGGGTATCGAAATAATCGGAAGCATAGTATAAACCGTCCCAGTTAAAGCCAAGCCAGCGAACATCTTCCATGATTGAATCCACATACTCGGTATCTTCTTTCACAGGATTTGTATCATCGAACCTCAGGTTGCATTTACCACCAAATTTTGCAGCAGTCCCAAAATTCAGGCATATACTTTTGGCGTGTCCGATATGCAAATAACCGTTAGGTTCCGGCGGAAAGCGTGTATGAACGCGGCCATTGTTCTTATTATTCTTAATGTCTTCCTGTATAATCTGATGTATGAAATTAACAGGAGCTTTTTCTTCGGGTAATGATTCGGGATTGATTTCTGCCATTCGTGGTAAACTTTACGACTTTATGAACGTTTTTGAATGAAAGTGCAAAAATAGTCAGTTTTGAAACAACATATTTTCAAATCAAACGCTTGCAGCCATAATATCCATGATAGTGAGTAATTTTGCCTTTTCATCGCAATTTAAAATCAGAAATTATGGCTACCATCGCAATTGAGGGAATGGAGTTTTTTGCTTATCACGGATGTTTTAAAGAAGAGCAGGTGATTGGTACACGGTTTACTGTTGATATCGTGCTTGAAGCCGATACATCGCAGGCCGAAATCAGTGACGATTTAAAGCAAACAGTGAATTACCAGGCAGTATATAAAGTAATAAAAGCCGAAATGGAGCAGAATTCACACCTTTTGGAGCATGTTGCCCGCAGGATAATGGATTCAGTATTTAACCATTTCAATGAAATACAGCATATTACGGTAAAAGTTTCAAAACTTAATCCTGCATTGTCGGTAGGTGGAAAAGTGAACCAGGTAAGTGTTACCCTGAACAGATAGAGTATGGAAATTCCTCAACAAAACAATTCCAACCGAACGTGTCCCAGGTGCGGAAATAAATTTTTCTGCAGTTCATCAGCCAAATGCTGGTGTTATGAAATTTCGCTTTCGGATGAATTGCTTGCTTTAATTGAAAAAACTTATGATTCTTGTCTCTGTCCTGAATGTCTTGCTTATTATGCCGAAAGCAAACAAGAGCGAATGTTGTAAAATCAAAAAACTTAAGTAATTTTGCAACATCAATCGGTATCATGGCCGAGTGGCTAGGCAACGGTCTGCAAAACCGTGTACAGCGGTTCGACTCCGCTTGATACCTCTCCATTAAATAAGCCTCCCAAAAAGGGAGGTTTTTTATTTTCTTCCTTTATTCACAAGGGATATAAACATTATATAATAAAATTAATTTTAAAATTTAATGTTGATTATATATTAGCTGTTGATTGTGTTAACAGAAATAAAGACAATCATTTTGAAAGTTCATTTTTACCACTTTATTCACAGTTGATAAACAGCTAAATTTATTTTAACCTATTAATTCACTTATTATTATCACTTTATTAACAATTCTGTTGAAATCTTTGATATTTGATAACTTCGGATTTACAAACAATGTTCAGCATGTTGAAAACAATCGATTTTGCATTTGAAAACTTTGAATAACTGGTGCCTGATTTCGATAACATAACATCTATTGACAATTTTGTTGAAAACCAGCATAAATTATTAACCTAGCTGATTGATTTTTTAAGGTTATTAACAACAGTGGTTTAATAATCAGAAAGTATTGATAATGAATAATACAGAACTAAAAAACAAAAGATAATTTATCACGAAAGATTGATTTCCAATATTTTATAATAATTGACATATTAGTTTTGCTGAATAGTTATGAACAAATATTGAATTTCAGAAATTTACTTATATGAGAAAAACTTTTGCTTAAGACTCATCACTCTTTTACATGCAACCCTTTAACATTCGGCTTGCCTGCAATGAAATCTTTCAGGTAAAATGGTTCAAAATAGGCTGTATTAACAAAATCACGAGATTGATAGCTCGATTCGGCAAATAAGGCCATCGCTTTTGCTGAAGCACGGATATTATCAACGATAGTGATGTTTTTATTATGCATGAGTATATCACGACATTTAGAAGCACCGTTTCCAAATATAATTAGCTGGGTTTGAGTAGTTACTTCCGCAAAAGAATTTTCATTGATTACGACAGCCTGAACAGGTTTAATTTCATTGAAATTTTGATCGAACAATGCAGTATAAACTTCCATTCGACGAGCATCAATCATAGGGCAATACAGCGTTTTATTGTCCTGTTGCAGCTGAAATATTTCATCATTCAATGCCTTATAAGTCAATGCTTTCAATGTACTGATCGCGATAAGCGGAATATCAAGCGAGAAACAAAGTCCCTTGGCAGCCGAAACGCCTATGCGTAAACCGGTATATGATCCGGGGCCCATGCTGACAGCTACTGCGTTGATTTCATTCAAGTTGAAACCACTTTCGAGGACCACTTCATTTATAAAAGGCGTTAGTAATTTTGAATGTTCATTGCTGCCGGCTGATTCGCGGGTTGCTAACGGCAATCCTTTATTGATTAGTGAAACAGAACAAACTTCGGTGGCAGTTTCAATTGCAAGAATAAGGGACATAGAAAATATTTTGATGGCTCACAAAAGTACAATACAAAATAAAAGCAGGCTCTGTTTCCGGAGCCTGCTGCATATATTCAGATTTCAACCGTTATTTCTCGTCCTTGTACAAATCCTTCATATCCACTTTCTTAACTTCGTCTCCATCCTTAAGTTTCTTAGAAACAGCACGATACGGAGCTATAATGATTTCGTCTTTTTCTTTTAATCCTTGTGAAATGGTAATGTACATGTTATCCTGTATTCCGGTTTTTACATTTACAATTTTAGCTTTTCCATTATCGTAAACAAACACAATTTCCTGGATATCAGTTTGTTTCTTCTTAGCTTCTTCCTTTTCGTTGCTTTCGCCCGATTCTTTTTTCTTGTCCTCATTCTTAGCAAGTTCCGCTTTTATTTTGGTACTGTCAACGCGGGTAGTTACAGCCTGAATAGGAACAGCGAGTACATCAATCACTGCTTCGGTTTGAATATCCACTGTTGCCGACATGCCGGGCCTGAAAGGCGATTTATTTGGGAAAGCAGGATCGAGAAGGTCTTTGTATGAATCGGGTAAAATGCGGATTTTGACATCAAAATTAGTGACCTGGTCGGCGCTAACGCCGGTTGTATTGGCCGATGTGCTTATTTCGGTAACCAATCCCTTAAATTTGCGGTTTTGGTAAGCATCAACTTCAACCAGCGCGGTATCGTTGAGATTAACACGTACGATGTCGTTTTCGTTCACACTCACATTTACTTCCATCGTTTGCAGATTGGCAATACGCAGTATTTCGGTACCGGCCGAAAACTGTGAAGCACCGGCTACCCTCTCCCCTTTTTCGACATTAAGTTTTGAAATGGTACCGCCCACCGGTGCGTAGATGCTTGTTTTGGTAAGATTTTCGCGTGATTCTTTTACACCGGCCTGGGCGCTGTTTACCGAGAACTCGGCAGCGCGCACACTTTCTTCGGCAGCATCTACTTCGGCCTGAGCCACTTCGTACTGCGATTTGGCGTTATCGAATTCAGCCTGTGAAATTGTATTCTGTTCAAAAAGCTTCTGATTACGGTCGAACGAAGTTTTGGCATTCACATATTGCGATTTTACCTGTGCATAACGAGCTTTTGTATTGGCAAGGTTTGCACGGGCAGTGTTTAAACCGGCAACGGCGCGGTCGTTGGCCGAAATGTACAGTTCGGGATTTATTTTAGCCAGCAAATCACCAGTTTTCACCTGGTCGCCTTCTTTTATCAGAAGTTCAATAATTTCGCCCGAAACATCAGGTGATAGTTTTACCTCTACTTCGGGAGCTATTTTACCGCTTGCCGAAACGGTTTCAATAATGGTACGTTTAGCGACCAATTCGGTTGAAACCTTCGTGATATCAGGCTTGCCAATAACCCCTTTCTTCTTTGCCACAGCAAAACCAATAATCAGCAGTACACCTAATACTACCAGGATTCGGATAAGGTTTTTCTTTTTGAACATCTTATTTCAAGTATTGAGGATTGATACAATTTGTGAGTTACGTGTTATTTTCGTTTGAGCGAAATGGGTTTACCCATATAAAAATCTAGAACGGTTGTTTTGAAAATATACTCGTATTTAGCCCTGAGCATATCCGAGTCGGCCTTTTCATATTCCTGACGGGCATTGTTGTAATCAACCGAATTGATAAATCCGACCTCAAACTTCTGTTCAGCGTAGCGATACGATTCACGCGCAGCATCAACACCCGTTATCGATGCCTGGTATTTATCAAGAGCTCCCCTTGCATCGGCATAAGCCTGTTGTATGGTTTTGCGAAGCTGCAGTTTACTCTGGTCGAGATTGTATTTAGTGTTTTCGACATTCAGTTTTGCTTTGCTGATAGCCGATCTGGTTGCCCAGCCGTTAAAGATGGGGATGGAGAGATTAAAATTTAAAGAGCGGTTGATATTGTCGTTGAACTGATCTCCAAAAGGCTTATCCTTATACGTACTGTAGAGGTACGAACTGTAAACAAGTTCAGAAGGCATGCCGTTTATCATTGTATAACCGATGGGAACGACTTTGGTAAGGGTATCGGCAAGCATTTGTGCAGCTCCCGAATAACCTGTAGCCAGCGAAGCGCTCATGGTAAGCGAAGGCGACTGTGAACCGCGGGCCATCATCAGGTTGTATTCGGAGCTTTTCACCCTGAGTTCGGCGCTTTTAATATCAGGTTGCGTTTCGAGAGCATATAGGTAAACCTGGTCGGGATTGGCAAGTAAAGCCGGCTGACTGCCAATTTCCAAATCGGGAACTTCGATTTCAAAACCGTCGGTCGAAGGAAGGTCAAGCATTTGAGCAAGTGTGAGGTAAGCAAGATCGAGGTTATTACGGGCATCAACTACGGCAACTTTTGCCGATGCTAATTGCGATTGCAGCGTAAACAACTCACCCTGTGCCGTTTTTCCTTCTTTTACCCAGATTGACAGGCGATTGGTCTGCTGTTGTGAAATATCAACCTGGTTTTGAGCCGTGCGGAGAGCTTCTTTGAAATAGAGTATCTGAAGGTAGGCTGTGGCAATATTGAGCGAAATATCATCCATAAACTTATCGGCATCGTAACGCGCCGCTTCGAGTTCAACCTTGTTTTGTTTCAACTGGTTTATTTTCCTGAAACCATCCCACAACGTAATTTGTGATCCGAGGTAAAAGTTATCGGACTGAACGCTGTTGGATGCAAATTGATTGGTATAGCGGTCAACAGTTTTACCATAGTTATAGCCGTGTTGTGCCCCTGCGTTGAGCGAAGGAAAAAGATCGAGCTTGCTCTGCAGCAGTGATGATTTTCCTGCTTCTATCTGCAGCATCTGCTGTTTGATGGAGATGTTGTTGGTGAGGGCATGCTCAATACATTTTTCAAGGGTCCAAACCTGTTGCGAAAAGGCTGTAAATGAAGCAATCAGGCAAGTGAGTATTAAAAAGAATTTTTTCATAATCGGACAGCATTTACCGGCAGAAGTCTTTTGTATATACAGCCGGGATATATACGTTTTGAGGTTAAACGACAGAAATTGGTTTTCTATATATCTTTACAAAGTTATTAAGTTATTGTTCGCACAAAAATGTTTTCACAAATGAAATCGCACCTGCTTTTTTGGGTAATGTTCCTTGTAATTGTATTACCATACTATGGAAAAGCAGCAAACCCGGCAACAACATCATTAACAGGGCTTTACGGCGATACTATTGATGTTGTGCATTACGCGATTCATCTGACAAACATCAATGTGACGCAAAAATCACTTCAAGGTTACACTGACGTAACCTTTACTCCTTTGATGAATGGTATTTCGGCTCTGCCGCTTGAACTGATCAGCCTGTCAGCCGATTCAGTAATAATCAATGATGTTTCAGTAACCGTATACAGCCACCAGGGTACATTACTGCGAATACCACTTCCTCAGGTAATGAATGTTAACGATACCGCCACAGTAAGAATTTATTACCACGGAACCCCCTTTACCGACCCGTCGAATTGGGGTGGGGTGCACTTTTCGGGCGAGTATGTCTTCAACCTGGGCGTTGGTTTCGATGCCAACCCCCATAACCTTGGCAAAACGTGGTTTCCGTGTATCGACGATTTTCGCGACCGTGCACAATATGATGTTTATGTTACGGTGAGCAATGATAAAAAGGCGGTTTGCGGTGGTCAGCTGGAAGATGTTGTTAACAACGGCGACAACACAAGCACCTGGCACTGGGAAACCACATACACATTACCCACATATCTCATCTCTTTTGCCACCGGGAAATACGAGCTGATAACTGACACTTTCAACGGTGAGAGTGGGCCTGTTCCAATCACCTGGTATGCAAGGCCTGCCGATACTTCAAAAATTACCGGTTCGTTTGTTCATCTTAAGGAAATTCTTGAAAATTTTGAAGCGCACTTCGGCCCGTATCCTTTCGAACGGGTAGGCTATACGGCTACTGCACAGGGCGCTATGGAACATGCCGCAAATATATCGTACCCATATTCAGGCTGGAACGGCAATACCGACAACGAATGGTGGTATGGCCATGAGTTGTCGCATATGTGGTTTGGCGACCAGGTTACCTGTGCTTCGGCCGAAGATATGTGGCTCAACGAAGGATGGGCACGGTGGTGCGAATCCCTGTTATTGGGCGGTTTGTATGGTGAAGAAGCTTATAAAACAGATATGCGCACAAAGCTGAAAGATGTTTTGCAGAGTACTCATGTTACCGATGGAGGTTATTATGCACTTTACGGGATACCCTCAAATCTGACATACGGCAGCACCGTTTATGATAAAGGCGGGCAGGTTGTGCATACGCTGCGTAACTATTTGGGCGACAGCGTGTTTTTTAACGGCGTAAAAGCCTACCTCAGCCAGTATGCCTACAATTATGCCTCATCCGAAAACATGCGCGATTTTTTGAGCGCATACACAGGTACCGACCTGACGGATTTCTTTAACGCCTGGGTTTTCACGCCTGGGTTTCCGCACTTTTCTGTTGATTCCTTCCAGGTACAACAGACTCAGGATCATTACGATGTAACGGTTTTTGTAAGACAGAAATTGAAAGGTACAAACACGTTGGCTAATTCCAATCATTTGGAAATCACCTTTATGGATAGCCTTTGGCAGATCTATTCCGATACCCTGCATTTTTCCGGACTCGCCGGAAGCAAGATTTTTAGTGTGCCCTTCAAACCGGTAGTTGCGATGGCTGATTATCATGAAGAAATCTCTGATGCAGTTACCGAGTATGCCACAACCATTAAAACAACCGGCGAAATAGCTTTTCCGCTCACTTATGCAAAAGTGATTACGCAAAGTGTTACCGATTCGGCTTTTGTGAAGATAAATCATAACTGGGTAGCCCCCGACAGCCTTCAAACGCCATTACCGGGTTTACGCATGTCGGATTACCGCTACTGGAAGGTGGAAGGAATTTTTCCTCCCGGATTTTCGGCTAAAGCCAGATTTTCGTACAACCGCGGATACAATCTCGATAACACGCTGCTGGTAAACTCGGAAGATTCGATTGTTATTCTTTACAGAAAAGGTCCGGGACATGAATGGTATGGTGTGCCGTTTAAAAAAACCGGAGCCTGGAGTTCAGGCAACCTCGAAGTGCAATCGCTGCAGCCGGGAGAATACACACTTGCTGTTTGGGATGCACAATATGTAGGAATTCGCGAAAACAAACCAGGAACACAGCTTAGCGTGTTTCCTAACCCGGCTTACGACTATTGTAATATTCTGGCATCTGGAACAGCTGCGTCAAAGGTAAGTATCAGTAATTCAACAGGTTTAATAGTTAAAGAGTTTGCGCTGAAACAGGGTGAGAATCATATTCGCTGGGATTCCATCAACCAACCCGCAGGAATGTATCTCATAAACCTCATTGACAAAGAGAAACAAAAGTCGAAATCGCATAAGTTATTGATTGTTAAATAATTCAGAATACCGGTGACAAAAACCTGCGACAATATTCTGATCATCACAGAGGCGTTGCGGATGAAATTCGAAGCTGCTGCCGATGAGAACTATGCCAAAGGAATGAAAGCATACATGCGCAACATTTCCGATTTTTACGGAGTCACTTCGCCCCGAAGGAAGGAGATTTTGTCGCAAATTAAAGCTGAAACCGGATTCCCGGTTGCCGGGCTCATGGATGAATTTTTGAAATATGCATGGATGCAGCCACAGCGTGAATGGCAATATGCAGCCATGGAAATGATGGCTCCTGCAGCAGGAAAGGGAGATACAGCACTACTTACAACAGCAGAATATATGATAACCGGCAAATCGTGGTGGGATACGGTAGATTATATAGCCTCGAATATTGTCGGTCAGTTGTTAAAGAAGAATAAAGGCGAAATAACCGCAGTAATTGAAAAGTGGCTTAAAACCGACAACCACTGGCTTTGGCGCACAGCATTGCTGTTCCAGTTAAAGTACGGCAGCAATACGGATGAAAAACTACTTTTCGGTTTATGCGAACAGCTTGCCAGTGAACAGGATTTTTTTATCAGGAAAGGAATTGGCTGGGCACTTCGCCAGTATTCAAAGTACAACCCGGAAGCGGTTACGGTTTTTGTAAACACGCACACACTTTCTGCCCTAAGCCGCAAAGAAGCACTCAAAGTTATTGAAAGGGCGAAAACCTTCTAACCGTTACTTACCCGTATTGGTCACCAGTTTGAAGCCAATGCCATGCACATTGATGAGCTCAACCGAGGTGTCTTCCTTAAGGTATTTGCGAAGTTTGGCAATATAAACGTCCATGCTGCGGGCATTAAAATAGCTGTCGTTTTGCCAGATGCGGTTGAGGGCGAAGCTCCTGTCAACCACCTGGTTTACATGATCACAAAGCAGTTTAAGTAACTCAGCTTCTTTAGAGGTAAGTTTCTGCTCGGAAGTATTAATAAGTAATAACTGGTGATTATAATCAAAACGGAAATTACCGATTTCATAAGTTCCTGTACCGCCGGTAGCGGCCTGAATTTGTGAGGTGCGGCGCAGGATGGCTTCCATGCGTGCCAGCAACTCTTCCATACTGAAAGGCTTGGTGAGATAATCGTCGCCGCCGGCCTGAAAACCTTTCAGTTTATCTTCTTCGAGTGATTTCGCCGTAAGGAACAGGATTGGCACCGAAGCATCAATCTTACGAATATCCTTTGCCAGCGAAAAGCCGTCCTTAACAGGCATCATCACGTCAACAATGCAGAAATTAAAAGGTTCTTTTGAAAACAGGTCGAATGCTTCCTGCCCGTTAATAGCAAGGCGGGCAGCATAACCTTTGGCTTCGAGGTATGTGCGCAGTATGTTGCCAAGGTTACGGTCGTCTTCGGCCAGCAGCACTTTTATTTTGTTTTCCATATTTTAAAACATGTTAAAATGAAAGGTTTATTTAACTGTGTTTATCTGACGGTTCAAGGGTCATCAGGTTACAAGGCAGGTATATGATGAAGATGCTTCCCTTGTTGAGTTCGCTTTCAACAGCGATGGTTCCTCCGTGTTTTTCAACAACAAATTTAACATAACTCAATCCAAGGCCAAAACCTTTCACATTATGCACATCACCTGTAGGAACGCGAAACAGTTTATCGAATATTTTCTTTTGATTCGCTTTACTGATTCCGATACCATTGTCTTTCACTTTGATTATCAGTCCGTTTTCAACATTTTCGGTAGTAACCAAAATGGTAGGACGGCGTGGTGAGTATTTGTTGGCATTATCGAGCAAGTTATAGATCATGTTCGAAAGGTGAACTTTATCGGCTTTAAGGTAGGGGATATCGGCCAAAAGTTCAGTAGCTATGCTGCCGTCGCGTATTTCAACCTGAATACCGATATTTTTAACCACATCATGAATGAGCGTATGAAGGTTTATTCTTTCGAAACGCAAATTCAGTTTGCCTTGTTCGAGAATTGCCGTTTGCAGAATTTTTTCAGCCATTAAACCCAGCCGCCGGTTCTCTTCGCTGATGATGTTAATGTAGTTTTCGGTAAGTTCGGGTGTTTGTGGTATATCTTTATCCGAAAGCGCCTGGCAGGCGAGCGAAACTGTCGAAATGGGTGTTTTAAACTCATGGGTCATGTTGTTGATAAAATCGTTTTTCAGTTCCGAAAGCTTTCTTTGCCTGATGATTGTAAACATCGAATATGCAAAAGCCAGAACAATGATGAGCAACAACCCGGCCGATACAGCCAGTAGTCCCCACAGGTTCATAAATATAAAACGCTGCTTGTCAGGAAAATATACCAAAAGATAGTTCATGGGAGAGACTCCTGTGCCGCCAAAAACGGGGAATGTATAACCGCGGCCGAGCAGGAAATCGTGATACCTGCCGGTTTTTTCGAGTACAATTTTATTGCGGTAGGTATTGTATATACCGAATTCAAACTCAATGGGTATGCCTTTAGCATTAAGTTCGGCAGTGAGCAGTGTATCAATAAGTCCTGCTGAAATATAATTTTCGATTTCGCGAAGTCCGGCCGGGCCGATCAATTGCGAGAACATACGGTGTATTATTGATGGCTGCGACCATTCAGGCTCGGGGCGTATTGGTTCGGGAATTCTTTCGGAAAGTGTTTTCTGCGACAGGGTTTGAGGCTCATTACCGCCATCTGGGGGTGGGCCGGGAGGCATTCCGGGTTCGGTGCCGCGCGGATTAATAGTGATAAGGTTTGCCCCGTTTACCAGCGAATCGCGGATTTCGCTGCCGGTAATCTTATTCCTGTTGCCGGGAGCCGAGATGGCCCGTTTCTGATAATAAAACAGCGATGAATCACTGCCCGATTCTGCGATTCGCTCTCCACGGGCAATGCGCCTTGTGAGCTCAATATATTCAAGCTTTGATACAGCTGAATTAACGGCTTCATCAACACTCCTGTTAAAGTTACCTTCCCGAAGCCGCACCGCACTTTTTATCCAGTAAACCTGCATTCCAATAAGTGTGGCTATGGCCAGGGTAACAATCAGAATAAAAAGAAAAAAAGCGCTCTTTTTCATTGCCGGCAAAGGTAATTGCACTCATTTATAATATTTTGCAAGGTTAACAAATTTTAACGTTCGTTATATTTCGTTAACAACCCATGTTCTGCGCTGATATTACTTTTGCTTCGGTTAGTTAAGTTACTGTATTCAAATTTTACATGACTGGTTAATTCACACTCCGTGAATAATTATTTAGGTTACCTGGTTTTGTTGTTTGTTTGGAAAGTGCAGCCTCGATGGCTGCACTTTTTTGTTAGGAAAATGTGAGAAGCTTTTGTAATTTTATTAACTTCTTGTGTATTATTGTCCAATGTTATACTAATACCGAAACCATGATCGAATTATCTGTTCATAAAGAAAACCTGGCTCAGTTTATTGCCGATGAAGAACTGCTTGTTTTCCAGGATGAAATAGACCAATGCCATTCAAAACTCATGAATAAAACGGGAAAAGGAAATGACTTTCTCGGATGGGTTGACCTGCCTGCCGAAATCGGTGATGAATTGCTTACCAGAATTGAAAATGATGCTAAAGCAATACGTGAGAAAGCCGAAGTATTTGTAGTTATTGGAATTGGCGGTTCATACCTTGGTGCCAGGGCAGTAATAGAAGCTTTACAGCACCCGTTTAATCCGTTGCTCGAAGGCAGCAAACAATCCAACCCGCTCATAGTATATGCCGGCCACAGCATCAGCCAGACCTATCATGCGCAGCTTCTTGACCTCCTTGATAAAAAGGAATATGCGCTTGCAGTAATATCAAAATCGGGTACAACTACCGAACCGGCTGTTGCTTTCAGGATTTTGAAAAACCACATCGAACAGAAATACGGCAGGGAAGAAGCTAAAAGCCGCATTATTGCCATTACCGATAAAAGCCGCGGTGCACTGAAAAAACTTGCTGACGACGAAGGATACAAAACTTATGTGATTCCCGATGATGTCGGCGGACGTTTTTCGGTGCTCACTCCCGTAGGCTTATTGCCGATTGCCGTTGCCGGTTTCAACATAAGGAAACTTGTTGCCGGAGCAGTTGAAATGCGCAAACATTGCCTCGAAACAACCCTGGTGAACGAAAACTATGCCGCCATGTATGCCGCCATTCGCAACACGCTCTACAGGCAGGGCAAACAGGTTGAGATCCTGGTGAATTATGAACCTGCATTACAATATGTCACCGAGTGGTGGAAGCAACTTTACGGAGAAAGCGAAGGCAAGGAAGGCGAAGGCATTTTCCCTGCAGGAGTGGGATTTACTACCGATTTACATTCCATGGGTCAATACATTCAGGAAGGGCAGCGCATGTTGTTCGAAACCGCTATCAATGTTGGTGCGCCATCGCGCAGCTTGTCAATTCCTGCCGATCAGGCCAACCTCGATGGCATGAATTTTATTGCAGGCAAATCGCTTCATGAAGTAAATCAGATGGCAGCCCTGGGCACCACGCTCGCTCATGTTGACGGCGACGTGCCCAACATTGGCATCAGCATACCGCGGATTGACGAGAGTTCATTGGGTGAATTACTTTATTTCTTTGAATTTGCCTGTGGGCTCAGCGGGTATCTTCTGGGTGTGAATCCGTTCGACCAGCCCGGAGTTGAGGCTTACAAAAAGAATATGTTTGCTTTGCTCAACAAACCGGGATACGAAAAAGAGTCGGAGGCTATCCGTCGCCGCCTCGGCCAGTCGCAATACTGAAAGTTCTAAAAAAAGGAGGATATATGCCTGACCTTTTATCAGAATACATGATGCAGCGCTTTGGTGATAAGCGCGAAATAATCGGGAACAAGGCTGATCCGGGACCGGTAATCACTTTTTCGCGCGAAACCGGATGCAATGCTTCAGGGGTTGCACACGACCTTGCTATAAAACTGAACGAATACGGCTTGCAGCGCGGCCTTAAAGGCGGGTGGCAGTTCATCAACCGCGAAATCCTCGAAAAATCGGCCGACAAGCTTCACCTTGACCCCACACACATTAAAAAAGTGCTCACCGACAAAGACCGCGGTGTTATGGATGAAGTGGTTGAGGCACTTTCGGGGAAGCGCCACATGAGCGATTTAAAAATCAAGAAAACGACGCAGGAAGTGCTCAAAGAGTTTGCCGAGCGCGGCAATGTGATACTTGTCGGGCGCGGGGGCGTGATTGCCTGCCGTCATATCCGGCGATCGGTGCATGTCCGTTTCGAAGCACCGCTCGACTGGCGTGTGAATGAAATTATGAACCGGTTTGGATACGACAAGAAATTTGCCCGTGAGTTTGTCATTAAATCGGATAAAGAACGCGAACATACCATTGGCTGCCTTACCGGAGAAAAAACCTGTAACACG
Source organism: Bacteroidota bacterium (assembly GCA_022711175.1). Classification (GTDB taxonomy): domain Bacteria; phylum Bacteroidota; class Bacteroidia; order Bacteroidales; family UBA4417; genus UBA4417. Next base: position 7,129 of record JAKLFM010000050.1, on the reverse strand, counting down.
CTTTTTGATCTTATCATCAACAGCAGCCGCTTCACTACCCGGCAAATGACCGATATAATTTTTCAACTGGTGCTTGTAAAAGAAATTCTCCCAGTTTAGCTCATCGGCACCGGGGTATATTTTATGGCCAATCCAATCCACCTTTCCGTTTCGGATCTTACGGTTGAGTTTACACACGAAAAGGGTGTTACCCGCGCCGCCGATCACATCACTTTCGATATACCGAGAGGCAAAACGCTTGGTATTGTAGGCGAATCCGGATCAGGGAAGTCGGTAACATCCCTGGCTATCATGCATCTGTTGCCCGTATCATCGGCAAAAGTCACCAGCGGGAAAATAAACTTTCATGATGGCAGTGAAAATTCAACTGATTTGCTCACACTCAGTGAAAAGGAAATGCTTTCGTGGCGCGGACGACGAATTTCCATGATTTTCCAGGAACCGATGACCTCACTCAATCCTGCGTACCGGTGCGGCAGGCAGGTGATGGAAATCATGCTGGAGCATGAAAAAATTTCGAAGAAACTGGCCAGAGAGCGGGCGCTCAGGCTTTTTGAGGAAGTGATGCTGCCGCGGCCTGTTGAAATCCTTAATGCCTACCCGCACCAGCTTTCGGGCGGGCAACGCCAGCGCGTGATGATTGCCATGGCTGTTGCCTGCAATCCCGAAATACTCATAGCCGATGAACCTACAACGGCACTTGATGTCACAGTGCAGAAATCAATTTTGCAATTGCTCCGCTCATTACAGCAGAAGCACGGGATGAGCATGGTATTTATTTCGCACGACCTGGGTGTGATTGCTGAAATTGCCGATGAAGCCATAGTGATGTACAGGGGGAAAATTGTGGAAAAAGGTAAAGTTCATGACCTCTTTACAAATCCTGCTCATCCTTATACCAAAGGCCTTATCGGCTGCCGCCCGTCACCAGGAGCCCGCCCGGTTAAATTGCCGGTCATTGCCGACTTCATGAACGGTAAGAAGTCGGAAACCAAGATGACAGCTGAATCTGTAAGGATAAAGCATCATGCTGAACTGTATTCAAAGCCGCCGGTCCTGAAAGCCAAGGATCTATTCACCCGCTTCATAACAAGGCGGAATTTCTTCGGTAAACCATTGAAATATGTTACCGCAGTGGATGGAGTAAGTTTTGAAGTATTTCCAGGCGAGACCTTAGGCCTTGTGGGTGAATCGGGATGCGGTAAAACCACGCTGGGGCGATCAATTCTGAGGCTGATTGAGCCGGCAGCCGGAAACATTCAGTACGACTGTATTGATGTAAGGGCTTTCAACTCCCGCGAAATGAGAGCGGTAAGGAAAAAGATGCAGATCGTATTTCAGGACCCGTATTCATCATTAAATCCGCGCATCACCGCCGGCCATGCCATCATGGAGCCAATGAAAGTGCACAGGTTGCACAGTTCGGATGCTGCCCGAAAGAGTAAAACCATCGAACTGCTGAAAAAAGTCGGGCTCGATGAAGGGCATTTTTACCGATACCCGCACGAATTTTCGGGCGGACAGCGGCAGCGTATCTGCATTGCCCGCGCTTTGGCAGTAGAGCCGGAATTTATTGTTTGTGATGAGTCGGTATCAGCACTCGATGTTTCGGTTCAGGCACAAGTGCTTAACCTGCTCAACGACCTGAAAAAGGAATTTGGACTGACCTTTATCTTCATCTCGCACGACCTTGGTGTTGTTCGTTACATGAGCGATCGAATTCTGGTGATGCAGAACGGGAAAATTCAGGAATCAGGCGAAGCCGACCAACTTTATACCAATCCGGCATCAGAATACACCAAATCGCTCATCAGCGCTATTCCTAATACTTTGTAGAACAACACATTATTTTCCAACCATTCATTCTATTCAACAAATTACCCAATGTCAAAAAAATCAAGAAAGCCAACAGTAAATATTGCCCGAAATGCATTGACCAACCAGGTTTTTAACCTTTTTGCCGAGAATTCATCACACAGTTTCAATTTCAGGCAAACGGCAGCACAACTCTCTGTTACCGACAAACGCGAAAAAGAAGAAATTAAAACCATATTGCATAACCTGTGTTTGCAGGGCTCGCTGGTTGAGATGAACCGCGGCAAATACAAGCTGAATCCCGAACTCATTGTTGCCGTTTCGAAAGCTAATACCGTGACCGGTATAGTGGATATGAAACAAACCGGCAAAGCGTATGTGATAACGCCCGACCTGCCCGAGGATGTGTTTATAGGTCCCGGTAACACCAACCATGCGCTCAATGGCGACAAAGTGCGTGTACACCTTTTTCCGAAGCGTGCCAACCGAAAGATGGAAGGTGAGATCGTTGAAATTATCGAAAGGGCAAAAAAGCAGTTTGTTGGGATCGTTCATATTTCAAAGAGCTTTGCCTACCTCGAACCCGACAGCACCAATGTTCCGGTTGACATTTACATACCACTGGGAGCGCTGAAAGGCGCAAAAAACGGCGAAAAAGCCGTGGCACAGATCACCGACTGGCCAAAACGAAGCGCCAATCCCGTGGGCGAAATCATCCATGTGCTGGGCCAGCCGGGCAATAACAATGTGGAAATGAACGCCATACTGGCCGAGTTCGATTTTCCGCTCGCATTTCCCAAGGCGGCCGAAGACGAAGCCAGGAAGATAAAAAATGAAGTTCCGGCTGAGGAAATAGCAAAACGCCGCGATTTTCGCGAGGTATGGACCTGCACCATTGACCCGGCGGATGCGAAGGATTTTGATGACGCGCTTTCGCTGAAAAAACTACCGGGTGGAAACTGGGAAGTAGGCGTACACATTGCCGATGTTTCGCATTATGTAAATCCAGGTTCTGCCATTGATAAGGAAGCATTTGAACGCGGCACTTCCATATATCTTGTTGACCGCACCATCCCCATGTTGCCCGAGCAGCTTTCGAACCTTGTATGTTCGCTCAGGCCCGATGAAGAAAAACTTTGCTATTCGGCTGTTTTTAAGATGAATGAGAAAGGCGATGTACTTGATGAATGGTTCGGTCGGACGGTAATAAAATCGAACAGGCGGTACAATTACGAGGAAGTTCAGGCGATGATTGAGGGTGCCGAAGGTGATTTTAAGGACGAACTGATGATACTGCATAATCTTTCGTCGAAGTTGCGCGACGAGCGGTTTAAAAAAGGATCAATAGCATTCAAATCGCAGGACGTTAAGTTCAGCCTCGATGAAAACGGCAAACCGCTCGGGGTTATCATCAAGGAACAAAAAGAAGCCAACTGGCTCATCGAAGATTTCATGCTGCTTGCCAACCGTCGCGTGGCTGCGCGCATTGGCGACCGCAAAGGCGAAGGGGAGAAAAAAACATTTGTTTACCGCGTTCACGACGAGCCAAACCCTGATAAACTGGCCAATTTTACCGAATTATTGCGAAAACTCGGGTACAAATTCCAAACCAACAGCAGGAGAAATATTTCAACATCGTTCAACCGGCTTTTCGAAGACATACTCGGCAAAGGCGAGGAAAATATGATTGAAACCGTTGCTATTCGCACGATGGCACGGGCCGAGTATTCAACGCACAACATTGGCCATTACGGGCTGGCGTTCAGTTTTTACACCCATTTCACCTCTCCGATCAGGCGGTACCCCGATCTGATGGTTCATCGCCTGCTCGACTGGTATTTAAAAGGAAAACCCTCAGTGAACCAGGAAGAATATGAACAATACTGTATGCATTCGAGCGAAATGGAGCGCAAAGCCATGGAAGCCGAGCGTGCAAGTGTTAAATACAAGCAGGCCGAATACCTGATGGATAAAATAGGGCAGGAGTTCGACGGGCTCATTACGGGCGTGAGCAAATGGGGCATATTTGTTGAACTTACCGAAAGCAAATGCGAAGGGATGATCTCGCTTCGATACCTCAACGACGATTTTTATTACCTCGACGATGAAAATTACCGGATTATCGGGCAACGCTCGGGAAAGGTTTTCAGGCTTGGCGATGATGTGCGTATCAGGGTGAAGAAAATTGACCTTCAGAAAAAGCAGATGGACTTTGAACTGGCAAATGGCAACAGCGAAAACATTCGCCCGAAAACAAACCGGTGGTAAACTGAAACACAAAAATCATTCACATATGTTTTTTCCTTGCCCCAATTGATTTCCTGATGTATATTTGTGAGTTACCAATTAGTTGAAGGCTTTTTCCACCGTAAAATCTTCCTAATAATAAACCAGGTATTCACCAAAAAACCACACTCATGAAATTCTGTCCAAATTGCGGAGCTGAGCTAAAGCCGGAAGCCAAATTCTGTGCAGCCTGCGGAACACCTATTGCTGTGGCACCTCCTCCACCGGTACAACCAACACTTTCTCCTAAGCCTGCTTACCAACAGGAACAAATCAATAGTCAGGCAAAAGAAGATATTTTGGGAAATACCATCACGGTACAACAAACAAATAATACCCAAGCCTTGTCAATAGAGAACATAGCTAAGAGAAGATCTCTTGTACCGATATGCTTTTCTGTAGTAATCGTTTTTTTCTTTTTCAATTTTTTCACCGTAAGTTGTGGCAGTCAGAAAATCGCTAGTGTAACAGGTATTGACCTTGTTACTGGCACACAATTAAGCAATCAAAATTTTCATTCTGACGAAGATGTAAAAAGTGAAAATATTCCAGCAAATATATGGGCAATAATTGCCCTAATTTTAGTTATTTTGGGGTTAGGAGTTTTTTTAATGCGGGGAAAGGGGGAGGATATAATTGGAATGGGTGCAGGAATATTAAGTTTTACATCATTGATAATTCTTCAATTTGCGATTAAAACTACAATAGAAACAAGAGCAGAGGGGTCACCTTTTGAAATTAATTTTCATTTTGCTTACTGGGGTGCTTTATTTGCAACTGCTCTTGCTGGTTTCATAAGCTATTTGCGGATACGAATGGCTGGAAATTCTATAGAGGTCCCACGAGTAATTAATATTTTAACCAAGACTAAAGACGAATGGAAGGTAATTGCTACCGAACAACCCAATACAATGAAGTTGCTTTTCGGCTATGCACTTATTCTTGCGCTCATTCCTGCTATAGCTTCATTTATCTCGTATGGACTGATTGGAACCACAGTTATGGGATATACCTATCGCAGTGTTTCGGGCGGGATTATGCAAGCTCTGACTCAGTTGCTGTCGGGTGTTATTGGTGTTTACCTGCTCGCATGGGTTATTGATTTGCTGGCGCCATCGTTTGATTCAACAAAAAACTTAGGCAAATCATTGCAACTGGCTGTTTATTCCTATACAGCATCATGGGTGGCAGGCATCCTGCTGCTGATCCCCGGAGTACGCTGGCTTTCATTCCTGGTTGGATTATATTCCATCTATTTACTGGCGATTGGGTTGCCGATTCTGAAAAACACGCCAAAAGAAAAGGTAGTCGCATACGTTATCATAACATTGCTGGTTATGATAGCCATTTCGTTCCTGCTCGCCCTTATTCTTGGAGCTATACTGGGCTTATTCTTTGTTGGCAGCGGAGGCTTGCGTGGAATGGGCTTATAACCTTTACAAGAATAGGCAATAAACTTTAGTCGTTCAGTTTGTTATTCCGGCGAAGTCAGGAGTTCTACCCTCATTCCGGCGAAGTGAATATTGATTGAAAAAACAGATTTAATCCTTTGAGCATGAAATTTTGTCCCCAATGCGGCACTACGCTTATTCCCGGCGACCGGTTTTGCCAGGAATGCGGATTCGACATTTCAACAGTACAAACCAATGAGGCACCGGCCGTTTCATCGCAGGCAGAGCCTGAAGCGAAACCGGCCTGTCCGCAATGCGGTAATCCGCTCATTCCCGGTGACCGGTTTTGTGAACAGTGCGGGTTTGATACATCACAGATTCCGCTGCCTCAGCCACCTGTTGCTGAACCAAAAGTAACACCGGTAGCTGAAGAAATTGTTTTATCGCCGCCACCCGTTCCCGAACCTGCACCTGCACCTGTTCCCGAACCCGAACCGGTAACCGTACCGGCTGCAACTCAGTTCTGCCCCAATTGCGGTAAACCCATGATAGCTGGTGATCGTTTTTGCCAGGAGTGTGGCTTTGATACCGAAAAGCCGGCGATAACAGATTCCGAACCCGCAAAAGCTGAAGTTCCGCCGCACTACACCCCGCCTCCGGTAGCTCCGCCACCGGCTGCGCCATCGTATCAGCCCACAGCTACTCTTCCCAAAAAGAAAAGCAAGGCATTGATGTGGATTCTAATCGTTGTGGGTTTGGCTGTACTTGGCGCCGGCGGATGGTTTGGTTATGACAAATTTCTGAAGCCGGGCGACGAAGAACCTGTTGCTATTGACACAACGGCCATGGAGGAACCTGCAATAACAGTTGATACAACTGTTGCAATCACCGAACCGGATACTTCCATAACAGAAGAAACTCAGTTAGTTGCACCTGCCGAAAACAAGCAGGCTGTTGCAGAAAAGAAGAAGGAGAAACTGCCGCCAAAAACTACAACAAAACAAACCACACCTCCGGCAAAACCTGCTCAAACTACAACAACGCAACAAACCACCAACGGACCCAAACAGCCGGTAATCAAAATCACACCGGGTGAAACGTCAAATGCCAAAGCATCAACCGTGTTCACTGTAGGTGCAAAAGACGATCCCAAAAATAAAAACCCGAAAAATCCGACCAAGGTTTCACTCAACAAGGAGACCACCATCACCCGCATCATTACCGACCATTATAATGACGGAAACGGCGATGCTTCGGGCGGAACAATAATGCTGAAGGACAAAAGCGGCAGCATTGTGGGGCAATGGAGTGCCAGGCCGGCGGCAAATAAAAGCGGTGTTGCCAATGCCAAGTGGATTTGCAATCCGAATGTTACAGTTCAGCCGGGAACATATTTCATTCACGACAGCAACCCTGCCACATGGTCGAAAAATGCCCTTGGGGTTGGCTTTGTTGAGGTAATAGGCATTGAAAAATAGATAGAACCGAACTACTGAATTATTAACCTCAAAAACTCACGAACATGCCTTTTTGTAGTAATTGCGGTACATCCCTCAAAGAGGGAGCTGTATTTTGCCACGAATGCGGTACAAGGAACCCCGCTCCCGGAGCAGCCTTCGCTGCAACTCCGGCTCCGG
>JAKLFM010000005.1 GCA_022711175.1 Bacteroidota bacterium | reverse complement strand
GAATGATGCTGTGTCGGATGCTGTTGTTGGAAGTGCTGCTGCTGTTGCTGTTGTTTTTGCTGATCCTTATTCTGGTCCTTGTTATTCTTGTTTTGTTGTTGCTGCTGCTGTTGCTGAAGTTTCGTCAAAGCGTAAGCAAGATTATACCGGGTTTCATCGTCTTTTGGATTAAGCCTGAGTGCATTCTTGTATGCTTCAATGCTTTCGCCATATTTTTTATCCTGCAGCAGCGAATTGCCAAGGTTGTGATATGCAGCCGCCTTGTTTTTTTCTCCAAGCGATTTTTGGCCTGCAACGCTGCTGAACGACGATGCAGCTTTTTCATAATCGCCCTGCTTGTATAGGGCATCTCCCAGGTTATAGGCAGCCTTGACCGATTGTGGAGATTTTTCAAGGGCTTTACGGTAATTTATTTCGGCTTCCTTGAATTTGGTATTGTTATATTCGTTGTTTCCCTTACGGATAAATGTTGCAGGCTGCTGGGCATATACTGAACCTGCGGCAATCAACAAACCCGCTAATATCAAACACAGCGGTAATAGATGCTTCGGAGTGTCTAGCATACGTTTTAGATGTAATATCTTTTCCTTAATCCTTATCATCAGTGCGAAAACCTATTTTCCTTCATTGTTTTCAAACAGTTTTATTTTGCCAGCGAGCCTGCTTTTTCGTTCAACGAGGAAAAGTTCGGCTAGCAAAACTATTAGTGCAGCAATAAGCATGTATTGGAAGCGCTCTTCATAATCAGAAAAGAAGCGTGAATCGTATTCGGTTTTTTCGAGGCTGTTGAGTTTGTCGAAAACTTCCTTAACTCCTGACTGGCTGTTGCTTGCCCGCACATACATGCCATTGCCGGCAACAGCTATTTCGCTGAGCATTTTATCATCAAGTTTGGTGATGACGGTTTGTCCCTGTTCATCCGTTTTGTACCCGATTTGTAAAGCACCGTTATATAGTGGAATTGGTGCGCCATCAGGCAAACCCATACCAACGGTGAACACTTTAATACCTTGTGCTGCAGCCCTCCTGGCAGCATCAACAGCATCGTCTTCATGGTTTTCGCCATCGGTAATCACAATAATGGCACGGCTTTGCTTGCCTTCGGCAAAACATGAAGCACTCCGGTCAATAGCCTGGCCGATGGCAGTTCCCTGTGTGGGCACCATACCGGGATTTACGCCGCTGAGAAACAGTTTTGCTGCAGCATAATCGGAAGTAACGGGCATTTGAACATAGGCTTTACCGGCAAAAATTACCAGGCCTACACGATCATTGTCCATCTTGTCGAGCAGCCTCGAGATGGCCTGCTTTGAGCGCTCGAGCCTGCTGGGAGTAATGTCCTGCGCCATCATCGAATTCGAAACATCGAGTGCAAATACCACATCGATTCCTTTACGCTTGATTTTTTCGAGTTTTGACCCTATTTGCGGTCCTGCAAGCGCCATTACCAGGAATACCCATGCGATCATAAGCAGGATGAATTTCAATGTGCTTCGCGTTGATGAATATTCGGGCATAAGCCGCTCTAGCAACGTCCAGTCGCCCAGGGATTTCAGCGCTTTTCTGCGTTTGCTGACCATTAACATGAAAAACAATACAAATACCGGTAAAGCCAGCATAAAGTAAAGTACATATGGATGAGCAAAACGAAGCATTTATTTCAATGATTATGGGTTAGGGTCCTGAGAATAGGGGTGAGGGTTAGGGGAGGTGCCAGTTGCCGGGTGCCGGGTGTATTGCAGCCGGAATCTTGAAGCATGGTTTACTGTTTTCCAATTTCCATTCACTGTTATCATTTTGAAACTACGGTAACGTCCTGAAAATGGTCTGGCGCAGCAATATTTCCAGGCCGATCAAAAGCAATGCTATCAGGGCAAAAGGAAAGAAAACCTCTTCCTTTCTCCTGAACTCAGTCACATCAATTTTTGATTTCTCGAGTTTGTCAATTTCAGCGTATATATCTTCAAGTTTTTTCTTGTTAACCGCGCGAAAGTATTTTCCGTTCGTCATAGCCGAGATTTTGTTCAGCAAGGCTTCATCAATCTGAACTTCAATGTTTTGGTATTGGATTCCGAATGGTGTTTGAAACGGATATGGGGCGGTACCAATGGTGCCAACACCAATGGTGTAAATTCTAATGCCGTACAATGCAGCTATTTCGGCAGCCGAAACAGGGTCCACCGATCCCATGTTGTGCATGCCGTCAGTAAGCAATATTATGACCTTACTGATGGCTTTGCTCTCTTTTAGCCTGTTCACGGCTGTAGCTAATCCATCGCCGATGGCAGTTCCGTCGTCAACCATGCCGCTTTTTATTTCGCCATACAGGTTTATTAATACGCTGTGGTCAGTAGTGAGTGGGCATTGGGTAAAACTTTCGCCGCTGAACACCACCAGCCCGATACGGTCGTTGGGACGCCCCTTTATAAACCGGGTTGCCACATCCTTGGCCGCTTCGAGACGGTTTGGACGGAAATCCTCTGCAAGCATGCTACCCGAGATGTCGTTTGCAATCACAATGTCGATACCTTCTACGCTTATGTTCTGGCTGCTCATGCTACGCTGAGGCCTGGCTGCTGCAATAATAATGAAGGCAACTGCTGCCATGCGTAAAATAAACAACAGGTGCCTGAACCTTACACGCCACCCGGGCTTTACCGTCGAAATTGCCTGGAAAGTGGAAAGCTGCAGTTTTGCCTGCAAATGCCTGAGCCTGTACCAATACCAGGCTGTTGCAGCAGGAATCAGCAGCAGCAACCAGAAATATCCCGGATTGGCAAATTCAATGTTCGACATCATTCGGCTATTGTAGTCACTTTATTTTCAACAGGTTCAGTTGTTTCCTTTGCTGATGGTTGCAGCACCGGCTTGGTGAGTTCAACAAAACTTACCGCTTCTTTCAGGCTTTGTTCGTTTTGCGGGGCTGTGGGAATTTCTTTGGCGAATTTCACAAGGTCGGCAAGGCGCAATAATCTGCCAAGTTGCTCGGTTGAGTTTTGCACAGCGGCATTTTCGCGGCATGAATCGAGGATTTCGTCCGTTACCATTTCAACCGCCGGTATCATATGCTGGTTTTCAAGGTAGCGCCGCAGGATATCCGATAATTCACTGTAGTAAGGTTTTATGCGTCCATTCTGCCAGAGCTTTTGTTCCGATAGGTTTTCCAGTTCTTTGAGTGCTATTTGCCATGCAGGTAATGAAGGTTTCACAATTTTTGGCAGCAAAGGCTTGTTTTGTTTCCGTCGCCAGAGGTAATAGATGAACAAGGCTGCCAATGCTATGACTGAAATGGCAATAAGTATGAACGGAAGCAACTCTTTAAAGGTTATACTTTGTTTCATCGGGGCTTTTATATCCCTGATTGCCAGCGTTGTGTCCACAGCTACTGTATTCACTTTCATCATCAGCGAATCGGTGTATGAATATTGGCGCACCGAATCTGTTTTGCCACGATAGAAAAAAGTAATGGACGGAATCGTGTGATAGCCGGAGTCGAAAGAGGTGATGGTGACAAACTGCCGGTATTGCAGCAAATCGCTTCCTTTGATTGCCGTAGTATCAATATTCCCGCGTTTTACCACTTCGATAGAGGTATTGAGCGTGTCGGCAAGCACAGGCCATTGAACCGAAACATTTCTCGGGGCAGTAAAGCCAAGATGCAGCCGTACCTGCTCACCAATGCGGATCACAGTAGTGTCTAGCGTTGCAGTGGCCTTTTGTGCATCGCAGACCGGGCTCCATAATATCATCACCAACAGCAGGGCCGCTGATGAATATGAGAATGGAATTAGCCGATGACGCTTGAGGATCATAGAGTGCCGGTTAATAGCGTGCTTCGCGTTTTTTAAATAGCCCGATAAGCGGTTTTACATAATCCTGGTCGGTACGAAACCTGACATTGTCAACTCCGCAACGCAGGAATATACCATTGAGGGTACTTTCATGGTTTTTCCACCAATGACTATATGCTTTCAGTACGTTTGCATCAGAAAAATCGACCCAGGTACTGGTGTTTGATTCTTTGTCATAAACCTGGGTAAGGCCAACGACTGGCAGCGTGGTTTCCGATTCGTCATACACCTGTAGAGCAACAATATCGTGTTTTCCTGAGGCAATCTGAAGCGCTTTTTCGAAATCGTGGTCAAAAAAATCGCTGACCACAAATGCAGTACAGCGTTTTTTAATGGCATTGGTTAAAAATCGCAGGGCTTCCGAAATATTGGTTTTCTGACTTTGCGGTTTAAAATCAACTAGTTCGCGTATTATACGGAGAATATGAGAAGTACCTTTTTTTGGTGGGATGAATTTTTCGATGCTGTCGCTGAAAAAGATGACACCTACTTTATCGTTATTTTGAATGGCTGAGAATGCTAATACCGCAGCGATTTCGGTCATCTGGTCTTCCTTGAACATCCGTCGGGTACCGAATTCGTTTGAACCACTCACATCAATCAGCAACATCACGGTGAGTTCGCGTTCTTCGTCGAAAACTTTCACAAAGGGATGATTGAAACGGGCGGTAACATTCCAGTCGATATTGCGTATATCGTCGCCAAACTGGTATTCGCGTACTTCGCTGAAAGCCATGCCTCGCCCCTTGAAGGCGCTGTGGTACTGTCCCGAGAAAATCTGGTGCGAGAGACCGCGTGTCTTGATCTCTATTTTGCGCACTTTCCTGATTATGTCGGAGGTTTCCATAGCTTATTTTATCAACTGCCGCCTTAGAAACTGAGTTCTAGAAATGCGAATGCTGATATGTTTTTGATTTTAAATATTCTAAGGTACTTCAACAGTGTTCAGTATCTCACTGATGATCTCTTCGGAAGTGATATTTTCGGCTTCGGCTTCATAGGTAAGTCCGATGCGGTGACGCATTACATCGTGTGCAACGGCACGTATATCCTCGGGAATTACATATCCGCGGCGCTTGATAAAAGCAAATGCTTTGGCGGCAAGAGCAAGGTAAATGCTGGCACGCGGAGAAGCGCCGTAACGGATAAGGTTTTCGAATTTCTTCAGTTTGTATTCGGCGGGAAACCGCGATGCAAATACAATATCGGTGATGTAATTTTCAATTTTCTCGTCGAGATAAACCTGGCGCACCACATCACGGGCTTTCATAATGTCAGCAGGTTTGAGAATGGTATTGGTGGTAACAGTCTCCTGGCTGATATTCTGACGAAGGATAAGTTTCTCTTCCTGTTTTTGTGGGTAATTAATCACTACTTTGAGCATGAAACGGTCAACCTGTGCTTCGGGAAGCGGATAAGTGCCCTCCTGTTCAATAGGGTTTTGGGTTGCCAGTACAAGGAATGGTTCGGGAAGTTTATAGGTCTTATCGCCGATGGTTACCTGTCGTTCCTGCATGGCTTCGAGCAATGCACTTTGTACTTTGGCCGGCGAACGGTTTATTTCATCGGCAAGTATAAAATTGGCAAATATGGGACCTTTACGTACCATAAAATCCTCATTCTTCTGACTATAAATGAGTGTACCAATGAGGTCGGCAGGCAACAGGTCAGGCGTAAATTGAATGCGGCTGAAGTTCAGATCAATGGTTTTTGCCAGTGATTTAATGGCAAGGGTTTTGGCAAGCCCGGGAACTCCTTCGAGCAATATATGTCCATCGGCAAGCAGGCCGATCAACAGCCTTTCAATCATTTGCTTCTGGCCAACGATAACCCGGTGCATCTCCATGGTGAGCATATCCACAAAGGCGCTTTCGGTCTGGATTCTGTCGTTGAGTTCCTTGATGTTCGTATCTACCATAATCGTTCAGGTTTGAAGGGGCAAAATTAGGAACAGCCGACGCATCGTTAACCCAGCCGGCTGTTAAAAAATGTTAAACCCCGAAAAGCTGTTGAACAGACTGATTGACAATATTTTCCAAATGATTGTTTACCTTTGCTTTAACAATTTGTCAAACAATGAATATCGAAATTATTGGAACTGCAGCCGGGATTCTATCCTGTATCACCTTCATGCCGCAGGTTTTAAGAACCTGGAAATTGAAATCGGCTGACGAAATCTCGCCGGTGATGTTTGTTATAGCCATGATCAGCACTTTATTATGGCTCATTTACGGCATCCTGATACACAGCTTTTCGATGATTTTTACAAATATTGTGGTATGCAGCCTGTCCCTAGTTATGCTGGTGATGATCATTGCATTCAGGGATAATAAAAACAGAGGAAAAGTGCCTGAAAGTAAATAGGGCTGCTGATCCGAAACTTAATCTGTTCAGCATGAATGCAAATGGCTGACGGTTTATTAATACGTTTTTGTATCCAAGTTTTCAACGGATAAATTCAGATTAACGTTACCCGAAAAAAATGGGTTGATCATCTTACTTTCCGATACAGAACTTCCCGAATATATTGGCAAGTATTTCATTGCTTGTCACTTCGCCGGTAATTGTTCCGAGATGATACAAGGCCGAATGTATATCAATGGCAACCAGGTCGGCAGTGATGTTTTTTTCGATCGAGGACCTGGCATTAGTGAGCGCCGACAACGTTTTGGTGATGGCTTCATGATGTCTTGCATTGCTTACAATGGTCGCATCCGTCAGTTCGCCTATGTTAACGGCACGCAGCAGGCTGTCAATAACCAGGTTAATATTTTCCTTGCGTTTGGCCGAAATAAAGATGGTTTCAATATCGAACAGCTGCGCTACATGCGCCGGTACCTCTACCATCAGGTCGGTTTTGTTGCCTACCATAATGAAGTGTTTGCCGGGATCGTCAATGTGCTCGCGGAAATCGGCCAGCAGTTCCTCAATTTCTTTAGCCGTAATCGTACTCATATCGAACACATAGAGGATTACAGTCGATTCCTGAATCTTCTCGTATGTGCGGCCGATACCGATATTTTCAATCATATCACCGCTGTGTGTTCTCAGGCCTGCAGTGTCAATAAACCGAAATGAAACGCCGTTGTTGGTAAGTACATCCTCGATAGTGTCGCGCGTGGTGCCGGGAATTTCGCTTACAATTGCTCTTTCTTCGTTAAGCAGGGCATTGAGTAGCGTTGATTTTCCAACATTAGGTTTCCCGACAATAGCCACCGGAATACCCTGCTTGATAACATTACCAAGTTTAAATGAACCGGCAAGGCGAGTGAGTTCGTCATAAAGTTCATTGATGGTTTGCAGCAGTTTGCTACGGTCGGCAAATTCAACATCTTCTTCGCTAAAATCAAGTTCGAGTTCGAGTAGCGATGCAAGGTCAACAAGTTGCTGCCTCAGTGTCTTGATTTTAAAGGCAAAGCCGCCGCGCATCTGCGAGAGTGCCAGGTCGTGCGACGATTTGGCATTTGATGCAATCAGGTCGGCTACAGCTTCGGCCTGGGTGAGGTCAAATTTGTGGTTCAAAAACGCCCTGAGCGTATATTCGCCGGCACGGGCTAACCGTGCACCTGCTTCCACAAGGGTTTCAAGAATTTTTTGCTGGATGAAGAGCGAGCCGTGGCACGAAATTTCTGCAACATCTTCACCTGTGTATGAATGAGGCGCCCTGAAAATCGAAACAAGCACTTCGTCTATACTATTTTCGCCGGAACCAAAAAGGCCAAGCGTAATGGTATGGCTTTGAAGTTCAGCGACCTTCAAGGTTTTATTGAGCGGCCTGAATACCTTTTCAATGATCGCAATGGTTTTGCTGCCCGATAACCTGATGATGGCAATTGCACCTGTACCCGGTGGCGTTGAAAGGGCACAAATGGTTTCATCCATTCCCGAAAAAGTGCTGCTTGTGTTCATGATGGCTGGATTAATTAAACAAAGATAATGAAATTGGATTCTATTTCAAATATTTTCAAAGAAAATTATTTCAATTGTCAGATATTCAGATTGATATCAATGATAAATCAAGCTTTCAAAGCGAGTCGATTTCATCGCCGGTATCCGAAACGTGGTGAGCATCAAGCAGGTCAATCACAGCCCTGTTTTCATACACTGAGGCGTTTTTACGGTTGCTGAGCACAATAATTACATAATCATCGGTGGGATCGAAAGTGAACATGCTCGAATAACCGGCCCACCATCCGCCATGGTAAACGTAATAAAGCTCATTCATGTTTTCGGGATTGGTCATCAGCCTGAAGCCATACCCGTAATTATGCCTGCTCTTGCGTTCAAAACTGCGCGGAACGAAAGCTTCGTGAAGCAGGTGCCGCTTAACCAGGCAATTGGAACTGAGCGCCATATACCAGCGTAACATGTCGTCAACTGTCGAAAAAATGCCTTTATCGCCATACACACCATCGTAAAAATCGCGGGTGCGTTTCCTGTTGCGGTCGTATCCGCTCGTTTTCAAAGATAACAGCGTATCAGGACACAAAGTATCGACAAAAGTATGCGCCATACCAATAGGCTCGAAAATTTCGGTACGCAGAAATTCAGGATAAGTAAGGCCCGATACTTTCTGGATAACCGAAGCCAGGACAATGAAATTGGTATTGTTGTAATTAAAGGCAGCATCGGCACGGTTGTAGGGAGCCGGTAGGGGCGAAGCCTGGCTGAACCATTTCAGTATGGTATCGTTTGAAGGGGCAGATGCTCCCTGCTTCCTCTTCTCATCAAATGAGTATAAATAATTCGGCAAGCCGCTGCGGTGGCTCAGCAAGTCGCTGATACGAATGCCGTGATAAGGAAAATCTTTTAAATAGACCTGCACCGAATCGTTGAGCGCCAGTTGCTTGCGATCGGCAAGGATAAGAACCGCCACTGCTGTAAAGGTCTTTGATACCGATGCAAGCTGGAAAATATGACCGGTTGTGAGCGGCGTTTTTTGGTCGGGTGCAGCATATCCAAAGGCGTTTCTGTATAGTATTACCCCTTTTTGTGCCACAAGCACAGCGCCGTTAAAACCCTGAACTTTTGCTTTCCGCTGAAAAATTGTATCGAGGCTGAATGCTTTCTCCTCTGCATTGATTTTTTTTCGCATGGCTGTTTCCTCGCTTTTCGAGAGGAAATTAAGCTCAATACAGTTACGAACTTTATCCTTCCCGTCCTTTCGTTGGCCCGAACAAGCTGAAATTATGAGTATTGACAACAACAAAAAGAAGTTAAATGCGGTGTTTCCGGCACGTTTAATTGTTTTTCTTGTGATGGATGAGATCATACGACAAAAATCATTCATCTGAATGCATCGTCGCGGGTAAGGAATGATTTCTTTTCAACATCTCGTTGTTGGCAGTTAAAAACAGCAACTCCCAAGTTAACTTTTATTTCAGGATTTTCACAATCAATTACAACAATGAAGATGCATTCATCTTCGAGGAAGTCACTTTTTTAATAGAAGTACGAACACCTCATTCAGGGCAACAGGGGCGACGCATTAAAATAACGAACAATTAAATGTTGATAAATAATGGTTTAAATAATTGATAATCAACATAATATATTTGTTTGAGTTGTAATATTTGATTATATTAGCCTGATAATCAAATACATAAACAATTTGGGCAATTCGAATTTATTGGGGTATCTTTCAAGCATGAAAGACCCAAGAATTGAAAGAAAAAAGCTTCATCAGCTTGAAGACATTGTCTTTATTACAATAGCAGCAGTTATCAGTGGTGCTGAGTCATGGAATGAGATTGAACTATTTGGCAGGCAAAAGAAGCCATGGTTATCTTCTTTTCTAACCTTGCCTAATGGCATACCCAGTCATGACACCTTTAACCGGTTTTACGCATCCTTAGATCCGGCAGAATTTGAAAAGGTATTCACTACTTGGGTTCAATCCTTGGCAAGTAAATACCCGGGCGATATTGTAGCTATTGATGGAAAGACGGTAAGGGGAAGCCGGGGAAAAGGCTTTCATAGTGCAACCCATATTGTGAGTGCCTGGTCAAATTCCAATCAAATGATCATAGGCCAGGTAAAGGTTGAAGAAAAGTCAAATGAGATAACGGCGATACCTGAGTTATTAGATGCTTTGCTGTTAGAAGGGAGCATTATTACGATCGATGCGATGGGATGTCAGAAAGAGATAGCAAAGAAGATCAGAAGTAAGAAAGCCGAATATATTCTGGCCGTAAAAGAGAATCAACCTGAATTGATTGATGATATTAGGGATAGTTTCAAGATGCTTCAGCCAGAACAGGTTAGCCAGCAACTTGATTTCGGTCATGGGAGAATAGAAACCAGGACATGCTCCATAATCAGTGATCTAAGTTTAATTGAAAAACCAACATTGTGGAAGTCTCTAAGCACTCTGGTGAGAATGGAAAGTGAACGCTACATAAAATCAACAGGTGAAACACAGAAAGAAACACGTTATTACATCAGCAGCCTTTGTTGTGGGGCTGAACAAATATCAAAGGCGATCCGTTCTCATTGGGAAATAGAAAATAAGGTTCATTGGAGTTTGGATGTCGCATTCAATGAAGATGCAAGTAGAAAAAGAGCCGGCAACGCAGCTGTTAACTTCTCTATAATAAATAGATTAGCACTAAATCTCCTGAAAAAGGATGATGAAAAAATAGGTCTGAAATCTAAAAGATTACTTGCGGGATGGTCTCCTGAGTATATCTTCAAAGTCCTGAATTTTTAATGCGTCGCCCCTGTTCAGGGCAACCATTTCAAATGTAAAATTCAATATCTTTGGCAACGATAAACCCAATAATTGTATGAGTATTCTTGTTAATAAAGATTCGCGGATTGTAGTTCAGGGATTTACGGGCAGCGAAGGCACTTTTCATGCTTCGCAGATGATAGATTATGGTACCAATGTTGTTGGTGGTGTTACTCCCGGCAAAGGCGGCCAGGTACATCTGGGCAAACCTGTTTTTAATACTGTGAAAGATGCGGTCGTAGAAGCCAGGGCAAACGTTTCGCTCATCTTTGTACCACCTGCATTTGCAGCGGATGCAATCATGGAAGCCGCCGAAGCCGGAATAAAAGTTATTGTCTGCATTACCGAAGGTATTCCTGTAAAGGATATGCTCATGGTCAAGGAATACCTTGAAGGCCGCGATTGCCGCCTTGTAGGTCCTAATTGTCCGGGTGTTATCACTCCCGGCGAAGCCAAGGTTGGTATTATGCCGGGCTTCATCCATCAGAAAGGTATTGTTGGCATTGTTTCGCGCTCCGGAACCCTTACCTACGAGGCTGTTGACCAGCTTACCAAGGCTGGCCTGGGACAAAGCACGGGTATTGGCATTGGCGGCGACCCTATCATAGGCACTACCACCAGGGAAGCCGTTGAAATGTTTATGGCCGACCCCGAAACTAAAGGTATTGTGATGATTGGCGAAATCGGCGGAAGCATGGAAGCCGAAGCAGCCTATTTTGTGCGCGACCATGGCACTAAACCTGTTGTTGGTTTTATTGCAGGCGCCACTGCGCCGAAAGGGCGCACAATGGGCCACGCAGGTGCAATTGTTGGAGGCAAAGCCGACACTGCCGAAGCTAAAAAAGCCATCATGCGCGAATGCGGCATCACCGTGGTCGATTCGCCTGCCGAAATCGGGTCAGCGATGCTAAAACTGCTTAAAGGATAACGGTCTATTTGTATAAGTCTTAAAGCCAGGCATTTGTCCTGGTTTTTTTATTGGTTCTCGACCCGCTCATAAGCGCCGAGGTCAGGGCCGGTATCGCTTACCCGCGAAATTCCGTTCAGGTCGGAAGTGATATTGAGGACCGAAAAATTGATAATGTTCCTCGAACCGATATTGAGTGCCGGCGAAAGAGTGTCAAGTTCGAAATTCCAGTGGTCGGTATCCATAAATACCGAATCGGCTTTCATAATACAGTTACTGAAATTTGAAGAGTAATGCTTCTGTAAATTATTTATTACCAAACAATTATCGAAGGTAAAGTTAAAACCAATCCCTTTTTCTGCATAGGCAATCACTTCGGTGAGGGTATCGTCTTCACGATAAGTACCATAAACAATGCTGTTTCCAAAGTAAGCCGTATTCAGCGGGGATTTATGCGATCTACCCAGTATATCTTCATAGGAGTTGCGAAGGTAAACCGACGGTGTTTTCCTGAGCCATTGCCAGTAATTGGCAAACGTGCAGTGCCTGAAATCATAACTGCCACCCTGCAGGCATAGCAGGTATCCGCCGCTGTTGCTGAATTCACAATTAGCGGCAAGTATTGTGGCCGATTGAGTGTAGAGCCCATAACTCGTGGTATTTCGGATTTTGCAGTTGTAAAGCGTCAATGCAGGCGGGGAGGAAGCATTGCAACTGTCAATCATAATTCCTACATCCGAATTCCTTATTTCAGCGTATGTGAAGTCATATTTCCCACTGCCACCCTGCAGCCACAAGCCATTCCACATGCCGGGTACCGTGTCGTGCAGCGGGTCGAAATTCACGTAAGTATCGCTCCTGAAAACAACAGGGCTGGCGAGTGTGCCATTCACCTTGAGTGTGCCGGTATTCCTCACTATGAGCCCGCTGTTTTTGTGAAAGCACAGCTGAACGCCTTCATCAACAGTGAGCATGCTGAGCGAATCGACAACAAGGTTGCCGTATATCACGTGCGGTTTGTTATTCGTGAATTCAACATTTCCGCTCAGCGTGTCGTTATTATGGAAGTATGCATCCTGTCCCCAGGCTACAAGCTTTACTTCCTGCAGGTTGCCATTGGTTTCAAAAAGTATGGAGTCGGTTCTGATCAGCGGTTCGTCGGTATTGTTGGGGTCAATCGTCACTTTAACAAAAATATAGAGGCTGTCCTTTGCTGCAATTTCTAAATCCGATTGTTTGAAAACGGCATCACCGTCAATATTGATGCGGTATGGTGATGAACTGCCTCCTGCAAGGCTTACTGAAGCGATTTTTACCGGCAGGTCGCTGTTGTTGTAAACCATTAATGCCTGGGTGGCTGTACCGATCGAAGTAAAAACAGTATCAAAAATTACGGTGTCGTTGCTGAATTCAAGTTTGAAATCACTGCCGGTATTGAATTCTTCTTTCTGGCAGCTTTGAAAAATAAAGGAAAAACCTGATGCTGTCAACAGGATGACAATCAGCCATTTGCTATGTCGTTTAGTCAATATCATCAGGTTAAAGTTTCTGCAAAATTACTTTTCTCAACAGTAAATACGGCTTAGCCGGAGAATTATTATTTGTATGATGACAATTTCTTAATTATTTCAGTATTTTTAAAGTTGCATTCAGCAGGAAACATATTTGGAAATTTGGTTGTTTTTAATGGAAGTTACTAAAACGTATGTTTACCTTTGCAGGGCGAAACTTTAAACATGATTATTTGTATAAAATATTGACAAGAAATGAGTTACATCCACTTTGATAAAGATCAGCTGGTAAATCTTGAATTCTCGCTGACGCGTGAATTGCTAAGGGCAAACAGGGCAGGATCATATGCATGCACCACGATAATCAGCTGTAATACGCGCAAATATCATGGATTATTGGTCGTGCCTCAGCCCCAGATCGACGGTGGCCTGCATGTTTTGTTATCATCACTCGACGAGACAATAATTCAGCAAAACGCCGAATTCAACCTTGCCCTGCACCGGTTTAAAGGAGATGTATATACCCCAAAAGGCCATAAATACATCACCGATTTTGAATCGGACCCTTTCCCAACCATTACATACAGGGTTGGCGGAGTGGTACTTACCAAGGAGATGACCTTTGTGGCCAGTGCCGACAGGCTGATTATCAAATATACCCTGGTTGATGCACATTCACCTACCACCTTGCGCTTGAGGCCTTTTATGGCGTTCAGGAATATACATGCCGTAAGCAAAGCCAATGGCAACGCTGATCTTAGCTACCAGGAAGCCGCCAATGGCATAAGGATGCGCATGTATCCCGGTTTCTCAAACCTGGTAATGCAATTTTCAAAAAAACCTGCATTCGCCTATCGGCCCGACTGGTACTTTAATTTCGAATACATCCGTGAAAAAGCGCGCGGCTACGATTACCTGGAAGACCTGCTTACTCCCGGCACTTTTGAAATGCCTATTGCTAAAGGCGAGAGCGTCTATTTTGTCGCAAGCCTCGAAGAAACTGACCCAGGAATTTTCCCCGAAATTTATAACCATGAGATGCGGCACCGCATCAAACGCGACAGTTACGAGCACTGCCTGCTCAATGCAAGCCAGCAATTTATAAGGCACCGCAATAAAAGTTATGAGATTCTTGCCGGTTTCCCATGGTTTGGGTGCATGTCGCGCGATTCATTCATTGCATTACCCGGCCTTACGCTGATCCAGGGCGAATTCCAGGTTTTCAGGGCAGTGATTGATGAACTTATTGCTGGAATGAAAGGGCCGCTCTTCCCTAATATGGGCAACGGCATATCAGCCTTGTATAATTCGGTGGATGCCCCATTACTGTTCTTCTGGACGTTGCAGCAGTACATACGTTTTTCAGGTGATAAAGAGGTCTGGAAAGATTATGGATCACCGATGAAAACCATCCTTTACGGATTTAGGCAGGGAGTGCAGTATAATATTCATATGCTCGACAACGGCCTGTTGTATGCAGGTGAGGAAGGTAATGCTGTGACCTGGATGGATGCTATTGTTGATGGTCAGCCGGTTACACCGCGTGTCGGGTTGCCTGTCGAAATAAACGCGCTGTGGTACAATGCCATCAAGTTTGCCCTCGAACTTGCGCGCGAAGCTGGTGATACCGAGTTTATCAATGACTGGGAATCCGTTGCTGCCCGAATTCCGGTTGAGTTTGTCGAAACATTCTGGATAAATGATAAGAAATACCTTGCTGACTATGTGCATGGTAGTTACCGTGATATATCAGTGCGTCCAAACATGATTTTCGCCACATCGCTGCCATATTCGCCGCTTGACGACGATCAGCGCAAAGGGGTTATAGACAGGGTTATCAGCGAGTTACTCACTCCTCGTGGAGTGCGGACACTGGCGCCTAAAAACCCTGCCTACAAGCCCGAATATACCGGAAATCAGGCCGAACGCGACCGCGCATATCACCAGGGCTCGGTATTCCCGTGGCTGCTTGGGCATTTTGCCGAAGGTTACCTGAAATTGCATGAAGAATCAGGAGTTAGATTCATAACCAACATATACAACGGGCTCGAAGAAGTGATGACGGAGCATGGTATAGGCTCAATATCAGAACTTTACGACGGCGATCCGCCACATAAGCCTTCGGGCACAATAAGCCAGGCCTGGAGTGTTGCCGAAGTGCAGCGGATGAAATGGCTTGTGGATCAATATAAACCGGTAAAGAAAACAAAGAAATAACTTTTCAAATTTATTCATATGAAAGTACTGATGTTTGGGTGGGAGTTTCCGCCGCACATCACCGGGGGGTTAGGTACAGCCTGTTTTGGCATGACCAAGGGATTATTGAAACATGGCATCGAAGTATTGTTCGTTGTGCCTAAAGCCTATGGCGACGAAAGCCAGGAAGCAGTGCGGCTGATTAATGCGAGTGATGTTACGGTGAAAATGCGCGAGCCTGTTTTCCAGGACTACTGGAACCAGATAACCTTTATGGAAATAGGCTCAAACCTTATTCCGTATGTTGGCCCGGTTGAGTTTGAGAAAATGGTGGCCGAAGACCTCCGGACAACCGAAGAAAAGATGAGTCCTGTTTTTGCCGAACGTTTCAGTTTTTCAGGCAAATACGGTCAGGATCTTATGACCGAGGTTTCGCGTTATGCCCTCATTGGAGCCACACTGGCATCCGAACAGCAGTTCGACATCATTCATGCCCACGACTGGCTCACTTATCCTGCAGGCGTTGCAGCCAAACATGTTTCGGGCAAACCGCTGGTGGTGCATATGCATGCTACCGAATTCGACCGCTCGGGTGAGAATGTTAATTCCAACGTTTACGACATCGAACGCAAAGGAATGGAAGAGGCCGACCGCGTTATAACGGTCAGCAACCTTACGCGTAACATTGTGATTGAGCGCTACGGAATAAATCCCGACAAGGTTTTTACGGTACACAATGCTGTTGAGCCTATTGAGAAAGCCGAGCTTGCCAACAGCGAAAAACATGTGAAGGAAAAGGTAGTGACTTTTCTCGGTAGGATCACTTTCCAGAAAGGCCCGGAATACTTCATTGAAGCCGCTAAAAAAGTGCTGGAGCGGGATAAAAATGTGAGGTTTGTGATGGCAGGCACCGGCGACCTGATGGAAAAAATGATACGTCGGGCAGCCAAACTCCGCATAGCATCCAATTTTCACTTTACAGGTTTCCTAAAAGGCGAAAATGTTGACCGCATGTTTGCTATGAGCGATGTATATGTAATGCCTTCGGTATCAGAACCTTTCGGCATCTCACCTCTTGAAGCCATGCGTTCGAATGTGCCGGTGGTCATATCAAAGCAATCAGGTGTTGCCGAAGTGCTCGACCATGTGCTTAAGGTTGATTTCTGGGACATTGACGCTATGGCCGATGCCATATACAGCCTGCTGCATTACGACTCTCTCACAACCATGTTCAGGAAACATGGTACCGAGGAAGTTAACAACCTGAAATGGGAAAATGCTGCCAGGCACATTGTTGAAGTTTACAAACAAGTTTATCAAGAGTAACAACGAAAAATATATTGTCATGAGATCTATCTGCCTTTATTTCCAGGTTCATCAGCCATTCAGGCTTCGTACATACAGGTTCTTCGATATCGGAGCTGATCATTATTACTACGACGATTACCAGAATAAGCACATTGTTAAACGAATAGCCGAAAAGTGTTACCTGCCGGCAAACGAAATATTGCTTGGCCTCATTAAGGAATACGGTGCCGATTTCAGGGTTTCGTTCAGTATTACAGGCACAGCCATCGAACAGTTTAAGAAATATACGCCCGAGGTGATCGAAAGTTTCAGGAAACTTGCCAAAACGGGGAATGTGGAATTTCTTGCCGAAACGTATTCACACTCGCTGGCAGCATTTAAAAATGAAACGGAGTTCAGGCAACAGGTTCAGCAACATGCTCAAACCATTGAAAAGCTGTTTGGTGTTAAACCCGTGGCATTTCGCAATACGGAACTTGTTTATTCGAACGAGGTTGCCGATATGGTTTACAGGCTCGGTTACAAAGTTATGCTCACCGAAGGCGCCAAACAGGTACTGGGTTGGAAAAGCCCCAATTATCTATACAAGAGCAAACCGCATCCCGGTCTGAAACTTCTGCTCCGCAATTATCAGCTTAGTGACGATATTGCCTTCCGCTTTTCGCAGACAAACTGGAGCGAATGGCCGCTCACTGCCGAAAAATACCTCAACTGGCTCAATGTCATTGAAAAGAAACAGGAGGTAGTGAACATTTTTATGGATTATGAAACTTTTGGCGAACACCAAAAAGCCGAAAGCGGCATTTTCGCCTTCCTCAAAGCTTTGCCCGGAACTGTCCTGCGATCGAAAAAGTGGATTTTCCGCACCCCTTCTCAAATTGCTGACCTGCTAGACCCGGTTGATTCGCTGGATGTGCCTTACACAATATCATGGGCCGATGAAGAACGCGATATGACGGCCTGGCTCGGCAACGACCTGCAGGACGAGGCATTTGATACACTTTATTCTGTTGCTGCGACCATGTCCGATTGCGACGACGAAGACCTGGTGCGCGATTGGAACTACCTGCAATGCAGCGACCATTTCTATTACATGTGCACCAAATGGTTCAGCGACGGCGCAGTGCACCATTATTTTAATCCATATGGCACACCGTACGAGGCTTTTATCAATTACATGAACGTGGTCTCCGATTTCCTTATACGTGTAAAAGAGTACGAAGAAATGCGTGTTACCCGGGGTAAACCGGTAAAACAATCGGAAAAAGTACTAAAGGAAAAACCTGTGAAACCGGTTACTACAAGCACCGTAAAGGCAACTAAAAAAGTTGCTGTAGCTGAAAAAAAGACAACTGCAAAAAAAATTGCGAATCCTAAGGCAATAAAGAAAGCAAAGTGATTCTGGGCTGATAAACAGGGCTATTTGCAAGGAGTCGTCTATTTATTCTTAGGGCTTGAACGAAGTCAGGTATAGCTGTATTTCTCAGAACTCATTTTTTTTCAACTATGTCTGTTTGTAACTCGTAACACATTGTTAACGTGTGTCTTATTGTTTGTTAACTGGCATCTGGAATTATGCCGGGCTATGCTCAGTTGTTCATTCAGCAAAAGGTATTTTGAAATGTAGTACTTTTGCAGCCTTTAAATCAAACTCATAAAAACACCAAAGGACTCTTCATCAGAGCCGGGTTGCTCATGTTTCCACGGCAGCCCTCAATTTCATAATTCCTTATGACTAAAGAAAACTTAACCAAACCCGATTATATTTTTGAAATCAGCTGGGAAGTCTGCAACAAGGTAGGAGGGATATACACTGTAGTTTCGACAAAAGCTCCTGACATACAGCAGGAGTATGGCGACAATTTCATCCTCATCGGCCCCGATGTATGGAAAGAAACACGGCAAAATCCATATTTTACGGAGGATCCCGAACTGCTCCGCTCATGGAGGAAAACAGCTGAATCAGAAGGCCTGCGCATAAAAGTGGGCCGATGGAACATACAGGGCAACCCAATTGTGATCCTTGTTGACTTTACCAACTTGTTTCCTTCAAAAGATAAAATATTTGCCGAGTTATGGGAAACCTACAAACTCGACAGCATCACCGGAAACTGGGATTATGTTGAACCTGCCCTTTTCGGATATGCAGCCGGCAAGGTTATCGAGAGCTACTATGAATTCTACCTCACCGCGCAGGATAAGATAATTGCCCAGTTTCATGAATGGATGACCGGTGCAGGCATATTGTACCTCCGTCATAGCGTTCCGCAGGTTGGTTGTGTATTTACAACGCATGCTACTGTTGTGGGGCGTTCAATTGCCGGCAATAATCTGCCACTTTACAGCCATTTTAATGATTACGACAGCGGCGAAATCTCGCGCAGGTTCAACATACTGGCAAAACATTCGCTCGAAATGCACGCTGCTATTGCTAGTGATGCTTTCACAACGGTAAGTGGTATAACAGGGCGTGAGTGTGAACGTTTTCTCGGCCGCAAACCTGACCTGGTTACTCCAAATGGTTTTGATGAAAAACTAATCCCGGATAGAAAAGCGCTTAACCGCGACCGTATTGAAGGTCGCAAGCGCCTGATCGACGTGGCTAAAGCCATACTTAACCAGGATGTGTCGGACGAAAGTCTTCTCCTTGTTACAAGTGGCCGGTATGAATTCAGGAACAAGGGCATTGATCTGTTTATTAAGTCGCTCGGCAACCTTAATCGCGAGAATAAACTCAAAAAGCCGGTACTTGCCTTTATTATGATTCCGGCACATCATTACGGACCCGTTGCCGGCCTTGCCGAACGAATCGGAAATCCTGATTTCAGTGCTCCCACCTCAGGAAAATACCTCACGCATGGTTTGTTCGACCATGGCGATGATATTATCCTGAAAACAATTAAGGAGAACGGCCTGAATAATTCGCCGCAGGATAATGTGAAAGTTTTCTTCGTACCAAGTTATCTTACCGGCGATGATGGCATCCTGAATATAGATTATTACGACCTGCTGCCTGCATTCGACCTTTCGGCATTTCCCTCGTATTACGAACCGTGGGGATATACACCGCTCGAAAGCCTGGCTTACGGCGTACCGTCAGTAACCACCTCGTTGGCAGGATTTGGCTTGTGGGCAAGGCAAAATTGCGGCAACGATGTTATCACCGTAATCGACCGTGATGATGAAAACTACCGCGATGTTACCGATGAAATCATAAAAGTAATCCGTCGGTTCGACGAAATAGATCAGGCCACTCGCAACGAATACATCGGCCATGCCATTGATATCGCGAAAAAAGCTTTATGGAAAAACCTTGAGGTTCATTACCGGCAGGCATACGATCTTGCATTGAATAAGGTTTCTACAAGGGCTGATTTGTTCAGGGACAAACGCCACGTTGAAGTCATGGAAACAGTGCCGGTAAAGCCTCATTCGGCTCCTGAATGGAAAAAGATCATGATAAGGCAGAATTTTCCGCCCATATTGCAGCCTCTTTACCATCTGAGTCATAACCTTTGGTGGTCGTGGAATGCCGATGCCGTTGAGCTTTTTTACTCCATTCATCCTTCGCTATGGAAGAAATTTGAGAAGAATCCGATTCCAATGCTCAATGCCTTATCATTTGAGCAACTGAAGAAACTTGAAGCAGACCAGGAGTTTATCAATAGGATGCACAAAGTATATGCTGAATTTCAGGCATATATGAAAGAGGGCGAATCGAAGAGTACTCCCCGTATCGCTTACTTCAGCATGGAGTTTGGATTGCACGACTCGTTGCAGATATACAGCGGCGGACTTGGAGTGCTTGCAGGTGACTACCTGAAACAGGCAAGCGATTCAAATGTTGATATGATTGGTATCGGCTTGCTTTACCGTTATGGTTACTTCAGACAGCTGTTGTCTCCGTCAGGTGAACAGATATCGCAATATAATCCCCAGCGGTTTAATCTTTTACCGGTTGCACCGGTTGTTGATGCTGCGGGTGAGCCGGTTCAGGTGAAAATTGCTCTGCCCGGCCGTAACCTGATCGCAAAAGTCTGGCGTGTTGACGTTGGCCGGGTGCCTTTGTACCTGCTCGATGCCGATCATGATGAGAATCCCGAAGGCGATCGCTCCATAACACATCAGTTGTACGGTGGCGACCTCGAAAACCGTTTTAAACAGGAGCTATTACTTGGTGTGGGCGGTATAAGGCTGCTTGATGCCATTGATGCCAATCCTGACCTGTATCATTGCAACGAAGGCCATGCTGCTTTTATTGGCATAGAACGGCTTCGGGAATTTGTACAGGAAAAGAAATTCTCTTTTGCCCAGGCTATGGAGGTTGTGCGTTCGTCGAGCCTTTTCACTACGCATACCCCGGTACCTGCCGGGCATGATGCATTTCCCGAAGATCTGCTCAGGGCTTATATTCCACATTATGCTGAACGTCTGAATATTAGCTGGAATACATTCATGAATCTGGGCCGGTATATCGAAAATAAACCGGACGAAAAATTCTCAATGAGCGTACTTGCTGCCAGGCTTATGCAGGAAATGAATGGTGTAAGCCGCATCCATGGAAGGGTCACGCGCTCGATGTTTCGAAACATGTACGACGGATTCTTCGAAGACGAGCTCCACATTGATTATGTGACCAATGGCGTGCATCTTCCAACCTGGACTTCAAAGCTTTGGAAGGAGCTGTATTGCCGGTCGCTGGGCGAAAACTTCCTTAACGATCAGTCCAATCTGGCCTTATGGCAAAAGATTCAGGATGTTGACGATAAGGAAATATGGGAGATTCGGCAGCATCTGAGGAGCGACCTCATCAACTTCATCACCACCCGTTACCAGGAAGAGATGAGTTACAGCCATGAGAATCCAAAACACATCATCAAGATCATTGACACACTTGATAAAAACACCCTTACCATAGGATTTGCCAGGCGTTTTGCCACCTATAAACGTGCACATTTATTGTTCTCAAACCTCGACAGATTAGCTGAAATCGTTAACAGCAAAGGCCGCGAAGTGCAGTTTATTTTTGCCGGCAAGGCCCATCCGGCTGACAAAGCAGGTTCCGACCTCATCAAGCGCATTATTGAAGTATCGCGAATGCCGCAGTTTGCCGGCAAGATCGTTTTCCTCGAAAACTATGGTATGGATATGGCCAAAAAGCTGGTCCAGGGAGTTGATGTATGGATGAACACACCAACGCGTCCGCTCGAAGCTTCGGGTACAAGCGGTGAAAAAGCCATTATGAACGGGGTTGTAAACCTGAGTGTGCTCGACGGCTGGTGGGCCGAAGGCTACATTCCGGGTGCCGGATGGGCGCTGAAAGAAGAACGCGTTTATCAGAACCAGCAATTCCAGGATGAACTTGATGCCGAAACGATATACAACCTTCTTGAAGATGAAATTGTACCGGCGTTCTATGATCGCGGCAGCGATGATGTTCCGCATAAGTGGATATCGCACATTAAGAACACCATTTCGGGTATTTCGCCGCAGTTTACCATGAAGCGCATGCTCGATGACTATTTCAGCAAATTTTACAACAAGCTTTACGATCGCACACTTAAGATGCGCTCCGACGATTACCAGATGCCTCGCAAAATAGCAAAATGGAAGGTGAAGGTAGCCCGTAACTGGGAGA
Organism: Bacteroidota bacterium; assembly: GCA_022711175.1. GTDB lineage: Bacteria > Bacteroidota > Bacteroidia > Bacteroidales > UBA4417 > UBA4417. The sequence continues at coordinate 82,763 of JAKLFM010000005.1, read as the reverse complement.
TGATAGAGGTTGTGAATGTGAGTATCCCTGATACAAACACCCAGCCACTTAACCTCGGTGATGTTTTCACAGCAAGCATAACGCTCAAGCTTGGAGAACTTTCGCCCGATGATGTGATGGTCGAAATGGTTGCAGGCCAGCGTATTAACGATCATATGCAATCAGCTACAACTGTCAGGGAGTTGATGTTTGAGAAAAAACACGGGGCTGACTCGGTTTACTCTATCCATTTCAATACTGCATATGCAGGAGTTTTTGACCTTGCTTTCAGGATAACGCCGAAGAATTCATTGCTGCCGCACCGTCTCGATTTCAACATGGTGAAATGGGCTTAGTGGATCGATCAGGTACTGCCTTTTGGAAAATTGAGTTTTGAATTCCCTGTGAAAACTCAAATTTCGGGTAACACATTTGTTCATTAACAAAAAACAACACATATGAAACTTCTCGAAGGAAAGACTGCTATGATCACAGGTGCTTCGCGAGGCATTGGCAAGGCGATCGCTATTGCATTTGCCGGCGAAGGCGCCAATATTGCCTTTACTGATATCCGTCGCGATGAAGTGATGGAACAAACCGAGAATGAGTTAAGAGCCTTAGGTGTAAAAGCCATTGGCTATGCTTCCGACGCCAGTTCGTTCGAAGACAGCGAACGTGTTGTGGATGCGATTGCTGCTGAGTTCGTGCGTATTGATGTGCTTGTAAACAACGCCGGCATTACGCGCGATAATCTGCTGATGCGCATGGCTGAAGCTGACTGGGATCTTGTACTGAAAGTGAACCTCAAAAGTGCTTTCAATTTGACGAAAGCGGTTCAAAAGTATATGCTCAAACAGCGTAGCGGTTCCATAATCAATATGAGTTCGGTGGTTGGAATTAACGGCAACGCAGGTCAGTCGAACTATTCGGCATCAAAAGCCGGCCTTATTGGTTTTACAAAATCAATCGCACAGGAACTTGGATCACGCGGTATTCGTTGCAATGCCATCGCTCCTGGTTTTATCGAAACTGATATGACTTCAAAGCTTCCCGAAGAGGTCAGGAAGGAGTGGGCTCAGAAAATTCCGTTGCGCCGCGGGGGCAAACCCGAAGATGTTGCACAGGCATGTATCTTTTTTGCTTCGAACCTGTCGGAATACGTTACAGGACAGGTACTTAGCGTATGCGGCGGTATGAACATGTAATACCTGATTACTGATAATAATAAAGCCCGGGTGTTAAATCCGGGCTTTGCTGTTCTATTTCAGCCACTTATCGAGCCATCGGAAGAATTCGCGTTGCCACAAAACACTGTTTTGAGGACGCAGCACCCAATGACTTTCCTCGGGAAAGTGCAGGTAGCGTGCCGGAATGCCCCGGAGTTTTGCAGCGTTGTAAGCAGCCATGCCTTGTGTGAACGGTATGCGGTAATCGTTTTCCCCTTCCACGATCATGATAGGAGTGTCCCATTTGTCAACAAACAAGTGAGGCGAATTGGCATATGAATGGTCAACTTTCGGATTGTTCTTTTCCCAATAAGGCCCGCCAAGGTCCCAGTTCACGAACCACATCTCTTCAGTGGTAAGGTATTGGTCTTCGAGGTTAAACATACCGCAATGCGAAATAAAGGCTTTAAAGCGGCCTTCGTGGTGCCCGGCAAGCCAGAGCACCGAAAAACCGCCATAGCTGGCGCCTACAGCTCCAAGCCGGTCCTTATCAACATAAGGTTCGGCGGCTACGGAGTCGATGGCTGTAAGATAGTCCTTCATATTTTGGCCGCCGTAATCGCCGCTGATCTGGTCGTTCCACTCCTGTCCGAAGCCCGATAAACCGCGGCGGTTCGGAGCAACTACAATGTAATCGTTGGCAGCCATCATCTGAAAATTCCAGCGGTACGAAAAAAACTGGCTAACCATGTTCTGCGGCCCGCCTTCGCAGAACAGTAAAGTTGGGTACTTCTTTTTCGGATCAAAATCGGGTGGAAGAATTATCCAAACCAGCATCTTTTTACCATCCGTTGTTGTTATCCATCGGCTTTTGACAGATGCCGACTTTACATTGCTCAGGATTTCCTTGTTTATAAAAGATATCTGGTTTTCAGCGCCTTGTGGCGATATTCTGAATATTTCAGAAGGTTCGAGCATACTTTGCCTGATGCCTGTAAGTTCATTCCCGGCTGAGTTAATCGACACATAATCGTGATCGCCACTGGTTAACTGCTGGATGGCTCCCGAAGAAAGATCGAGGCTGTAGATTTGTTCGGTTCCATGGTGCCCGCTGATAAACCAAAGTGTTTTGCCATCAGAGCTCCAAACGAAATTCTTTGAACTTTGGTCGAAGCCTGCTGAATAATCTTTCATTGATCCTGATACGACATCATACATCATGATCCTGTCCTTATCAGCTTCAAAACCATCGCGTTCCATGCTTCGCCATACTATTTTGCTGCCGTCGGGCGAAAACACAGGATCCTGATCGTACCCTCTGTTTCTCTCGCTGATGTTATTTGTCGTGCCGGTTACCACATTGTACATGTATATGTCGGAATTAGTACTCAGCGAATATTCAAGTCCTGTCATTTTCTTACTGGTATAAGCTATACTTTGTCCATCAGGGCTCCAGCATATCTGCTCCATGCCGCCCCACGGCAGCATGGGCGAATCGTAACGTTCGCCATACATGATATCTTTGGGCTGCCCGATTGCACCATCAGTGTACGGAGCAACAAATATGTGGCTGTATGAATAGTCGCTCCACGAATCCCAGTGACGGTACATCAGGTCATCTTCTATCCTTGCATTTGCTTTGGGTAGATCGGGGTACCGGTCGTTTGGCGTCATATCAAGTTTGACTCTTTTTGAAAAAAGTATCTTGGTACCATCGGGCGAATAGCTGAAGCCGGTGATATCGCCGTCAATGCCCGAAATCCTTTTCGCTTTCGAACCATCAGGATCTGCTTCCCAAATTTGTGAACTTCCCGATTCTGAAGAGAGGAATGCAATCTTTTTCCCATCAGGGCGAAAGATTCCGTTCGATTCGCTGCCGTTGAATGAAGTTACTTTCAGCGATTGCCCGCCTTTTACAGGCTGAAGATATAAATCGCAGTTGCCTTTGTTGGCCTGTAAGTCGTACCAGGTTATTCCGTATAACAACTGCCTCTGATCGGGCGAAACCTGAACTTCGCTCACGCGACCCAGCTTCCACAATAATTCAGGCGTATATCGTTGTTGCGCAGATAGTTGAAACGAGAAAAATGTTCCAAAAAGTAATGAGCCGGAGAGAAGAATTGTCCTTATTATCATCGTTTTCATGAAATGAAATTTTTGCGAAGGTAATCAAGTTGCCCATAATACGACCTCCAGGAAGAGGCGAAAACCGAACTGAATGATACGCAATATTCACTAACTTTAACCATTGATAACCGCCAGCTTTCCTGTACGTATGACGTTTACTATCAGTAAGATAAATAATTTAAAAGTAACAAGGCCTTTGCTTTTCATTCTGCTGCCGGCCTTGCTGATCCGGTTGCTGAGTGCTATATTTTCGAGGGGTTTCGGGATGCACGACGACCATTTTCTTGTTATCGAACCATCGTATTGGTGGTCGCAGGGGATAAATTACCAGGAATGGCTGCCACTTAACGGGAGCCACCCTCAACCAGACGGGCACAGCTTGTTTTACTCAGGACTTCATTACCTGTTTTTTATTGTGTGCGACTGGCTCGGAATCAGCGATCCACAGGTTAAAATGTTAATTGTAAGGATTATTCACGCCTTATTTTCGTTGCTTGCAGTGTATTTTACATACAGGATCACTGATAAGATAGCAGGTAAAAAAGAAGCCTTTACGGCTTCGCTGTTGATGGCATTTTTATGGTTCATGCCTTTCCTTAGTGTCCGGAACCTGGTCGAAATTGTTTCAATTCCATTTCTGTTGGCTGGTATGTGGTTCATTATCAGCGCAAATGATTCCGCAAAACCCATGTGGAACTATCTGCTGTCGGGTATCATTATGGGGTTGGCTTTTTCGGTACGGTTTCAAACAGCATCGTTCATTGCCGGAACTGGTCTGGCTTTGTTGTTGTTGCGTTTATGGTGGCCTGCAGTGGTTTTCGGAGCAGGTGTGCTGCTTTCGATTCTGCCAATACAGGGCTTGGTTGACTATTTCATCTGGGGCGCACCATTCACTGAATTTGCAGAATACGTTCGTTACAACATGCAGGCTGCTTACGATTACATCATTGGGCCCTGGTACAATTACATCCTTCTGCTGGCGGGTATCCTCATTCCTCCGGTCTCATTGTTTCTGCTCGCGGGTTTCTTCGCGACGTGGCGCAAGCATTTGCTCATATTCCTGCCGACCTTCATTTTTCTGGTCTTCCATTCGGTATTCCCCAACAAGCAGGAACGGTTTATATTTCCTGTTATCCCTTTTGTGGTGCTGCTGGGCACTGTCGGGTGGTCGTACATTTCAGGTAAATCTGCATTAATAACCCGTAACCGGAAACTGATCAATGGAAGCTGGAAGTTCTTCTGGGTGCTGAACATTTTGCTTTTGCTGTTGGTTAGTTTCTCATATTCAAAGAAATCGAGAGTGGAAGCAATGTCTTATCTTTCAGATTATAAGGATGTTAAAATGATTTTGCTTGAAGACTCAAAACATAATAGTGCCAAAATGGTACCTGTTTATTATATGGGGCAATGGGTGGATGTAATGTCAAAATCAAAATCAGGCTACCAGCTGAATTTTATTAAGACCTTTCAAAATACTGACAGCCTGCGACTTGCCCGGTTTGTGCTTTTCTTCGAAAACGACAGCCTCGATGGCAGGGTAGAAGCACTGAAACCGTTCCTGCCTTCGCTCGAATACGAAACTACGATTCACTCGGGAATGGTTGATCGCTTTATGCACTGGATAAACCCGGTGAATTTAAACCAGGATATCTACATATACCGAAACACCGCGCTCATTCCGGAAACGAAAAAATAGCCATGGCAGAGACCAACATCGCCGAAAGGATCAAATATCTTACCGATCAGATCAATCATCACAACTACCTGTATTATGTGATGGCACAACCCCAAATATCAGATTATGAATTTGATATGCTACTCGAAGAGCTTACCCGGGTCGAAATGGAACACCCTGAACTTGCACTTCCCGATTCGCCTACTCAGCGGGTTGGCGGTTTCATAACGAAAGAGTTTGCATCATTTGAGCACAAAATACCGATGCTATCGCTTGGAAACACCTATTCCGAGGAAGAGCTGCGCGATTTCGACACACGTGTGCGCAAAGTTGCCGGCAACAACGTACAGTATGTTTGCGAACTCAAATTCGACGGTGTATCCATCAGTCTGAATTACCGTAATGGATTACTTTTCAGGGCATTAACACGTGGCGACGGAGTGCGTGGCGACGATGTGACCACAAATGTAAAGACCATACGCAGTATCCCGTTAAAACTTCAGGGTAATTCAGTTCCTGACGAAATTGAGGTGCGTGGTGAGATTTTTATGCCCCGCAATGCGTTCGACGCCCTCAACGAGGAGCGTGTTGAAATAGGTGAAACGCCCTTTGCAAATCCCCGGAATTCGACTGCCGGCACTTTAAAAATGCAGGATTCGGCTGAAGTTGCCAGGCGCAGACTCGAAAATTACTGCTATTTTCTTGCTGGCGATAACCTCACCTTTGCCACTCATGCCGAAAGCCTTGCGGCATTAAAATCCTGGGGATTCAGGATTTCGGATCAAACACGTGTTTGCAATTCAATGGATGAAGTGTGGCAGTTCATTCTCGAAGCAGGTAAAAAGCGCGAAACGCTGCCATATGATATTGACGGTGTGGTTATCAAAGTGAACTCCCTGGCGCAACAGCAGGCATTGGGTTTCACGGCAAAATCGCCACGTTGGGCAATTGCGTATAAATACAAGGCCGAAAGGGTTGCAACACTTTTGCTGTCAATCGATTACCAGGTTGGTCGTACAGGTACGGTCACTCCTGTTGCAAACCTGCAACCTGTAAAACTGGCCGGCACAATTGTTAAACGAGCCAGCCTTCACAATGCCGATATTATCGAAAAGCTCGATGTGCGTATCGGTGATTCGGTGTATGTCGAAAAAGGAGGGGAGATCATCCCGAAAATTGTTGGTGTAGAGATTGAAAACCGCGATTTGTTCTCACAGCCTGTTGCCTTTATCACGCATTGCCCCGAATGTGGTACCGCGCTTATTCGAAATCCCGGTGAAGCCGCCTGGTATTGTCCGAATGAGGACGATTGTCCGCCGCAGATTAAAGGAAAACTTGAGCATTTCATAAGCCGCAGGGCCATGAACATCGAAAGTCTGGGTGAAGGCAAAGTGGAGATGCTCTACGAAAGTGGATTGGTAAGAAATGTAGCTGATTTGTATGGCCTTAATAATGAAAAACTTATTGGACTTACGAAGGTAATAACCAGCGATGATCAAAAGGAGAAAAAGATTTCCATCAGGGAAAAATCAGCCGAAAACATACTGAAAGGCGTTGAATCATCGAAAAATGTTCCCTTTGAACGTGTTCTTTATGCCCTGGGAATAAGGTATGTGGGCGAAACCGTGGCTAAAAAGCTTGCACGGCATTTCGGAAGCATAGAAAAGCTGCAATCAGCTGGTACCGATGAACTTCTGATGGCAGAAGAAATTGGCAGCAAGATTGCCGCAAGCATTATCGACTATTTTGCTAATCCAAAACACCGTGAAATAATAGGTAGATTAAGAATTGCCGGACTTGAATTTGAGAACCGAAACGAAGGAAGCGCCAATTTGTCAGATAAACTGTCAGGCAAAGTTTTTGTGGTAAGTGGTGTGTTCAGCCGTTCGCGCGACGACATTAAATCGCTTATCGAAGCCCATGGCGGAAAAAATGCAGGAAGTGTGTCAAAAAACACCTCCTATGTTCTTGCCGGTGAAAATATGGGCCCTGAGAAACGTAAAAAGGCTGAACAACTCCATGTTCCGATTATTTCGGAAGATGATTTCAATGCAATGATTGCGTAATCAGCCTATCTCCTATGCCTGACAAGTCAGAAATATCAAACCTTTTCTCCAAAGTATGCTCCTGCGTGTTCAACAACAGGCTTAAGGAAGCACTTATCAGCCTTGGCAAAATGATGGAAGGCCTGAATGTCGCCGATTATACGCTTGAATTCGAAAACCTGGACAATACATATCGTATGCTGCTCGAGTACACTTTCAGAGGTGTTCCCGACCCGCAGCGCGACAGAATACTTATGTCGCTTAAAACGTCCATACTTGAACTTGCTGACAAGGTGCAGCAAAAATCGATGGAGAAAACAGGTCTCAATACTGCCTCGCTGAAAAAGCAGATTGAAAAAGAGAAAGAATTTGCAAAAGAAGATGCAACCCGCAATATCGACACCCTTTCGTTTGATCAGGAACTCGACAGGATGCTTCGTGAAACCGAAGTACAGTCAGGCGGCCAACCCGGCAAAGGAATAAGCTACCAGGTAACACCAAAACTCTTTCAGGTAATTTGGCTCACCGATAAATATACCGATACCGATATCCAGCTCATCGATTCCATCCGGTTATCGAAATACCTGCCATGGTACGAAAAATGCCTCGCGGTTAGTGCCATCTCGCTCAGCCTCATGAACTGCTTCGATACTGAAAAGTTTCTGCAGCTATTCAAATTCTATGAACAGAGGGAGAATGAAGTGTGGCAGCGGGCATTAACGGCTATTGTGATCGCCGTATATTTTTACGACAAGCGCATTGAATTGTACCCTTCCATCGATCAAAAGATCAGGGAGATTTCGCGTAACGAACTCTTTTATAGCGATATAACAAGTGTGTTGATTGCTTTTTTCAAAGCCCTTGAAACGGAAAAAGTCACCAGTGAGTTCAAAAAGGAAATTACTCCTGATATTCAGAAGATTGAGGAAAAGATAAGGGAGAAGTTGGATATCGACCATATCATCGGCGACGAAATTGTTGAAGACAAAAATCCTGACTGGGAAACGCTTTTTGAGGATACTCCCGGGCTGCTTGATAAGATTGAAAAAATGTCGAATATGCAAATGGACGGAGTTGACCTGTTCATGGGCACTTTTGCAATGTTAAAGCATTTCGATTTTTTCAGGGATATTTCCAATTGGTTCAGGCCTTTTTACAAGGAAAACGAAGTTGCACGCGAAGCAGTTGCCAGCGAAGGGCAGAAGGGGGATGCATTTCTCGAAGGAATGGAGAACTCGTTTTACATGTGCAATTCCGATAAGTACTCATTCTGCCTCAATATGAGCCATTTGCCTGATAATCAGCGCAGCGGTATAATGGGTATGTTCAATGCAGAAGCCGAAAGTTTAAAAGAGCTTAAAGAGGAAGAGAACTTGCTCGCCAACCCGAGCCGCGAAAACTATATATTCACGCAATACATCCAGGATTTATACCGGTTTTATAAGTTGCATCCCTTTCGCTCCGATTTCCGGGACATATTTGCCGGTAACTGGCAGCTGGAGGATACAGTATTGTTCGAGTTGCTAAAACATAATAATCAGTCAGTCAATAGACTGGCAGAATTCTTATTTGAAAAGGAGCGCTATGCCGAGGCTATTCCGCTGCTCAGTCACCTATCCATGCAGCCTGAACCTTCGGGCGAACTTATTGGTAAGTTGGCATACAGTTACCAGCGCACCGGCGATGTAGAAAAAGCCCTGGAGTATTACCGGCAGTGCGAGTTGTTCGACGTTAACCGGCAATGGAGCGTTAAAAAAATAATCTATTGCCTCAGGCAGTTGAACCGGGATGAGGAAGCTTTAAAATGGTGTTTGGAAGCTTTGACGCTTGATGCCCAGGATACCTATATCAATACGATGGCAGGCAATTGCCTGTTTGATTTGAAAAGATATCCCGAGGCACTCGAATACTATTTCAAAGTTGAAATACTGTCTCCTGAGAATACCAGGTTAAGGCGGCCCATCGCCTGGTGTTCGATGGCAGCAGGCAAGCCCGAAATTGCCCGTAATTATTATGCTCTGATAGTTGAGGATAACCCTACGGCTGACGACTATATCAATGCAGGAAATGTTGAATATTGCCTTTCGGCTAAACCAAAAGCCATTGATATGTATATCAAGGCATTGCGAAAGCCTGGAATGAGCATTGCCAGGTTCTCGAAAACCCTGAAAGCCGATTACCAGCTATTTGAGTCGCAGGGAGTAAGTTCGAGCGAACTGGAATTACTAGTTGACTATCTGAGGTATCTTGTATAAGCATGTTCCCGGAAATCAAATCCGGATAGACTATCGTACAACCTGGAATTTCTTTACATACCATTGCTCGCCCGCTTGAACTGAAATATAATACAATCCAGCTGACAGCCCTTCCTGTATTTTTACCCGGTACGAATCGGGCTTTAACGAACTCACAGTTCTTCCCCGGCTGTCGGTGATTTTTAATGAGCGTATCAATTTCTGTGATACGAGCACTGCCTGGCCATCCGGAGCGGGATTTGGAAAGATGCTGACGACTGATGCGTCAGGCTCTGTTATGCCCGTGTTAGGCGAACACACAACATAGGCTGACCATCCCGGTGCAGTTACGGTGGCATTCGAAACAAACAGTAGCGTGAGCGCACCGGTGGGATTGGTAGCTGTGATTGATTCAGGTACCGAAGTGCCGCAATAACTGCCTATTAAAGGATCGACAGTGCTGTTTCCATCGTAAACCGATAACCGGTCGTTAGTGCAATTATTACTTGGTTCAATATCGAAATTGGTAAAATAAACTGTGATCTTTTTACCGGGTGACTCAGGTAAAAAGGTCATAGCCGTGATTTCGTCGTTTGGGTAGTTGCTGGTATCGTTACCTGAATCATAATAGTTGCCATGACAGGTAGCCAGATAGTAATTTCCTTGTATGTAGTTTGGAGATACTGAAATATAATCAGCCATCACCACCGAGTCGCTGCTGTTTTGCCTGGTAATCTTCAGTTTAACGTCAAAAAGACCGTAACTGTAATAGGATACAACCGGATTCTTCGCTGATGATGTTGCCGGCGTGCCGCCTTCAAATTCCCAATACCACCCGGTTGGCGACCCAGCCGATTTATCGGTAAACTGTATCTCTGCTCCGGGATTAACATTGGTTTTGTCTGCCGTGAAAGCAGGAATGAGCGAACCGTCGAACAATTGAACGTTGAGTGTAACCTTTTGTTTATCTGCAATTTGTACTGTGAAAGTTTTTGAAAGATATCCGGTGGAAGAGAATGTGACATTGTACGTCCCTGCCTTGAGCAACCGGTGGTAGTCGCCCACATCAGGATCTGTATAAACATTGGAGGAATCAATATCGAATCCCGAAATAAAGATTTTAGCGGGCAAAGGCTCACCGGTTATTGAATCGGTTACAAGTCCGTGCAATCCATAAATTGATTGGTTCAGGTAGTTGAGCAACGAGCGGTAATTATACTCCCAGTGTGATAGTAACTGGTTGGCAGGCAATAATTTGGTATCCGAAATTTCGGCAGTAACTTCCCTGCAATGTCTGAAATAGTTCATATAGTCCTGCCGGCCACCGCTGATTGTGTACCACGCATAACCGTTGGTAATACCATTTACATATTCATTCATGTAATTGGCAGGGGCATGTAGGTGAACAGTATCGGCATATTCGCGGCAAACATAAATCCACCATGAATTATCGGCTGCCAGCCTTGGCCAGGTATCCCATGGATAATTCAGCACTTCCGTGCCACCATGGAAATTGGCACTCATGGTGAAGGTATGCTGCTGGGCAAAGTTCATAAAAGCAATGGTTTCGGGCTGCCATGCATTGCCGTCGGGGTGCTGCCCGTCTTCAGGGTCAGGGTAGTTGCGGTTAAGGTCAATGCTGTTGGCATTGTAACGCGTAGCGCCGTTCACTGTATTATTTCCCCCGTGATATGTGCCGTCAGGATTGGCCAGCGGATTGATATATATTTCTATGCCGTTGACCAGATCCGTTATCCTGTCATTACTGCTATAATTGGTAAGCAGGTAATCAATGAGATGCAGCAACAGGATGTAGCCGGTTGTTTCATCGCCATGAATGGAAGATGTGTATAGGAATTCCGGTTCATTCTCTTCAACATCAGGATTGTCGCTGATTTTCACAGCAAGCAGTTTGCGCCCGCTTGATAATGTGCCAATGGTGATGAGCCGCGCAATGTCGGGATGATCGGCCACAAATTGCGACATGATATTTTCGTAATTTGAGTAGGTTGGATAATAATCCCATGCAAGGGGTTGGTCGTTTGATGAGCTCATGGCAGCATCCACTAACATGGAAGGCGGTGTAAGTACCTGGATTTCAATTCCTTTTTTCGTGAATTCAAGAAATTCCTTCATATTGGCGTAGGCATAAACGGTCCTGCCTTTGATATCGTCAATCGAAATTATTCTGCTTAGGCTTTCAATCTGGCTTTGGTCATTCAGGCTGAAGCTGAAATAGACTTCACCGCGTTCCTGCAAAAGGTGGTTTGCTTTATTAATTTCGTTGTTGATTTGCTGGGCAAAAGAGCTTATGCTCACTGCAAGCGTAAGACAAAGTGTGGCGAGAAATTTTTTCATCGGGAGATTGTGCTGTTCTGAATGAACATTAGTTAGCGGTTTCCAATTCCTGGACCAGCGTAGTAAGTGTATTGTAGAGATTTTTTTCAACTTTAACAAGCGGAAGCCTGAGGTTGTTCGCGATGATTCCTTTTATTTCGAGCACTGCCTTTATTCCACTGGGATTACCATCGGCAAACAATGCTTTGGTGATATCGGTTATTTTGTAATGCAACTCGCGCATCCTGCCAAAATCGCCTTTTAGTCCGGCATTCACAAGTTGCGATACCTCTTTTGGATAAGCATTTGCTGAAACCGAGATCACGCCGTCGGCTCCCATTGCGAGCAAGGGAGCGGTGAGCAAATCATCGCCCGAAATCACAAGGAAATTCTTTGGCCGGTTACGGATAATGTCCATTATCTGTTCAATGTTTCCCGAGGCCTCCTTGATGCCGATGATATTGTCGAATTCGCAGGCAATATCAAGCGTGGTTTCTGCTTTCATATTTACACTCGTGCGGCCCGGAACGTTATACATGATAATAGGGAGAGGGCTTACTGCTGCCAGGTTCTTGTAATGCAGGTATAGTCCGCGTTGCTGAGGTTTATTATAGTATGGTGTTACCGACAGGATGGCATCATAACCCTCATACGACACAATGCGCAGCTGATTGATGATATCCTGGGTATTGTTTCCGCCAACACCAATTACAAGCGGAACACGTTTATCAACGGTATCTATTACAAATTGTGAAACAGCCTGCTTTTCTTCCTTTGTAAGCGTAGCTGTTTCGGCTGTGGTTCCCTGCACAACAAGGTAATTTACACCGCCTTCGAGAGTATATTCAATGAGCTTGCCGAGTGCACTGAAATCAATGGTTCCTTGTTTGTGAAACGGTGTAACCAGGGCTACTCCTGTACCTTTGAATTTTGAATTCATACTTGATCGGTGTTATTAAACATTTGTAGGTAGTGCAGGATTTGATCGGCAAATTCTCTGAGCGATGAAACGGCTGTGGTATGAATCATCATATCGTAAAACTGCTGGTGGCTTTCATCAAACCGCCCGATTTTCATTGCTGCTTTTGACATTGCTGCAAGATAAAGCAACGGAAAGTGTTCTTCGAGGCTCAGGTCAATCAGAATATCGAACTCCTCAGCAATGAAATCAGCAACGAAAGCTTTCTCCGGTTTCCCGAGCCACGAAATATCTTTTGGAATAAGTATATCCTGCGAAAGCTTTGGAATGAAATAGTGAGGCTGAATCTTATTGTCGGTAAAGCAGGCTACCCTTACTTTTAAGTTATTGTCGCTGAGTAGCTTGATTAATTCTTCAACCTGCTTATATGTATCCTCATCAGGCAGGTAATAGAGTAATCCGACAGTACGGGCATCGTCAAGGTTGGTCGATCTGCGTTGCCTGCGCAATTTTTGATGCTCCTGCAACAGCGCGCGCCTAGCAAGTTTCTGACGGATATTGTTGATTAATCCCAATCGCAGAGGGGTTTGAAGATTGCGAAATTAACAATAAATGATTGCTTTTTCACCTGAAAGTCATTCTAAATGTTAATTTGACTTGAATGTCGGATCAAAGAGGCTGTTTCGTTGTAATTTCGGCGATATTCTGTTCAGAGAGCTGCGACAAAATTTCGCCGATGTACATCCTGTGATAGTCGTGCGCGGGGTAATTGCGTTGAATGGAACTGTCGAGAAATTTCGCCGGGTCGATGTCGCTGGTATAAATTTTCCGGCAATCAAGAGCCATGAGGCTTTGGCCGAAAATTACCGATCCTGCCGGTGAAGGCAGCGGTTCAAGGCCGGTAGCTTTCACTTTATCGGTATCGCGGCCTGAGTATTTACCGCAAAACTGCAAAATATCACGGCTTTCTTCTCTGAAGAACGACAGTGTAAAAACCTCGGAGCGTTCCATGAATTGATATGTATGGCGTGTGGGTCGCACAAATACAAAAGCAACTGGCTTGTTCCACAACACGCCGAATCCTCCCCAACTTGCTGTCATTGTATTAAATGATTCAAGGCTGCCGGCTGTTACAAGCATCCAATCATCGTCGAGCATTGTGTAAACATTGTGCTGCAGGTTTTTCAGCTGAAGCAGGGTGGGGGTGTTTCGCATGACCATTTTATTTGATTTTCTTTACGGTTTTTAACGTGAGCAAATTAAGCGGATTTGTTGTTAGGCCGGCGATATTTTTTTGCAGGAACCTCAGTACCTGGTCGTAATACAAAATAATAACAGGTGCATCTTGCATCACCAGGTTATCCATATGAGTGTACAGAATGCCCCGCAGTGAATCATTGGCTGTATTTGCAGCCAGGCGATAGAGCCTGTCGAATTCCAGTTTTGAATAATGAGTGTAGTTGGGCCCTATTGGACTGAAATTCTGAGAGTAAAATAGTGATAGATAATTTTCTGCGTCAGGATAATCGGCAATCCACGATCCCCTGAAAAACGGCACTTTCGAGAGAGCGATCATATCGCGCAGCGTACCGGGTGGCGTGACATCGATCCTGATATCGAAGCCGCATTCGTTCAGTGAACTTTGAATATACTTGCACAGGTCAAGGTACGAAGCATTGGTGGATAAAGTGACCGGCGGCAAGCCCTTACCTCTCGGGAAACCGGCATCGGCCAGTAATTTACGCGCCAAAACCGGATCGTAATCATAGCCTCTCACCGATTTGTCATCGAAATATGGCAAACCCGGCGGAACCATTCCGCCTGTTCCGGGCCTGCCGATGTTATTGCGAAGGTATCGCATCATCTTTGTTCGATCGAAGCCGTAATTGAGCGCCTGCCTTATCTTTAAGTCAGCCAGCACATTCTCTTTGTGACTGATGATTGATGTATCCATCAAAATCCCAAGGTACTCGGTGTTCAGGTAAGGTCCTGTAATAAGAGATATTCGATCGCTGTATTTGGGATTAAGTTTTCCTTCCCTGGTAAGCAGTTCATCTTTGTAGCTTACATCAATTCCTGACATCATGTCGAGATTGCCCTTCATAAATTCCAGAAAAGCCGCCTGCTTATCAACAATAAAAGTAACTGCTACCGCATCGAGGAAGGGAAGGCGCAAATCGCCCCTGGTTTCGAAATAGTTGCTGTTTTTAACAAGCACCAGTTTAACGCCTTCTTTCCACATTTTAAACCTGAATGGGCCCGTACCTAAAGGCATTCTCCTGAAATCGGCGCCGTGTTTTTCTATCGCCTCGTGCGGAATCACCGAACAATACTGAGCAGTTAATAATCCCAGGAAAGGTGGGAATGGTGTTTTGAGTTTGATTATCAGCGTTGTATCGTTTAATGCTCTAATTACCGGATGGCCGTCAGTTTGCTCCACCTGTGCAAAGACCCATGCACCTGGTGAGGCAGTCGCAGGATTAATGATCCTGTTAAAGCTGTACACAAAATCTCCTGCCACTACCTTTCGGCCTTTTTTATTCGTGAATGCGGGCGAATCATGAAAATAAACATCGCTTCGAAGGTGGAAAGTGTAGGTAATCCCATCATCCGAAATAGTCCAGCTCCGGGCTATGCATGGCTTAACCTTCAGGTTGTCATCAAGTTGAACAAGTCCGTTGAAAAGCTGGTTTACTGCCCAAATGTTGGCCTGGTTGCTGCAAAATGCCGGGTCGAGTGATGTTATTCCCGCCGACTCGTTATATCTGAAAACCGTTTTGCCTTCCGTATCATCATATCGCTGCCTGCACGATGTCATTGCTGCGACGAGGAGAATAATTAACGGGAAAATCTTTAGTCGGGTCATTGCGCCTGATTGTCTGTCAAAAATAGTGTTTATCGTTTTTGCAGGCGTTTCTGGCAAATAATTTACCTTTGTTCGAAATACATTCGATATGAAGAAACTCATCATTACTCTTGCCCTGATTTACTTTTACGGAATAACTATTGCACAGAATTTCCCCGCCATGAAAGGCAATCAGGCATGTTCGTACCGCAAATCGCACATGACTCAATTGCCTGATCTCAAGTTGCTTTCACCCAACGCGCCTGTGCATAGTTTTGATGTACTTAATTATACCCTCGACCTTGATTTATACAATTGCTATATCTCTCCCTACCCGAAAAGTTTTGCCGCCAGCGTGATTGTTACATTCAGGGTTGATTCAGTTCTGAGCAGTATCGTGCTGAATGCCGTTAATACTTCACTTACAATTGATTCGGTGGCAATGAGCGGCGTTTCGTTCACGCATGCTTCCAATAAGCTTCATATCACGCTCGATAAAACGTATAATCCCGGCGAACAGGCCGAGGTTAAAGTTTACTACCATCATAAAAATGTGGCTGATGGGGCATTTTATGTCAATTCCGGATTCGTATTCACCGATTGCGAACCTGAAGGAGCGCGCAAATGGTTTCCCTGCTGGGATAGCCCTTCCGACAAGGCAACGACTGATGTGACGGCAAAAGTGCCGTTGAATGTCAAACTGGCTTCGAACGGGCGCTTGCAGGATTCAACAGTCAACGGAAATATACTCACATACCACTGGATAAGCCGTGACCCTGTTGCTACATATCTTACCATTATCACCTCACGGGTAAATTACAACCTTGATATTGTTAACTGGATAAACCCGAACACAGGTGATACTACTCCCATGCGGTTTTACTACAATCCGGGCGAAAATCCTGACGGAATGGAATATATTTTCCCGGGTATGGTGACATTCTTTTCAGAGCAATTCGGTGACCATCCCTTCGAAAAAAATGGTTTTGCCACGCTCAACAGCGATTTTGCCTGGGGTGGCATGGAAAACCAGACTCTTACCAGTCTGTGTCCGAACTGCTGGAGCGAATCGCTGGTTGCCCATGAGTTTGCCCACCAATGGTTTGGCGATATGATAACCTGCGCCACCTGGGCTGATATATGGCTGAACGAAGGCTTTGCAACATGGTCGGATGCTCATTGGACGGAACATACTCACGGTTATGCAGCCTATAAAACCGAAATCAGGGGCAACGCTGATTATTATTTGTTAGCCAATGCCGGATGGCCCATTTCTGATCCTTCCTGGGCTATCAATACACCCAGTACCAACATCCTTTTCGACTATGGAATTACTTATATGAAAGGTAGTTGCGTTTTGCATCAGCTCAGGTACGTAATGGGTGACAGTGCGTTCTTTGCTGCACTCAAATCATATGCCACCGATACCGTTGATTTCAAATACAAATCAGCTACAATCCTTGACTTTAAAGATAAGTTTGAAGCAGTGTCAGGACAAGAACTGGATTATTTTTTTAACGAATGGATTTTTACAGCCAATCATCCTGTTTATCAGAATGTTTACAGCATTAATCCCAACGGCGATGGGTGGCGTGTGTATTTTACCTGCAGGCAGACACTGGCCGAAATCTACTGGCAAATGCCGGTCGAAATTAAAGTGAAGTTCGACGATAACACCGACACCACTTTCAGGGTTTTTAACTCATTCAATGGCGAAATTTTCACCTTTGATTTTACCGGCAAACGTCCGACCAACGTTTATTTCGATCCGAACAATGACATTGTCCTGAAAAAGGGCACCACCATCGTTTCCACCGAAGAGCCTTCGATGTCTATTGACGAAGCGGTCTTCAGCATTGCACCTAATCCATGTGGCAGCAAAGCCGTTATTAGTATCACGCTTAAAAACGGAACGGAATTCAACCTATCACTGCTCGATCTCGCAGGTAAAAAACTTTCAGGAATTGAAAGAGGCAAAATGAAGGGAAGTGTGTATGAAACAGAATTCGATGTTTCAAATCTATCCGAAGGAGTGTATGTATGCCGCCTCGAAACCGAAACAGGCGTGAGTTACCATAAACTCGTAGTTTCGAGGTAATTAAGCAGGCCTGCTAATTAGTTCAGCGTGAGCGGGTTGTCAACCTTTTTGGCCGAAAGTGCCAGGTCAATAACCTCGATCATCTCATTGATGTAATGAAAGTTCAATCCTTTGATATAAATCGGGTTGATCTCTTCAATATCCTTGCGATTGTCGGCCGACAGTATGATATCAGTGATTTTGGCACGTTTTGCGGCAAGAATTTTCTCCTTAATTCCACCTACCGGCAACACTCTTCCTCTCAACGTGATTTCGCCGGTCATGGCTACCTTTCCCCTGACTATACGCTGTGTAAATGCTGAAGCAAGTGCTGTGAACATGGTAATTCCTGCCGAAGGGCCATCTTTGGGCGTTGCACCTTCGGGCACATGGATATGGACATTCCATTTGTCGAATACAACCGGGTCGATGCCAAGCAACCCCGAATGTGACTTGAGGTACTCAAATGCCAGCGTTGCCGATTCTTTCATTACGTCTCCAAGGTTGCCCGTAAGGGTAAGATTTCCTTTTCCGGCACTCAGGCTCACCTCAATGAAAAGTATTTCGCCTCCGGTGGCAGTCCAGGCTAACCCGGTGACTACGCCGGCCATTTTCTCCGAAAGGTTCTTGTCGGCCTGGAAACGAGGCGCGCCAAGTATTTTTACGAGATCCTCGCCGGAAACCGTTGCAGGAATTTTTTCGTCCATAGCGATGAACTTCGCACGGTTTCGGATCACTTTAGCAATGGTTTTTTCGAGGCTACGTACGCCCGATTCGCGCGTGTAATCCTCAATCAGCCTCTGAAGCGTTTGCCTGGTAAAAGTCACCTGTTTAGATTTCAAACCATGCTCAGCAACCTGTTTTGGGATGAGATGGCGCCTGGCGATTTCGATCTTTTCCTCGAGTAGGTAGCCACTCAGGTCGAGCACTTCCATACGGTCGCGCAAAGCAGGATGAATGGTGCTCATGGTATTGGCTGTGGCAATGAACATCACCCTCGACAAGTCGTATTCGATCTCGAGAAAGTTGTCATAAAATGCCATATTCTGTTCAGGGTCAAGCACCTCGAGTAGCGCTGCTGAGGGGTCGCCATTCACCGTCATACCGGCAACTTTGTCAATCTCATCGAGCACAAAAACCGGGTTTGATGATTTGGCTTTCCTGATACTTTGTATAATCCTTCCCGGCATGGCGCCGATGTATGTCCGGCGATGGCCGCGGATTTCAGCTTCATCATGCAATCCTCCCAATGAGATACGAATGTAATTGCGTCCAAGTGCCCTGGCAATGCTCTTGCCCAGCGATGTCTTACCAACTCCGGGAGGGCCGACAAGGCAAAGGATAGGCGATTTCATGTCGTTTTTGAGTTTCAGAACGGCCAGGTACTCAACAATCCGCTCCTTGATTTTTTCCATGCCGAAATGGTCATGATCAAGCACATCCTGGGCATTCCTAAGGTCGAAATTGTCGCTGGTAACCTCATCCCAGGGCAGGTCGGTCATCACTTCGAGGTAGTTCATCTGTATGGAATATTCCATGGCTGCCGGGTTCATACGGCTGAGTTTGGCAATTTCCTTCTCAAATACCTGGGCTACACTCTCAGGCCATTTTTTTTGTGATGCTTTGCTCTTCAGCTCATTGATCTGCTGTTCATGCGGATTGTTCCCCAATTCCTCCTGTATGAGCCTGAGCTGCTGATTCAGGAGGTAATCGCGCTGCTGCTTGTCCATGTCAATCTTTACCTTGTTCTGAATCTGGTTCTTCAGTTCAAGCATTTGCAGTTCTCGCGTCAGCAATCCCAGAACCGTGCTGGCCTGTTCCTTAAATTCGGGAATGGCTAACAGCTTCTGCTTTTCAGCAATATCAACCGAAAGGTTTGAAGCAACAAAATTCACAAGGAAAGCAGGGCTTTCAATGTTTTTTATGGCAAAACCTGCTTCGGACGGCAGGTTTGGCGACTGCTGAACGATCTGAATCGCAATATCCTTAATCGAAGCCATAAGTGCTTCGAAAGCTTTGTCTTTCTTGTTCCCTTTGCCGGGCATACCATATGGTTTTACCATTGCCTTGAAATAAGGCTCGGTTTGAAGCAACGCACCAAGTTCAAAGCGTTTTTTACCCTGGATAATGACAGTGGTACTGCCATCAGGCATCTGCAGGATTTTGATGATGTAGGCAACAGTTCCCACCTGATGAAGATCATCGAAACCGGGATCCTCGGTTTCTGCATCCTTTTGCGTTACAACGCCTACAATACGCTCTCCCTTGTAATGTTCCTTGATAAGTTTGATGGACTTATCGCGTCCTACGGTGATTGGAATGACCACACCTGGGAACAGCACAGTATTTCGCAAAGGAAGGATGGGAAGGACTTCGGGCAGTTTTTCGGCATTGATGAGCTCTTCGTCCTGGGCCGAAAGTAAAGGAATGAATTCGGTTTCGTCTTCGATAAGGTTCGAAAGCAGTATCGGGTATTTGTTGTCGGATTTCATGCAGGTATGACAGGTTGTCAGTAAATTAAGCGGTGGTTTAGCGTTGCCTTTAAGTCAATTATTATGCCAAGTGCAACGATTATATAAAAACAAGGTATAAGGCGTTATGTTGACAGTTTATTTACGGAACAATAAAAATAGGCGATATTGCAATAATAACGAAAAAAGGCTGTGCGCCTGAGCACACAGCCTTTCGGTATATTTATTATCAGCTTTATTTCGACTGATTGCGAAGCTGCTGGTATTTTTCGTATTTCTGGCGGAACTTGTCAACACGGCCGGCAGTGTCGACCAGCTTGATCTTACCTGTATAGAAAGGATGCGATGTGTTTGATATTTCAAGCTTTACCAAAGGATACTCTTTACCATCTTCCCATTTGATGGTTTCTTTGGTTGCAACGGTTGATCGGGTCATGAAAGCGTAGTCGTTCGATATATCTTTGAAAACTACCAGCCGGTATTCTTTGGGATGAATGTCTTTTCTCATGGCAATGAAGGCTTTATTTAAGAGGGTGCAAAATTAGTAATAATTTCAATACAAGCAAATACCGGGGAATAATTATTTAACAGCGTTTTGTTCATAATCTGAATTCTGTTTCCCCATCCCGGTAAGAAAATTTATAGTATCAATCCCATCAGCATAATCCCGCAATTCGGGTTGCTGGCTTTTACCGAAAGGTACATTGCGTTTAAAATCCGATGGATTGCTTACAATACACTGGATGTTATCATCTTCACTTTCAATCTGTTTGTGAAGTGATTCAATGGAATCGTAAGTCTGATAGTGGATTACGGAAACGGGAGAGATAAATGATACATTTTCCGTGATTAGGAAAAAACCGTTGTCGATAAACGCAATGTTGTTCATCATAAAAATCGCCCGCTGATAGGTGTAATTGTTCATATATTTATGATGCATGTCCAGGTGTCCGTACTGTTGCCTGCAGGCTTCGGCAAGCGATGTAAAGTTGTAATTACGGGGAACATATATCATTGAAACATTGCGGCATCCTAGTCCGAAATAGTGGAAAATATCGTGCGACAGGCTCTCCAATTCTGCTGTGCTTTCATTACCGGTGAGCACAGCAATTCCGTTTCTGTTGCGGCGTATGATGTGCGGGTACCTGCCGAAGTAATATTCAAAATACCTTGATGTATTGTTACTGCCGGTGGCAATGACTGCATCAAATGATGTCAGTTTATCCGTTGTGAAGCTGATAAAGGGTGCAAACAATGGTTCAATGGCTGTGAGCAATCTTGCGGCTGCCGGAAGAAGATAAGCATCGTCAGCAGAGAGTTTCCCCAGGAAACGATTGCCCGAAACCAGCACACTCAGGAAATCATGAAACCCCACCAGCGGGATATTTCCAGCCATCACCACGGCAACCGTGCGGGGCTCTTTTATTGATTTAAGTCCGTCAGCATATCGCGCCAGCCACCGCTGCAGGTTCTTTTCAGTGAGAGCATCAGCCCAGGTCTGGAGAGAATAATCGATGTTATCGGTAACGAACCACGGATTATGCAACGAAGCAACGGATTTGGATTCAATGAGGTTTTGGAGCAGCTTCGCATGATCCGTTCTACCATCAGGAATATTGCCGCCTGCTGCTATCGCGAAGTACCGGCCAAGTCTCACAAATGCTTCAGTTCTTTGCTGCAGCGGGATGATCCTCATATCCATTCCTGAAATATTGATTGCGTTTATTTTCCGGGCAAAATTAAAGTTTATCGTTGCATAACTGAAGCTAAATACTAAGTTTGCCATGATTTTCGTTTGATCAGGATTGATTAAAGTTACTACCGGTTTACCATGAAAAAAGGTGTCATCCTTGCCTTGATTGCGCTGTTAAGTATTGCGTTTCACCCCGGATTATTTTCACAACAGGCTGATTTCAGGCTGCTTGAAGATTCATTGCAAAGGATGAGCGAGCGCGTCTGGCAACAAAAGGATGATGCTTCGATGATAGCCTGCAGTGCAGACTTTTCTAAAGCGTTTCAGCAGGTGCTTGCCTTGCCGGGAAGTTTCGATTATCCTTTTGATTCAATAAAAGGTATTGGCAAGCTCACATCCGACGACAAACGGTTCAGGATTTTTACCTGGAACATCCATGAATCCAGCGGCAGATTCTCGTATTTCGGTATTGTGATGACCGGTGGTCCTAATCCCCGCATTTACGTGTTGTCGGATTCGAAAAACAAGCCGGCCATTGTTAAAAATCAGGCGCTTACACCTTCCGATTGGTACGGCGCTCTTTATTACAAAATAATTCCCTGTAAAATCGGTAAGCAAACGGTTTACCTGCTGCTTGGATGGGACGGCATTGATAACCATTCGAACAGCAAACTTATTGAGGTATTGAGCTTTTCGCCCGACGGTTCTCCTTTGTTTGGCATGCCCGTTTTTCATACGGCCAAAGGTGTAGTGCCGCGTGTTGTTATTGAATATGCTGAAGATGCCTCGCTTGTGCTGCGGTATGATTATCAGACCTTACTGGTACCAAAAGGTAAAGGGGTGAAACGCAAACAAATGTGGATGATAGTAACCGACCACCTGGTTCCTTTGGATGCGAGGTTTGAAGGCCAGTATGAGTATTACGTCCCGGTTGGCAACACCTATGACGCATTTATTTTCCGCAAGGGGAAGTGGCTCTTCGCCGAAGGTGTCGAAGCCAACAATCCTCCAACCGGAAACAAACAGGAGGAACGTAAACCGCTGAATTATAATCTTTTTCCTCCAAAATGATTTTTTATCATTTTCTTTGAAACCAGCACCCGCTTTTTTACCTTTGTAACAAATACCTCCTTTGGTGAGGTAGTTTTATCATTCGCGTAAAAGGTTAAGTTTCAATACAAAACATAAAACGTTAGTCATGAAGAAACACAATTTTAATGCCGGCCCCTGCATACTGCCGCGCATCGCCATTGAGAATACGGCAAAAGCCGTTCTCGATTTCAACGGTATCGGAATGTCAATTCTTGAAATTTCACACCGCAGTAAGGATTTTCAGGCTGTAATTGATGAAGCCGTTGCTCTTTTCAAAGAAGTTCTGGCGATACCGGAAGGTTATCAGGTACTCTTCCTGGGAGGCGGGGCGAGCCTGCAGTTCTGCATGGTACCTTTTAATTTCCTCAACAAAAAAGCAGCTTACTTAGAAACAGGTGTATGGGCAAAAAAAGCCCTGAAAGAAGCTAAACTTTTTGGTGAGGTGGTTACAGTGGCCTCTTCAGGCGATAAAAACTATACGTATATCCCTAAGGGATGGACTGTTCCTGAGGATGCTGATTATCTGCATATTACAACAAACAATACAATCTACGGAACCGAAATACGTGAAGATTTCGACTGTAAAGTTCCACTGATCGCCGATATGTCGAGTGATATTCTGAGCCGCCCGGTTGATGTTTCAAAGTACGCGATGATTTATGGCGGAGCCCAGAAAAATGCCGGCCCGGCAGGTGTCACATTTGTGATTGTTAAAGAAGATATGCTCGGCAAAGTTGAACGCGTCATACCCACCATGCTTGATTACCGCACCCACATTAAGGAAGGATCGATGTTTAACACTCCTCCCTGTGTGAACATATACACGCTCAAGGAAACCCTCAAATGGGTGAAAGAAATGGGTGGCGTGAAGAAGATGGAAGAACTCGACCTCGCCAAGGCAAAACTGCTGTATGATGCCATCGATAACAGTAAAATGTTTGTGGGCACCACCGAAAAGGATTCCCGTTCAATTATGAATATATGCTTTGTAATGAAGGAGCAATATAAGGACAAGGAAGACGCATTCATGGAATTTGCAAAATCGCGCGGCATGGTCGGCATCAAAGGCCATAGGTCGGTCGGAGGTTTCCGCGCATCAACCTATAACGCACTACCCATTGAAAGTGTGCAGGCATTGATTGATTGCATGATTGATTTTGAAAGGGATAATGCTTAATCATAAATACCGGGACTATGAAAACTATACTGGTTGCCACTGAAAAACCGTTTGCAAAAGCTGCCGTCGAAGGCATAAAAAAAATCATTGAAGATGCTGGCTTTGGGATGGCGTTGCTCGAGAATTACACCACAAAATCTGAACTTCTTACCGCTGCTGCTACTGCCGATGCAATGATCATCAGGAGCGATATTGTTGATAAAGAAGTACTTGAAGCATCAAAGAATCTTAAAATTGTGGTACGTGCAGGTGCGGGTTACGACAATATTGACCTTGATGCTGCCACTGCTGCTGGTGTGGTTGCTATGAATACACCCGGCCAGAATTCCAATGCAGTGGCCGAACTGGCCGTTGCGCTCATGGTTTTCGCGGCTCGTAATAATTTCAATGGTTCGTCGGGCACCGAACTGAAAGGGAAAAAACTGGGATTGCATGCCTATGGTTATGTGAGCAAAGCGGTTGCAGCTATTGCCAAAGGTTTTGGAATGGAAGTGTTTGCTTTCGATCCATTTGTTGATAGCCGGCTTATGCTCGATGAAGGTGTGACGCCGGTTGCCGATGCAGCGCAGCTATATGCCACCTGCCAGTATGTTTCGTTGCATATGCCGGCTACAGTACAAACCAGGAAATCGGTGAATTATGATATGCTAGCCCATATGCCTAAAGGTGCAACACTTATCAACACCGCACGCAAAGAAGTCGTTGACGAGGAAGGTTTACTCAAGGTCTTTGCTGAACGGCCCGATTTTAAGTATATGTCGGATGTTGAACCCGATTGCAAGTCGGAATTTGCAGATAAATACCAGGGACGCTTTTTCTTCACACCCAAAAAAATGGGTGCTCAGACATCGGAAGCCAATAACAATGCCGGGCTGGCAGCTGCAATGCAAATTGTAGCATTCTTTTCAACCGGCGATAAAACTTTCCAGGTAAATAAGTAAGAAACGCTCAAAAGGCCAAATCCTATTACAGTTTATAAATGCCTGATATTTAGCTCATTGATTGTCTGTTCCTGCTTAAGTCGCAGATCAGACCGAAAAAAAACAACTTTTTTTCGTGGCGGTGAGGAAATATCAGGCATATTTTTGTTATTTTGTTCTATCTGTCACTATATTAGCTAAAATTTTCGCTGATATTATTGAACCATAGACCAATCGCTAACCAATCAACCAATAGTTTGCATTATGGACTCGGAACTCGAAAAAATAACTACGTTCTTCCGCTTTGAAGACCTCAGGGTCTATCACAAATCACTTGACTACATTGAATGGGTGTACAATAAGGTAAACAATTTCTCCCATGATGGCATTTCGGCCATGGGACGAAGATTTGCCGATTCGGCACAATCCATTGCGCTCCACATTGCCGAGGGTTCGGCCCGCAATAAAAGCCAGTTTATCTATTATCTCAAAATGGCGAAAAGTTCGGTTCGTGAATGTGTTGTTCATACCGCACTCGCTGGCAAAAGAGGATTACTAAGCCAGCAGGAGCAGGATGAATCGCGAAACCAGCTCATGGAAATGACAAAAATGCTAGGTGCATTAATTGGTTCATTACAGCGGTCAGCCGGAATTATCGAAACAGACGAAGATTAACCATTTAGCCAGACATACCGTAGAAACCTTGCTGAGCCTTATGCAGCAAGGTTTTTTTACGTAAAACACCTAATCGCTCGCACATTTTTGTTTTCTTTGCCAGCAATTAGCAGCAATAACGACACCCCCCGTTATTTATAACAATATGCTGATAATCAGCTAAACAGAGAAACTCTCAGTAGCTTTTGAAGCATTTATACCGGTAAATTTAAACTGTTGAACTTAAAGAGTAAAACACCATGGCAATTGTAAAACCGTTCAGGGGATTACGCCCCCCAAAGGAAATTGTAAAACAACTTGCATCACGGCCTTATGATGTGCTCAATTCTACCGAAGCACGCAGCGAAGCAAAGGGTAATCCATATTCGCTGTTGCATGTAACCAAGGCTGAGATTGACCTTGAACAGGGAATTGACGAACACAGCGAGGCGGTTTATCAAAAAGTTGTCGAGAATTTTAACCTCTTTAGAAATAACGGGTGGCTCAAGCAGGATGATGTCGAAAAACTTTACATCTATGCCCAGACCATGCAGGGGCGAACACAATACGGAATTGTTGGTTGCTGCCACATTGATGATTATTTCAACAATGTGATTAAAAAGCATGAACTCACGCGAAAAGACAAGGAAGATGACCGGATGATTCATGTGAGAATAACCAATGCAAATGTTGAACCGGTATTTTTCTCATATCCGTCAAATAACGAACTCGATGGGATAATAAGCAGTTATGTGAGCCTTCACGACCCTGTGTACGACTTTGTAGCAGAAGATGGTTTTGGGCATCATTTCTGGATTATTGATGATAAGGTTTTGATTAACAGGATTGTGGAAATATTCAGGGACGATATTCCCGGGCTGTATGTTGCTGACGGGCATCACCGTACAGCCGCTGCTGCCAGGGTTGGGCTCGAAAAGAAAAGCAACAATCCGATGCACAACGGCACCGAAGAGTACAACTATTTCATGGCAGTGATCTTTCCCGATAACCAATTGAAAATTATTGATTATAACAGGGTTGTGAAAGACCTGAATGGCCTGTCGGACATAGAATTCCTTGCGAAACTGTCAGAAACATTTAATATCCAAAACAAAGGAAGTGAGATATATAAACCTTGCTGCCTCCATAACTTCAGCCTTTATCTTGGTGGAAACTGGTATTCGCTCACCGCGAAAGAAGGCTTTTACAATAACAATGACCCCATTGGTGTGCTCGATGTTACCATACTTTCAAACCTGATCCTTGGACCTGTTCTCAATATTACTGATTTGCGCACTTCAAAGCGTATTGATTTTATCGGTGGCATACGGGGACTCGGCGAATTAAAATCACGGGTTGACAGTGGTGAGATGAAGGCTGCCTTTGCACTTTTCCCGGTATCAATGCAGCAACTTATTGACATTGCTGATTCCGGAAACATCATGCCGCCCAAAACAACCTGGTTCGAACCTAAACTCAGGAGCGGGTTGGTTGTCCATTTGCTCGACTGATGTCTTAGGATTTTTCTTCGTGATTTCTATTTACCCTGGATTTCTCAGGCCATTTAACGGCTGCAGAATCTTGTCCCGTCGTGAGCCTGCTTACCGCTAAGTTATTTCAATAACGGTCTGATAACCGGTTACTTACAACAACCTGCAGTTCGCCTTGTCATGAAGAAAATTTTTCATCCGCATGCAGGTACTTGTCGATGAGCGGGAGCAGAACTTCTGCTTTAATAGGCTTGGTGATGTAATCAACGCAACCTGCGGCAATGCTCTTCTCCCTTTCATTTGGAAGTGCATAGGCCGTATAGCTGATGATCGGCATATCGGGTTTCATCATCAAAATATTGTGAATAGCCTCGTAACCGGTCATCACAGGCAACTGGATATCCATCAGAATCAGGTTGATGTTATCATTGTTTTTTGCCTCATTAACTACTGACAAACCATCGGTAACATGAATCAGGTTAACTCCTGTCCGGCGAAACGCAGCTTCGATCAGCATGTAGTTCTCGTCGACATCTTCGGCAATGAGTATGGTAAATTTCGACCAGTCAAAATCGTTTTTCTTTCTGCTGCCTGATTCGGACGTTTTGCCGTCAGGCGCCTTGTAAGGCAAAGTAAAGTAAAAACATGAACCCTGTCCTGGTGTTGATTCAACCCAAATACTTCCTCCAAGAAGTTCAACAATATTTTTCGAAATAGCCAGACCCAAACCGGTACCGCCAAATTTTCGTGTTGTGGAAGCGTCAACCTGGCTGAAGCGCTGAAAGAGCATTTCCTGTTTGCTGATTGGGATACCAATACCGGTATCGCGGACAAAGAATTCGAGGTAGCCATCTTTTTGAGTATATCCAAACTCAATCCTTCCCTGTTCGGTGAATTTCATGGCATTACCCAACAAATTGGTAATCACCTGCTGAAGCCTCATGGGATCGGTAACGGTGACCAGTTCTGATCCCTGGTTGCCCGATACCAGCAACAATTCTATACTCTGCTTTTTTTGCTGCTTTTTGATTTCGGAAAATGTGCCGTAAACCTCGTTAAGCAACATTTCGATATTGCAGGACGCTTCAATGACCTTAAGCTGCCCGGCTTCAATTTTTGCAATGTCAATTATATCATTGATCAGTCCCATGAGGTTTTCACCCGAGAGTTTGATCTTATCAATGTATTCGTCCTTTTCTTCACGTGTCAGGCCATCTTCTGATAACAGATCCGAAAATCCGATGATTGCGTTCATCGGTGTGCGGATTTCGTGCGACATATTGGCAAGAAAGGCGGTCTTTAACCTATCCGATTCCTCGGCTTTGTCTTTTGCCATGAGCAGCCGCTGACGGGTTTCTTCCATTTCGGTAACATCACGGCTTATGGCGATGATTCCCAGCACGTTGCCTTCTTCATCGCAATAGGTTGTTTTGAGCGTGTCGAATAGCAGGCTTTCACCTTCTTTAACGGTTGTCCATTCTTTGGTTCGGACCGGTTCACCGGTGAGCAGCAGGTGCTTGTCCGATGCGAGGTAGATTTCAGCCTGTGCAGGTGTAAAAAGATCGTATTCGGTTAAGCCGAGGATTTCTGCCTCCGTGTGATTTATAAACCGCTCAAACGCTTTGTTACAACCCAGAAAGCGGCTGTTGGTATCTTTGAAAAAGATAAGGTCGGGCACCGAATCGATAATATTGCGCAGTCGGGCCTGCTGTTCTGCAAGAATGGCTTTGATTCGTTCACGTTCTTCGACCATGAGGTTTGCCGAACGCGCCATTGTGGCAAACTCCTTGAAATTTATATTCTTTTCTTCGATAAACTGGTTGCTGTGCACTGCCTGTGCGAAGAATGTATTGAATATTTTTAAGTTATGATTGAGTTTGCGCGCCAGGAATTGACCTATCAGAAAGATTACCAGATAGATAGCAAGCATGAATACCAGCCTGCTGATTATATCGGAATTGATTTCGGCCTGTAAGGCTTTTTTTTGTTTTTCGAGTAAAGGAAGGATCGCATCGGTATGTTTACCGGTGCCAATCACCCATTTCCATTTACTTATGCCGGTAAAGTATGATATTTTTTCCGAGCGCGGGTCAGTTGGCTTCCGGTTCCAGGTATAGTTGATATATCCTCCACCCGGTTTTTGAGCCATTTCAACCTCCTTCATGAATATGGCTTTCCAGTTTTCGTCCGAGCCTTCGAGTATATTGCCGGGATTTCGGTCCCAGATTGTACGCGTTAGCAGTGCGTCACCATTAAAAGTATTGATGATATAATATTCGTTGTCCTCGAACTTTACCCGGCTGAGGCTGTCGAGCACAATTTCCTGCAGGGCACGATCATCATCAATGCCTGCATATACCGCCATCACCCAAAAGCCTTTATCTTGCGACGGATACAATGCTGCATGCCCAACACCATCACTGCTAATGTAATAGGTTGCATGGTTTGGTTCCTGAGCTGCTTTGTTCGTAATACCAGGCGATAACATCTTGTTAATCAATGTTTTATAACGCTTTGCACTATCCGGGACATCATTGAGTTTTGGAACATAAACCGGGTTGAAATTCGAATTAAACACGGCAACTTTTATAACAGTCTGCCTGTTTACACCATCAAGGCTATCCTGTATCCGTTCGGGCAGGATGATGAGGTTGTTGCCGCTTGCAATATTTGATTGTTTCAACATGCCAACATAACGCCGGGTAAGCGATATGAGATGTTTTTTGAGACTAGCATCGGGATAAGAACTAACCCAGTCAATATATTCTTTTGCTTCCAAAACCCTGAGATTCAGTTCGCGTTTCTGCTGCACCGGAAAATCAATCTTCAATTGCTTTACCTCGGCCCGGTATGCTGCTATTTTCCTGATAACAATATAGGAGCCCATAGCTAGAAATGAGAATGTGATGATCAGCATTAAAACAATGAAGAACAGGTTCGTAAGGCTGTAACGACGAGGTTTCTTCATCAGGTCAATAGGGCTAAGTGCTGGCATTGCAGGCTAAAATTTCAAATGTTTAAATTTACGTATATTTCTCATAATATTTGATTGTTCGTAACAAAAAGTATTGATTAGTGAAAAGCACACGTGAGACCTATTACATCAACATGAAGATTGGTTTGAGGAATTTTCAGGATTTACACTGTGATACTGGGGATGGATTTTTATAAGATGAGATCGCAATTCGATGAAATAAAGCTAATTACAGCAATATTTTTCGTTTATGATTGAACAAGCATAGGTCGAAAAAGTTTGTTTAAATTTGAAATATATTTGCTTTTCTCCTTGTTTGTACTTAGTTGCTAATGAATACATAATGGGTATAGTTGAAAATTACAGGATATTGCTGGATAAAATCGGGACAAAAGTGACGCTGGTCGCTGTTTCAAAAACCAGACCGCTGTCACAGATTGTAGAATTATATGAAGTCGGCCAGCGGGATTTTGGCGAGAACCGGGCTCAGGAACTCGTATCCAAGGCCGGTGCAGCACCCGCCGACATCAGGTGGCATCTGATCGGGCACCTGCAAACCAACAAAGTGAAATTCATTGCACCGTTTGTCGAAATGATTCACAGCGTTGACAGCCTGAAGCTTCTGGCCGAGATAAATCAGCAAGCCCTTAAAAACGAGCGGGTAATAAAATGCCTGCTGCAATTTCACATAGCAACCGAAGAAACAAAATTCGGTCTTTCGTATGACGAAACGGTTGAACTGATCACCAGCGCCGCGTTTAAAAGCATGAGGAATGTAAGCATTTGCGGCGTTATGGGCATGGCGACCTTTACTGACAATGATGATATTGTCAGCAGCGAATTCAGGCAGTTGCGCGAATATTTCGACCGATTGAAGTCGGATTATTTTCAGGCAAACCCCGAATTCAGTGAAATCTCCATGGGAATGTCGGGCGACTACCAGATTGCCTTAGCAGAAGGAAGCACCATGTTAAGAATTGGCTCTTTGATTTTTGGCGAAAGATAATTACATTAACTCGCCCAGTGCAGGAAAATAAACAGGTAGTAGATAGCCGCCGATAGAGCCATCGAAACGGGGATGGTGAGTATCCATGCCCACAACAGGTTGATGGTAACACCCCAACGCACGGCTGACAAGCGTTTTGTAAGCCCGACTCCCATAATGGCGCCGGTAATGGTGTGGGTTGTACTAACCGGGATACCGGCAGCTTCGGTGCCAAAGAGCAATGATGCTCCGGCTAATTCGGCTGCCACCCCTTCGAATGGCGTTAATTTGGTAATCTTGCTTCCCATCGTTTTTACGATGCGCCAGCCTCCCATGAGCGTTCCGCCTCCAATCGCCACATAACAGCCCAGCACTATCCAATGCGGGATTGCATGAATCTTGCCATTGACTAAAGTAATATGCGCCCATGTAGGAACTTGTGATGGATCCACGCCATTGAAATAGACAAGCAAGGTAGCGGCAATAATACCCATGACTTTTTGTGCATCATTACCACCATGTCCAAGGCTGAAGAGGGCAGAAGAAAATAGCTGTACCCGTTTAAAGTACTTCTCGAGCCTGTATGGATTTGCTTTCTTCAGAATATTCAGCAGCAATAGAGAAATGATATACGACATCAGCATACCAAGCAAAGGAGCAAGGAAAATAAATGCACCGATTTTAAGTATTTTCTCGCCATGGACAACACCCCAGCCTGCATGGGCAATCGCAGCTCCGGCAAATCCCCCAACCAACGTATGGGACGAACTCGACGGAATGCCCAGATACCAGGTAAGCAGATTCCAGATGATTGCTGCAATAATGCCTGCCAGTATCACATACAAGTCAATGTGGCTTGTGTCAACAACTTTGGCAATGGTATCAGCAATATGAAGTTCAAACACTGCATAAGCCAGCACATTGAAGAAAGCTGCCCAGAGTACAGCCTGGAAAGGTGTAAGAACTTTAGTTGAAACAATGGTGGCAATTGAATTTGCGGCATCATGGAAACCATTGATAAAGTCGAAAGCGAATGCAAGTACGACAATAATGACTAACAAAGTGAAACCTGACATCTGCTTACTTATTTTTATTGGATTAATTGAATGTGTAAGGATAATTGACAGTCAGGTTATTACGACATTTTAATCATTATCGCAGAGAATACATTGCCTACATCATCGCATTTATCAATTGCTTTTTCAAGCGAGGCCAGGATGTCGCGCTTTTTGATGAGGTCAATGGCATTGGTCTCATTATCAAATAGATCGGCAAGATATGCCTGGTAGATATCATCAACCTCGCTCTCAATTTCACTTATCCTGATGCACGAATCTTTATGTTTAATAAGGCTTGCGGTATCTTTCATACCTCTCATCACAATGAGGATTTCCTTATTGGCATCATGTATCAGGTCGGCAATTTTTACAAATTCGTTCGGGAACGATCGCAACTTGTAGAAATAGATACGTTTGGAAGTGGAATGGATGAAATCCACGACTCCGTCAAGCGTAGAGGCCAACTCGTGTATGTCTTCACGGTCGAAAGGTGTGATAAATGTGCTGTTCAGTTCATCCATCAGCGCATGGGTGATGTTGTCGCCGTTTTTTTCGGCTTTCTTGATGGCGATGATGTATTCTTCCCGTTTCTGAAGGTCGTTTTCACGGATGAGCTTCACTAGTAGCTCTGACGTAAGTACAAGGTTTTCAGCAGCTTCGATAAACAGCGGGAAGAACTTCTTGTCCTTTGGAACCAGGAAGCTGAATATTCTGTCGAGTTTCATATTTCTTACGTTGGGATTTGGATGAATTGAATTGCGAAAATACCATAAAGCGTATGATTTTGTCTTCACTTTGTTAATAAAATGGTAACAAAGCCCAATAACTTATTCCGGAAGCCGGAATTACAACGAATGTTAATTTTTGATTTCCACCATTTGAATAGCTCAGCGCCTTTTAGTAAGTCCGCCAAGCAAACCCCGTATCAGGGTCCTGCCTATTTCCCTGCCAATGGTGGAAGTAGCCGACCGCCCCACATACTTGGTAATGTCGCCCCATATTCCACCGCCTTCCCGCTTTTTACGCCTCTCTTCAGCAGCCCTGTCTTTTTCGGCCTGCTTACTTTCCTTCTCTTCACGTTCGCGTTCTTCTTCAGCCTTTACTTTCTCATGCTCTTTGTTAATTCGCGATTGCAGGATTTCAAATGCCGATTCACGGTCAATCTCCTTTTCATATACTCCGGCTATCATCGACGAGCGGATGGTTTGCAGGCGTTCGTCGGGTGTGATTGGGCCAATCTGCGCCTGTGGCGGAAGCACTTTAGCCCTTTCAACGGGTGCAGGAATGCCTTTTTCGTCAAGAAACGAAATAAGCGCTTCGCCCACGCCCAATTCAGTGATTACCTGCTCAACATTTAATGCAGGGTTCGGCCTGAAGGTTTCGGCAGCGGTGTTAACGGCTTTCTGGTCGCGGGGAGTGAATGCGCGCAGGGCATGCTGCACTTTGTTACCTAGTTGCCCCAGCACCACATCAGGCACATCAATGGGATTTTGGGTGCAGAAATAGATGCCAACTCCTTTGGAGCGGATGAGGCGCACAACCTGTTCAATTTTTTCGAGCAGCACTTTGGGGGCTTCATTGAAAAGGAGGTGGGCTTCGTCGAAGAAAAAGACCAATTTGGGCTTATCAAGATCGCCGGCTTCGGGCAACCGTTCGAACAACTCCGAAAGCAGGTAAAGCAGCAGGGTAGAATAGGCGCGGGGCTGCATCATGAGTTTGTCGGCAGCCAGAATGTTAATTTGTCCGTGGCCGTTGGAGTCGGTTTGCATGAAATCAAAGATGTCGATGGCCGGTTCGCCGAAAAACCTGTCGGCGCCTTGCTGTTCAAGGCTAATGAGCTCGCGTTGGATGGCGCCGATACTGGCAACCGAAATGTTCCCGTACGAAGTAATGAACTGATCGCGGTTGTTGCCGACATACTCGCACATTTTTTTCAAGTCTTTCATGTCGAGCAGTAACAGGTTGTTGTCGTCGGCAATCTTGAACACGATGGTAAGCACACTGCTTTGTATGTCGTTTAAGTTGAGCAGGCGGCTCAGCAGCAATGGCCCCATTTCACTGATGGTAGTGCGCATCGGATGGCCGGTTTCGCCGTACATATCCCAGAAGGTAACAGGGAAACCCCTGTGCGAGTAATCATTCAGTTGCAGGTTTTGCACCCTTTCGAGGATTTTTGCATTATCGGCTCCTGCCTTGCTTACCCCTGAGAGGTCGCCTTTTATATCGGCCATAAAAACCGGTACACCTTTCATGCTGAATGCTTCGGCTAATACCTGCAAGGTTACGGTTTTCCCTGTGCCGGTTGCACCGGCAATGAGGCCGTGTCGGTTGGCCATTTTTGGGTTGATGCATAACTCTTTGAGGCTGCCCGATTTGGCAATCAGCATATTACCGTCGCTTGTAATCATAATGGGTCGAAAATTTGATCCTGATGAATAATCCACAAATATATGAAACCTGCTTTGCAGGTGAAATTCCGCCGGTATTTAATAAAGAAAGAGGCTGTCTCAAAAGTCTCTGTGAAACTTTTTCATTTTTCTCAGTGGAACTCTATGTAATTCTTAAATTATTGTTACACATAGATTTCACAGAGGAGGCAAAGAGAACTACAGAGAAGGAATTCATCAAATCTCCACTTTTGAGACAGCCCCTGATGAATGATCAGCTACTCAGAATGCAAGCAGTTCTTTGATGGCTGCGAGGATTTTTTCCTCATTAGGAAGGACCGCTTTTTCCAGAATCCTGTTAAAACCAACCGGGGTAAACGTGCTGCCTACACGGCGGACAGGAGCATCAAGGAATTCAAAGGCTTCGTCGGCAATAAGGGCTGCAATTTCGCCTCCGAATCCTGCAAAAACCTTGTCTTCGTGCACAACCAGAGCCCTGCCGGTTTTGTGTACGCTGTTCAGTATGGTGTCCTTGTCAAGAGGTATAAGTGACCTGATGTCAACCACTTCGATGCTTTTACCGGTTTCGTTCATTACTTTTTCGGCAGCCGAAAGGCACATGTGCGTAGTGTTGCCATAAGTTATAATGCTCAACTCTGAGCCCTGGCGGCGGATACGGGCTTTACCGAAAGGAACTTCAAATCCTTCGGGGACAATGGTTTCGGCAGCGGGGTCATTATAGAGCGCTTTTGGCTCGAGGAAGAGGGTAGGGCCTTTTGAACGCATCGAAGTACGTAGCAATCCTGCGGCGTCGTCGGCAAACGAAGGATATACGATGCGCACACCGGGCAAAGTGGCCAGAGCACCTTCGATGTTTTGCGAATGGTAAAGCCCGCCGCCGATATATCCGCCCGAAGCCAGCCTGATGGTAATATTCGGAACAAAACGGCCATTACTGCGCCAGTAGTCGTGTGATATTTCAACGTATTGTTCCATGGCAGGCCAGAAGTAATCGGCAAATTCGGCGCCTTCGACCACGATGCGGATTTTGTCGCTGTAGCGGCTCATGCCCTCGGCTGTGCCCAGGATGTAATCCTCGGCAATAGGGCCGTTAAAGACGCGCAGCGGGCCAAATTCCTGCTGCATGCCTTTGGTTACATTAAAAATGCCGCCTTTCTCCTTGTTTGCAACATCCTGTCCCCATATAAACGTGTCAGGATTGAGCCTGAATTCCTCCTTCAGCGTTTCGTTAAGTGCCTGTATGAGTTTTAATTTACGGCCTCCGGTTTCGTTGTGGATGCCATCAGGGAATTTGGTGGGCACGTAGGCTTCAGTAAAAACAAAATTATGAATGGATTCGGGAGCAGGGTCAGGAGCCATAATCGCCTTGCGATGTGCTGCCAGCACTTCTTTTTGCGCCTGCTCGTCCATTTCGTTGAGCTCGGCTTCGGTAAATTTCTCAGAATGCAGAAGCTGAATCCTGAACCTGTCGAGAGGGTCGCTTGCTTTGGCACAATGCCGTTCGTTATCGTCGCGATAGAGTTCGTGCTTATCAGAATTTGAATGGGAATGAATGCGCACCGTGCTTGCATGCACGATCACAGGTTCCTGGTTTTCAATCGCATGGCGGCGCGCTTCGGCCATGGCAGTCATCGAACTGAAGATGTTTTTACCGTCGCAGTGGATGATCCTCAGGTTTTTAAATCCCTTGAAATTATCGGCTGCAAAGGCATTGGCCGTCTGGTCGCGCTTGGGAACCGAAATGCCGTAACGGTTATCCTGAAACACAAAAATGACCGGCAGCTTTTCGTTACTGGCGCCATTGATCGCTTCGTAAACGTAGCCTTCGGAGGTGGATGATTCGCCCTGCGAGCTGATGGCTACTGCTTTGGCGCTGTATCGCTTGATGGCACGTGCCACGCCGGCAGCATGTTGCGTATGGTTGCCCGTGCACGATGATACATTGTGGATATTCCATTCCGGTTTGGCAAAATGGTTCGACATATGCCTGCCACCCGAAGCCAGGTCGGTGGCTTTCGAGATGCCGTTGAGAATGATTTCCTCGGCAGTGAGGCCGGCAGAGATCACGGTAAGCATATCGCGATAGTATGGAAAAAGATGGTCAACGCCTTTTTCAAATACCTGTCCGATGGCAAGTTGTATGCCGTCGTGACCCGCATACGGAGCATGATATGACCATCCGAGGGCTTGTTTCAGATAGTTCGGGGCACGCTCATCAAGCTTGCGCCCCAGGGTTAACAGGTAGTACCAGTGCTTAAGTGTTTCTTTTTCGGTAGTGTCTAGTCGGTAGATTGTTTTACTGCTCATAAATTCCTGTTTACAAAATTGGATTATAACATCTGCACGGCACAAATGTTCATTATTGCCGCAGGATCACGTATTCACCGGTTTCCATGAGCCGGATGATGGTTGAAGCCTTCGACTGTGTGAGCAGTTGCTGTTTATACTTCACAATATAGTCAACACTGCCGAGTATCTGGTTAGAAATATGGCTGAAGGTCACCGGCGCCGGTTCTCCCGAAATATTGGCGGAAGTGGAGATAATTGGTTTGCCGAACAGCCTGATCAGTTCGATACAGAAAGGCTCTTTCACCACCCTTATGCCGATGGTGCCATCGGATGCGATCACGTTTTCAGGCAGGTTTTTCGCGTTGCTGTATATAATGGTCAGCGGGTTTTCGATAAGCCTGATAAGGTCGGCGGCGACTTCGGGTATTTCCTCAACCCAGTTACTGATGTGTTCAAAATCGCTGACGAGAATAATGAGGCTTTTGGATTCAATCCTTTGCTTTATGCGGTAAATGTTGTCAACAGCCTTCGTGTTGGTAGCATCGCAGCCAAGTCCCCAGATGGTGTCGGTGGGGTAGAGGATGCTCCCGCCCGATCGCAGCACTTCGAGGGCTTTCAGCAAATCATCATGATAATCAGTGTCATTCATACTTCAAAGTGGCAAGTAGTTGTTGAGTGGTTATTGTTGTTGCACATTTAAAATGTATTTCGGGACATTCTTGGTGGCCGTGCAGTCCGCAGGGCCGGCAGGTGAGTTTTTCAGTGCTTTCGACCACTACGGCGTGATCGCTCAGCGGGCCGAAACCAAACTGGGGCACGGTGCTGCAAAACACTGCCGTAGTCCTGGCATTCACTGCCGAAGCCAGGTGCATGGGCGACGAATCGTTCACATAGTTCATCACTGCATCCTGCATCAGCGCTGCCGACTGCAACAGGCTGAGCCTGCCGGCAAGGTTCATGCACCGTTCGGAACCTGATTCTTTCATGATGCGCTCGCTAAGGCCGTGGTCTTGTTGCGAACCAAGCAACATGACCCTGAACTCCGGGGGAATTGCCCTGATAAGCGAAATCCATTGACGTTCAGGTAATTGTTTGGTGAACCAGAGCGATGCAGGTGCAATACAAAGATACGCTTTCGTCTTGAAGGAGTCAAACGCTTTAAAGTCGTCAGCGGTGGGATAAAGCCGCGGCCGGGCAGGCATATCATCGGTAAATGGACTGATGAGCGCCTGGTTGCGTTGGATTTCATGTATGTTGTCCTCAGCCGAAATCCTGTGCACAGCCCTGTAAGTAAACCTGTGTGAAAAGGGATTCTTGTCGAAACCGGAGGTGTATTCGGCTTTCGAAAGCACCGTGAATAAACCTGTTGCGGCAAAACGCTGCAGGTTGATAAGGTAATCGTAGCGCGTGCTGCGCACCTCTTTGAGCAGGTGTAGCAGGTTGCGGTACTTGTGTTTCGACTTATCCCACAGGAGCAGCTTGTTCAGAAAGGGATGTCCTGCAAACAGCGCTTCGTTTCCTTTCTTCGTCATGAAATCGATGGCTGCGCCGGGGAAGTGGTTGTGCAGCTTTTCGATCACGGCAGTGGCCAGGATCACATCGCCTATGGAGGCGGTTTGTATGACGAGGAAGCGTTGCAAGGCTATGGTATCAGTATCAGAAGTCAACATTGTATTCCCTGAGGGCATCGTTGAGCGATGTTTTCAGGTCAGTAGAAGGTTTGCGTTTTCCGATGATGAGTGCACAGGCAACATTGTACTTGCCGGCGGGGAAGTTTTTTTCGATGGAGCCGGGTATCACCACCGATCTTGGCGGTACAAATCCCTTGTATTCAACCGGTTCGTTGCCCGACACATCAATGATGCGGGTGGAGCCGGTAATCACCACGTTGGCGCCCAGCACCGCTTCGGCGCCTATGCGTGCGCCTTCCACCACAATGCTGCGTGATCCGAGGAAGCAGTTATCCTCGATGATGACGGGGGCTGCCTGTACGGGTTCCAGCACGCCGCCTATGCCCACGCCGCCGCTCAGGTGCACATGGGCGCCCACCTGTGCGCAACTGCCCACGGTAGCCCAGGTGTCCACCATGGTGCCGGGGCCTATCCACGCGCCAATGTTTACATACGAGGGCATCATGATAACGCCCGGCGAAATGTAGGAGCCATAGCGGGCTACGGCATGGGGAACCACGCGGATGCCAAGCTCTTTGTAGTTGTGCTTGAGGGGGATTTTATCGTGGAATTCCAGCGGGCCGGCTTCGAGCGTTTCCATTTGCCGCAGCGGGAAATAGAGGATAACGGCTTTTTTTACCCAGTCGTTTACCTGCCAGCCATCGCCGACGGGCGAGGCCACGCGCAGTTGACCCTTATCCAGCATTTCCACCACAGCGAAAACTGCCTGTTGTACCTCGTTGTTCTTAAGCAAAGCCCTGTCGAGCCAGGCGCTGTCAATCAATGATTTAAGATCGTCCATCCGCAGTATGTCTTTACCTCCAAAGATAAACAAGAAAAGGGAATGAGAGGTTGCATACTGAAGGAGGCTGATAATTTATGTAGGAAGTTGATGCAGATATAAAGAATATTTATATATTAGATTGCAGATAAAATTAATACAATTTCCCCTTGCTAGCCCATGCTAGCGCGGATTTGTAACTTAGCGAAGCGGTCTCATGAGGCATAGCCGAATAATCCCTGCCACCCAACCCACCATCCGCAATCTGCGATTCAATTCCAAAATCTGCCTTTCCGCTGTATTATGCCCGAATTAATTTTCTGGATACCTTTGCGGCCTGAATGGGACGTATATTAGCCATAGATTATGGTCGCAAGCGCAGCGGCATTGCCGTGACGGATGAACTGCGCATTATTGCTTCGCCGCATTGCACCGTGTCTTCAGGAGAACTTATTGCCTACCTGAAGGATTACACCACGCGCGAAAAGGTGGATGCGCTGGTGGTAGGGGAGTCGCTGCAGATGAACGGACAGCCTTCGCAGTCGGCTGAATTTATAGAGCCTTTCGTGAAATTGCTGGCAAAAACATTTCCCGGCATACCGGTCGAGAGAGTTGACGAACGCTTTACCAGCAAAATGGCCAGCCAGGCGATACTGCAGTCGGGCGCAAAGAAAAAGGACCGGCAGGACAAAGGCCTCGTTGACATGGTGAGTGCCGCCATCATCCTTCAAACATACCTCGAAAAGATATCTCCATACTAACTGAACCTTAAGCCTTGACTTCTGTTAAATATTGAAAAAGAAACTGTTACTGAAATGATATTACCGATTGTAGCCTACGGGCATCCCAATCTCCGGAAAATTTCGCAGGATATAACACCTGATTAC
This sequence comes from Bacteroidota bacterium, assembly GCA_022711175.1. Classification (GTDB taxonomy): domain Bacteria; phylum Bacteroidota; class Bacteroidia; order Bacteroidales; family UBA4417; genus UBA4417. The sequence goes on along the minus strand of JAKLFM010000005.1, from coordinate 42,810 downwards.
GATGGACTTAACGACCTGATAGCGAATATGTGGGAAACCATGTATTATTCGAGCGGCGTAGGGCTTGCAGCCCCGCAGGTAAACAGGCAGATCAGGCTGTTTGTGGTGGATGCCACGCCTTATATAAAAGAACATCCCGAAACAGAGGGATTTAAGAAAGCGTTCATCAACCCGCATATTGTTGAAGAGAAAGGCGAAGAATGGGCGTTTAACGAAGGCTGCCTGAGTATTCCCGATATACATGAAGATGTGATGCGGCCTGAACAGGTGCACATTGTTTACCGCGACGAACAGTTTTTGGAGCACGACGAGTGGTACGACGGTATCATTGCCAGGATCATACAGCATGAATACGATCACCTCGAAGGCAAACTTTTCGTTGATAAAGTGCATCCGCTCAGGAAAATGATGCTCAAGCGCAAACTCAGCGACATCAGCAGGGGCGAAATTGAAGTTGCCTACAAGATGATTTTCCCTTTGCGCAAAAAATTCTGATGTTAACCTCCAACTATCCCGGTATGAAAAGAATTCTGGCTGCCATTCTTGTAATGGGCTGTATTGCATTTTTTACCTCCTGTGGCAAATCACCGGCTTCAATGAATAAACAAATCGCCGGACTCGAACAGGAGATCAAGGCCGTTTCGCCTGCCGATACTGCCAAAGTGAATGAGTTAATAGCTGTTTATGAGCAGTATGCATCGGAATTTCCGAAAGATACGCTGTCGCCCGAATACCTGTTCAGGGCAGGCGGGATGTGCCTGAGTTTCAATAAGCCAAGCCGTTCGCTCGAAATTTTCCGCCGCGTGTGCAGGAATTATCCGCAATACAAGCGTGCCGGCGAATGCCTCTTTATGCAGGCCTTTGTTTTTGAGAATGCTCTGGGTGATTATGACAATGCAGGAAAAATCTACCGCGAGTTTATCACGAAATACCCCGGACATCCGCTGGCCGATGATGCGGAACTTTCGCTCAAATACCTCGGAAAACCTGCCGAAGCAATTCTCAGGGATATGGAATTGCAGGCCGCCGACAGCACGTCCGGTGCAATAAAATAAACTAAACTGAGGGAAATCGCTTACTTTACAGCCGGGTTGAAATCATTCATCAGCATGCTCTTGAGCCCCGCCGCCTTGATGTCAACCGATATCTGTCCATCCTTGCAATAAGAAATCTTTCCTGTTTGTTCCGAAACCACAATGGCAATGCAATCGGTGCGTTCGGCAATTCCCAGTGCCGCTCTGTGCCTCAGTCCTACCTCGGAGGGAAGGTCGATGCTCGACGAAACAGGCAGGATGCACCTTACCGATTTCACCCGGTTTAATACGATAATCATAGCGCCATCGTGCAGGGGATTGTTTTTGTAGAAAATGCTCTCGATAAGCTGGTCGGTGATTTCAGCATCGACGGATATCCCGGTTTCCGAAAATTCTGAGAGGTCGTTTTTCCTGGCAACCACAATCAGGGCGCCGGTTTTCGACATGGCCATGCGCTGACAGGCCTGCACAACCGGTTCAATATCGGAAAGGTTTTCATCTTCAAGCTTAATTTTCCAGAACAGAAAACGCCGGCTTGTTTTCTTGAAAAATCCCGGCGAACCGATGGCGAGCAGAAATTTGCGTATTTCGGGCTGAAACACCACAATGAATGCAATGAAGCCCACGCTGATGAAAGCTCCCAGCAAATCGCTGAGCAAATCCATTCCCAATGCCTTTACAATGCGCCATAATGCAAAAATTGCCAGTATTCCGAGGAAAATATTCACTGCCGCCGTTCCTTTCAGGAGATGGTACAGCGAGTATAGCAATAGTGCAACCAGCAGAATATCAATAACATCTAAAACACGTATTGTGAGGAAAAGCAACATGGAGTTCAGGATTCAGGTATTCAATGCAAATATACTAATTACCGGCAAGCAGGTATTCTTTTACAATGCGAATGGTTTGTACCGCCTCTTTAACATCGTGCACCCTGAGTATTTTTGCGCCTTTCAGCAGCGCGAGTGTATTCACAACGCTTGTACCGTTTAGCGCGGCATGAGCATCAATATTCAAAAGTTTGTAAATCATTGATTTGCGTGATACACCGGCCAGTATAGGCGCTTGAAGCTCCTTAAACCTATCGAGATTTTGCAGAAGCCTGTAATTATGTTCAATGGTCTTGCCAAAGCCAAATCCCGGGTCAATGATAATATTTTCGATACCATTGTTTCGCAGGATTGAAACCTTATTGTTCAGATATTCAAATACTTCGGCAGTGACATCAGCATATTGAGGATTGGCCTGCATATTGGCAGGTGTGCCCTTCATGTGCATAAGCACATAGGCAGCCCGCAACCTTGCCATGGTTTTAAACATCTCGTTATCAAGTTCTCCGCCCGAGATGTCGTTTACAATGCCTGCACCGTTTGCAACTGCGGCAGCAGCAACCGAAGCGCGGTAAGTATCTACCGAAATTATTGTTCCGGCAAAAGCGGCAGTCAGCGCTTTGAGGACAGGCAGCAGCCGGTCGGTTTCCTCGTTTTCAGGAACATATGTTGCACCCGGACGGGTAGAAACGGCGCCAATATCAATAATAGATGCCCCTTCGCTTATCATCTGCCCGGCACGTTTTACGGCTGCTTCCACGTTAGTGATATGCCCTCCGTCGTAAAACGAATCGGGGGTTATATTTAAGATGCCCATCACAACAGGTTGTTCGAGGCTGAGCAACTTATCGCCACATTGCAGCGTTCCGGATTGAGAAAAAGCTGTATTTTTAGAGGTTAAATCGAGCATTCATACATTTGTTTATGACCAAATACAAAAGTACTGATTCTATGGCAAATGCAACCTCAGGTCAGTATGATGAAGTGATAGCAGCCTGCCGGAATATCTTTTTCAGGAAGATGAACGATTACGGGACGGCATGGCGTATTTTGCGCCCGTCGTCGCTTACCGACCAGATTTACATTAAAGCCAGTCGTATCCGCAGCCTGCAGGAAAAAGGCCACAGCAGGGTGGGAGAAGGGATTATACCTGAATTCCAGGGAATTATCAATTACTCCATCATGGCACTCATTCAGCTCGAACTCGGATCATCAGGTGAGGTACAAATGCAACCTGAAGAGGTAACCGGCAAGTACGATATTTTTGCGGCAAAAGCTAAATCGCTGATGGACAATAAGAACCATGACTATGATGAAGCATGGAGGCATATGCGTGTAAGTTCGCTTACCGATATTATCCTTATGAAGCTGCTGAGAATAAAACAGATAGAAGACAACAACGGGGTGACACTCATAAGCGAAGGCCTTGATGCCAATTATCTAGACATCATCAATTATTCGGTTTTTGCCCTCATTCAACTTAGTGAACATAATTCAATCTAAATTGCTATAAATGAAAGCATTGGCCAATATAAGCCGGATACTGGTATCGCTTGTTTTCCTGTTTTCCGGGTTCGTAAAAGGTGTTGATCCCCTTGGATTTGCCTATAAAATTGAAGATTATTTTATTGCCTATCACCTGGATTGGGCAATTCCGATGGCTTTGATAATAGCTGTCATCATGTGTGCCCTCGAATTTTCAATCGGCGTGATGTTGCTGTTAAACCTGAGAATGAAAGTTGCCGCCTGGTTGCTGCTGCTCATGATGATGTACTTCACCGGACTCACCTTTTATGATGCCCTTTACAACCCGGTACCCGATTGCGGCTGTTTCGGCGACGCCATTAAACTCACCAACTGGCAGACTTTTTACAAGAACATCGTTTTATTGGTGCCAACCATCATTATTTTCGGCTACCGCAAAAAATACAGGAACAGTGTTTCACTATCGTTACAATGGCTTGTAACCTTTGGTTTTACTGCCGCAATGATGGCATTCTCCTTATATTGCTACAGACACCTGCCGTTGATTGATTTTACCGAGTGGAAAAAAGGCCATAAACTGTATGCCGAAAACCCTTCGCCGGTTAGATATTATCTTACATACCGCAACAAGGCCACCGGTGAGGAGAAAGAGTACCTTTCGCCCAATTACCCCTTTAACGACAGCATTTGGATGGCGCAATGGGAATTTAAATCGCAGCGGGTTGATGATCCAAATACATACTATGGGAAGTCGCTGGTTATAACCGATACCATTGGAGATATACACACCGATGAAATCATCCGCAATCCCGGCTACCAGATCATTGTGAATTCTGCAAGCCTCAAACTCACAAATGCCAGGGCATTTAAAATGGCCGATGATTTTTGCCGCGCTGCCGCAGATGATGGATATGCAACAGCAGCAATAGTACCTGACGAATCGGCAGTGATTGCTGAATTTGCCAGGGTAAATGACCTTTCGATTCCATTTTACCAGGGCGATGATATTATTTTGAAAACGATGGTCCGGTCGAACCCGGGGATAATGCTGCTGAAAGGTGGAGTAGTGATTGATAAATGGCACTGGCGCGATATACCGGATTATCAGCAGTTTAAGAAAATGTTTCCCGTTCAATAGTCGCATCGGCAAACCTGATTACCACTGAAATATGCTTCGATACATGGTTAAGCGTCTCTTGTACGGAATCCTGGTCATGCTGGGTGTTGTGACGCTTATCTTTGTGTTGTTCAATACGTTGCCGGGCGATCCTGCACGCATGATGCTTGGTCAGCGTGCCGACCAGGCTTCGGTGGATGCTATTAACAAAGACCTCGGACGCGATAAGCCTTTATTCACACAATATATTGGTTTTCTGAATGATATATCTCCTTTTTCAATACATAATGTGAAGAATTCGGGCAGTTATTTCTTCCTTGACCCTGAAAAATATTCTTCAGCTTTTAGCCTCTTCAGCATAGGAGCTTCGCACAAATTGGTATTGAAAGCGCCCTACCTGCGACGCTCTTTTCAAAGCAAAAGGCCTGTTGCCCAAATACTTGCCGATGCATTTGTGCCTACAATCATTCTTGCCACGGTAGCCATGGCCTTTGCCACCCTGGCCGGTATTGTCATTGGCATTTTCAGCGCATTATTTAAAGATACCTGGTTCGACAAACTGGCTCTTTTTTTGTCGGTACTCGGGATGTCGCTTCCATCATTTTTTGCTGCCATCCTCATAGCCTGGCTGTTTGCCTTCGTGCTGGCCGATTATACCGGGCTGAGCATGTTCGGCAGTCTGTACAGTGTTGATGATTTTGGCCGTGGCGAATACATTAACCTCAAAAACCTTGTATTACCCGCTTTAACGCTTGCTATCCGCCCGCTGGCCATCATAGTTGAGCTCACCCGGAGTTCGATGCTCGATGTTTTGCAGCAGGATTATATCCGTACCGCCCGCGCTAAGGGACTGAATATGCGTAAAATCGTAATGCATCACGCGTTGAAGAATGCAATGAATCCCGTTGTTACTGCTGTTTCGGGTTGGTTTGCATCTTTGCTGGCGGGTGCGGTATTCATTGAATATGTGTTCGATTGGAAAGGAATAGGCGTGGTGATTGTGGATGCACTCGAGAAATTCGATTTTCCCGTTGTGATTGGTGCCGTATTGTTCATCAGCGTATTTTTGGTAATCATTAACCTGCTGATTGACCTTGTATATGGCCTGCTCGATCCCAGGCTCGAATTCAGGTAAAAATTTAATTAATAAACAATTAAGTAACATCATCTAAATAAATACAACTAATATGAGAAGCAAAATTGTTGCCGGAAACTGGAAAATGAACACCACTTTTCAGGAAGCTGAAGATTTACTCTACGAAATAGCCGACCTGATGAATGAGCGTGGCAAAGGCGATACAACTGTTATCATTTGCCCACCATCGCCTTTCCTTGAAATGGCCAGCGATATCGGCGTTGAAAACGATTTCTTTGTAGGTGCGCAGAATGTTAACGACCATGAATCAGGAGCCTATACAGGCGAAGTTTCAGCGGCCATGATCGGCTCCATGGGCATCACCCACGTGATACTGGGCCATTCAGAACGCAGAACCTATTTTGGTGAAACCGATACCATCATAAAAAGCAAGGTTGCCCTGGCACTCAAACATGAGCTTGTACCTATCTATTGCTGTGGCGAGGTTCTGGCCGAACGCGAAAAATCGAACCATTTCGAAGTCGTGCGTAACCAGGTGAATGAGGCCCTCTTCAGTCTTACGAAAGAGGATTTCAGTAAGATCATCATCGCCTACGAACCGGTTTGGGCCATTGGTACCGGTGTTACGGCTACACCTGCACAGGCGCAGGAAATGCACGCATTTATACGTGGCCTTGTTGCCGATAAGTATGGCGAAACTGTTGCGGCTGAAACAGTAATTCTTTATGGCGGAAGTTGCAATGCCAAAAATGCAGCGGAATTGTTCTCCCAACCCGACGTGGATGGCGGCCTCATTGGTGGCGCTTCGCTCAAAGCCGAGGATTTTGTCACCATCCTCAACTCATTCAAGAAATAAATTCTCATACCTGCAGGAAGCTTACATCGAAATGGATTACTACGAAGTGCGTTTCAGGCTTGCCGATGTGGCCCAGGCCGGCGATATGCTTATTGCCATGCTCGCCGAATTAGGATTTGAAAGCTTTGTTGAGGAACCTCAAATACTCAAAGCTTATATACCGGCTGCCGGGTTTGGCAAAAGCACAGATAAGGAACTAACAGGAAGCGAAATTTCACGCTATTATACTTCCTTTGAATCGGAACTGATACGAGACCGAAACTGGAACGCAGTTTGGGAGAGCGATTACGACCCTGTAATCATTGACAACAGGCTGATCATTCGTTCACCATTCCACAGCAAACCAGACAATATTCCACTGGAGGTAGTTATCGAACCGGAAATGTCGTTTGGTACTGCGCATCATGAAACTACACGGCTCATGCTCAGGTATTTGCTCGATAGTGTGTTGAAAGGGAAAAGTTTCCTTGACATGGGCTGCGGAACAGCGGCACTTGCCATTCTCGCGCGTAAACTCGGTGCCACGCCGGTAACTGCAATTGACAACGACGAATGGGCGTACAACAATTCCATTAAAAACCTGGCCCATAATAACACAGGCGATGTGAGCGTTTATCTGGGTGATGCCGGGTTACTCAATGGCCGGCATTTTGATATCATCATGGCCAATATCAACAGGAACATACTCCAGCGCGATATCAGTTCATACTCATCTTGTCTGAATGAGGGCGGACTGCTGTTCATGAGCGGTTTTTACACCGAAGACCTGCCTGCAATTATCGGCAGCGCCTCGAAATCGGGTTTGGAATTGCTTGACAATCAAGCAGAAAATAACTGGGTAGCAGCCAGGTTCATAAAAAAATCAGGAAACTAAGTATGAAACCTTATCGGTTGATCGGATTGTTAATTCTGTTGCTGGTTTCCGAAGTAATCTTTGCTCAGCAGGATGCAAAGCAACCATTCTCAGCCGACTCAACTCTTTTCATTGCTGACCTTACCGAGTTTTTTAAGAATGTGGGTGACAACGATGCCAAAGAAGCCCGCGAAGTACTGTCGGATTTTACTTATCAGTGGACTGCCAATCTGCTCACTCCCGTTCAGAAGAAGCAGGCCATGGCTGTGTGCAACGGCATGGCAGAACAGAAACTCAAAGTGTCGCCGCACTTCATTGGTTATCTGCGAAGCATTGCGCTGATGGTCCGTCGCAATATGCCCGCAAAGGCTTTTGATACGCACTATTTCAGCATAAATTATTGTCTCGAAGGAAAAAACAGTGCACAGAAACTAAGTACCTACTTCTCACAGACTAATCTGCTGTTGGCCGAAAGGGCATTCTTCCAAACAAAAACCGAAGCCTGGTACGCCCGAAACGGCGAGTTCGAATTCGCCTTTGATACGGTTCCGGTATTCAGGTTTTCCTCAGTTACCCTTGCCTGTATCGGGCGTGGCGACAGCACCGGCATATACGGTTCCAAAGGCTTGTACTTTCCTTTAACACAGCAATGGACGGGAACCGGCGGAAAAGTATTCTGGGATAGGGTAGGCCTCAAACGCGACAGCGTCTTTGTAACGCTTTCCTCGTACCGGATAAACATGAGACTTACCTCTTATACGGCTGACACAGTGGCTTTTGTTCATAAAGGTTATTTCGGAAATGCCCTTGCCGGACATTTCGAGGAACGTGTGATTACCGATGTAGATCCCGACAGGGCAACGTATCCGCGATTTTCGGCATACAGCGGCGATCTTTTCATTCACAACCTTTTCAACAATATTGATTATGAAGGTAGTTTCGCCATCGAAGGTGCGCGCATGCTGGGAACAGGGATAAACCAATCAACAGCCATAATTCATGTAAAAAGAAATAATCTGCCGTTTATCGAACTCAGCTCCAATGAGTTTGTTATCAGGCCCGACCGATTCGTTGCAGCACGTTCCAATACCACTATTTATATCGGTAACGACTCAATCTATCATCCCGGTTTGCAGGTGAGGTACAATAAATCAACCAACGAGTTTGCTTTTACACGGCTTGAAGAAGGGTTGCAACAAAGCCCTTTTTTCAACAGCTATCACCTGGTTGACATGTATCCCGAAGCGATCTACTGGAGAATGAACGATGACATACTCAGCCTTGAAGCTGTAAGGGGTCCCAGGGATAAAAGTGATGCGTTGTTTGAGTCTGCCGACTATTTTTCGCGATACCGCTACGACCGGATGCAGGGAATGGATGAAGTTAATCCTGCTAACCTTGTCTCTACCTATGTGCGGAAACATGGAATTGACCGGTTTTATGCCGACGAATATGCCGAATACATAAAAATGCCGCTTGAACAGGTAAGGGTGCAGCTGATAAGGCTAGCAAACGCCGGTTTTATCATCTACGATTTTGATAATGATTTTGTTAAAGTAAAACCAAGGCTTAATGAATTTCTCGCTGCCCGTGGCGGGTTTAAAGATTACGACATCATACAATTCTACTCAACAGTTGAAAAGGGCAGCAATGCGATTCTCGATCTTAAGTCCCTGAATCTCACCCTATACGGGGTTCAGCAGGTAATGCTCAGCGATTCGCAGTACGTGTTTGTTGTGCCGCGCGACGGCAGGATTATAATGAAGAAAAACCGTGATTTCTCCTTTACCGGACGTGTTCATGCCGGTTTCTTCGAGTTCTATTCCAACGAATCAACATTCGACTACAGCAAGTTCCGCATGAACCTGCCCAACATTGATTCGATGGCGATGTATGTTTACGCCTGGCAACCTGATATAAACGGCTACAGGCCTTTAATCAGGGTAAAAAACGTAGTTTCGGATATGAGTGGCGAACTGCAGATTGATGATCCGGCGAATAAATCGGGCAGTAAATCGCTGAAAAATTACCCGATATTCGAGAGTAAAGACATTTCGTATGTGTTTTTCGATAAGAGAAGTATTGTGAACGGGGTTTACAAGCGCGATAACTTTTATTACAGCGTTGATCCTTACATAATGGACAGCCTGAATCACCTGCCCACAGTTAACCTCAAATTCCAGGGGCACCTCAATACCGGAAGCATGTTCCCGGTTATTGATGAACCTCTGTGGGTGCAAAAGGATTACTCGCTCGGGTTTATCAAAAAGCTTCCGGAAGGAGGCCTGCCGGTGTACGCAGGTTCCGGTATGTACAGCGATACGCTTAAACTCAGCAATAACGGGCTTCGCGGATCAGGCAAGCTAAATTACCTTGCCTCGAAAGCTGTTTCAAAAGACTTTCTCTTTACTCCCGATTCCACCACCGCAACGCTCAAAAACTTCAATCTCAAAGAAACTGCCGCCGCTGCCGACTATCCCGAAGTTGCCATTAACGAATCAAAAGTGAAATGGTTACCGGGCAAAGATGTTATGACCGTAAGCAACCTGCCTGGCGACAGCATTAACCTTTTTCACAACCATGCGAAACTGAGCGGGGCACTCGAACTCACACCTGCTGCGTTGAAAGGCCGCGGCAATATGACCTTTGAAGATGCCCTGGTGAGTTCAAATTCGTTCGATTTCGGAACCAATGATTTTACTTCTGAAATCTCGGACTTCACTTTGTTCACACCTGATCATAAATCAACAGTGTTAAGTGTGCATGTTTATCGCAGCGAAGTTGATTTCAACACGCGACTTGGACATTTCACCGCTTCGGGCAAGGGATCGAAAATGGAATTCCCGGTTAACCGGTATATCAGCCTCGTGGATGCTTTTGACTGGATGATGGATAAGAAAACATTGCAGTTGCAGGCAAAAACCACCTTTACCGAAGAGGCATACCAACGCATGAACAAGGAGCAACTCTTAAAGATTCCTGAAAAAGAGAACCGCTTCATCTCGAGCGACCCTCAGCAGGATTCGTTAGGGTTCTTCGCCATGCGGGCAAATTACGACCTCAATGAAAATGTTCTTAAAGTACTGGATGCAAGGATAATAAGAGTGGCCGATGCAGCTATTTTCCCGGTTAACGGTGAGGTGACTATTGGCAGGGACGGTCTTATGCATGAACTGAAAGGTACATCCATCATCGCGAATACCAACACCCGGTTTCACGAATTGTACAATGCCGATGTAATGATCAGCTCGAGGACGCACTTCGGCGGTAAAGGACTCTATGATTATAAACCTGGTGATGGCGAGATACAGACGCTCCAGATGAACAAGATCGGCGTTGATGAAAACAAACAAACCTATGCGCTGACAACTGTAAGTGAAGCAGACCAGTTCAAACTAAGTGACCATTTTGGTTTTGAAGGCGATATTGAGATTAATGCCGCTGACGAGATGCTGCGTTTCCAGGGAACCTTCAACCTGGTGCACGACTGTGAAGCAATAGGCCACGAATGGATTAAACTTAATGCCCGCCTTGATCCGCGAAACATAATGATACCGGTTACCAGCGATATGGAAAACAGGGGCAACGGTAACCTCAGAACGTCTATTCTCTATTCAACCACAAAACAGGGCTTGCTGCCGGCGTTTTTTGTGAAGCCCGAAAATATTAATGACCAGGATATTATAGCTGCTACAGGTTTTATAATGTACGATACACTGAGGGGAGGATATAAAATCGCACCTAAGGAAAAGTTCCAGTATCCGTCCAAACCCGGAAATACACTTGCTTTCAATACATCGCAATGCATACTAAGTGGCAGCGGCAAACTGAACATGGTAAACGACATGGGAAGGCTCACTATGAAGTCGGCAGGGAGCGCCAATTACTATATGATTCCCGATTCGGCTGATTTCCGGGTTACCACCGCATTTGATTTCCTGTTCTCCGAAGAAGCGCTCAAAGTGTTTGCCACCGATCTGAAGGTTACCGACCTGAAAGGAATAGATGTTTCGCAGCCTTCGTTTAACTATCCTCTGGCTGAATTCCTTGATACTACGACCGCTGAAAAACTACTGTCGGAATTGAGCACTTTTGGGCAGTTCAGGAGGTTTCCTGAAGAACTCAACCACACGCTTATGCTGGCCGAAATGAAACTCACCTGGAATCCTGAGTTGCGTTCATTTGTGAGCAAGGAACCGGTTGGTATTATGAGCATTGGTAAGGAGATGCTAAACCGTTATGTGAATTCGTACCTCGAAATTGGTAAACGTCGCACCGGCGACCAGTTCACATTCTACTTTGAGCTTGAGGACAAACACTGGTACTATTTCAGTTATGCAAACGGGGTGATGCAGGCCATTTCGTCGAATAAGGATTTCAATGAAAAGCTTGTAGGTCTTAGCGAGAAGGATCGTACCATCAAATCAGGTGGCGGATTACGGAGCTACCAGTACATCGTATCGAATAACGAAAAGAAAGCATCGTTCCTCAGGAAGATGAAGCAGGCGTTCGGGGAGTGATAGCCATTTCCAATAATCTTATAACCGTTTAGGATTGCCAAACATTAATATGATCAGTTACCTACCAATTTTCGCCGGTGCCATCATCGCTTACCTCCTTGGTTCTTTTTCCTCTTCAGTGTGGGTAGGGAGGGCATTTTACAGTGTGGATGTGCGCAACGAGGGAAGTCATAACGCCGGAGCTACCAATACGATACGTGTACTGGGAATCAAAGCCGGGATTATCGTCCTGCTGCTCGATGCATTGAAAGGCTGGGGTGCTGTGGCACTTGCTCCGCTGTTTGCTGCCGGTATCTATAATGACAATCAACTGGTTCATTACCAGATAGTTTTGGGTGTGTTGGCTGTATCAGGACATGTTTTTCCGGTTTTTACCGGTTTCAGGGGTGGGAAAGGTGTCGCTACGCTGGTCGGAGTGGTCATTGCCCTGTTTCCAAAGGCTTTCTGGGTAGTACTGGTTTGGTTTTTTACCGTATTTGCCATTTCGGGCTTCGTCTCACTGGCTTCAATCACCAGTGCAATACTCTTTCCATTTATTACAGTCTTTCTTTTTCATGAAAAGTCGGTGGCGCTCATCATATTGTCCATTATGATTGCTGTTTTTATACCCATTACCCACCATAAGAACATCCGAAGGTTGATCAGAGGCGAGGAAAAGAAGCTGAAATTACGGAAGTAGGAATGCTCTTGCAAGACGTGACACATGTAACTCGACACCCGGCACCCGGCACCCGGCACATCAATCATATTTACTTATCTGACGATTACAAAATTTCCCGAATCTTTATCCCTCTGTTTTCCTAATAACCATTCACCCTTTTGCCAATCCCAAACCTTTGTTCATTAACCTGTTGAAAAATCGTTCTTTCGCTGTTTTATTTCTCATTTAAGATTCATACTTTTACCTGTGTAACTCAGATTGATTTAATTAACTGAAAATAAATAGGTTATGAAATTTATTATCAATAGCCAGACCTTATTGAGGAGACTTCAGTCGCTTAGTGGCGTTTTGAACAGCAGCAATACACTACCCATTCTCGATGACTTCATGTTCGAACTCACCGATACGGTTCTCAACATTACTGCCACCGACCTCGAAACAACAATGGTGATAACCCTGGAACCCAGCATGCTTGAGGAACCAGGAGCCATTACTATTCCTGCAAAGCTTCTGCTCGACTTCCTTAAATACCTGCCCGATGTTCCCCTCACTTTCAGTATTGACCTGAACTCTCTTGCTGTTGAAATCACTTCGAGTGATGGCAAATATCATCTTACTGGTCACAATGCCGAAGATTATCCCAAATTGCCGCAGCTTGCCGACACAGCAAAAATCGAAATATCATCGGGTTTGCTGGCATCAGGCATCAATAAAACTGTATTTGCAACCGGCAACGATGAACTGCGTCCGGCTATGGGCGGAGTTTTCTTCGAGCTCACTCCCGATTATCTCACGTTTGTTGCAACCGATGCCCACAAACTGGTGAGGTATCGCCGTACCGATGCAAAAGCCGAAGAATCAACGAGTTTCATTGTGCCCCGCAAGCCGTTGAATGTTCTGAAGAACCTGCTGATTGCTGATGACACTATTGTTTCGGTTGAATATAATATAACCAATGCCGCCTTCAGTTTGCAGAATGTAAAACTATACTGCCGCCTTATTGAAGGACGTTACCCGGCATACGAAGCCGTGATTCCGCGCGATAACCAAAACCGCCTGACCGTTGACCGGCAGATTTTCATTAACTCAGTGAAACGTCTTTCGCCATTTGCCAACCAAAGTACACACCAGATCAGGCTCAGAATCAGCGGACAGGAACTGCAGATGACTGCTGAGGACATTGATTACTCAAACGAAGGTTCCGAAAGGCTTAACTGCACTTACGAAGGCGAAGATATGGAAATCGGGTTCAATTCAAAGTTCCTGCTCGACATGGTCACTAACCTCGAAACCGATGAAATCTGTTTTAACCTTGCCGGACCAACCAGGGCTGGTATCATACTACCGGTAAATAACGAAAATAAGGATGAAGATATTCTTATGCTCGTTATGCCCGTTATGCTTGCCCAGGGCTGATAATTTTCCAAAGGATTATGAATGAGAAATGCCGGCAAGTCCGGCATTTATTATGAGGGATCTATCAATTCGCTGAGTTCCATCCAGCGGAGCGTTTTATCCTCGATAAGTTGCTCAAGTTCGGCATACCTCAACGATAACCGGTTCAACGCATTGGCATCAGTGCCACCGGCATTGAGTTGCTGAATTAACTGCGATTTTTCAAGTTCGAGGTTATTGATTTCGGCCTCCAGATTCCCGAACTCCAGTTTCTGACGATAAGTTGGTTTGGAAGTGCCTTTATTCTCTTTTACGGTTTGTGTTTCATTTTCGCGCATCCGGCTCCTGCCTATCTGTATTTTCCTGATTTCGTGTGTACGATGCTGATAATAAGCCGTATAATTGCCATAAAAATCTTTTATCCGGCCTTCTCCTTCAAACACAAATACATGATCGCAAAGCTTGTCCAGCAGGAACCGGTCGTGCGATACAATGAGCAGGCAGCCGGGGAAATCGGCAAGGAACTCCTCAAGAACCTGCAGCGTGTATATGTCCAGATCATTGGTCGGCTCATCGAGAATAAGGAAATTTGGGTTGCGGATGAGTTGCAGCAACAGGTAAAGCCTGCGCTTTTCGCCGCCGCTTAGAGCGCTGAAATACGCATGCTGAACAACATATGAAAAGTTAAAATGATAGAGAAACTGCGCCGCCGACATGCTTCCTTTTTTCAGCGAAATTTCTTCGGCCACATCCTTCACAATATCGATAACACGCTTGTCTTCAACAGGTTGTAATCCTTCCTGTGTATAATAACCCAATACTACGGTCTGGCCTGTGACTATGTTTCCCTTGTCGGGACGCAGTTTACCGCTTATCAGGTTCAGCAGCGTTGATTTTCCTGCACCGTTTAACCCTACAACACCAATTTTCTCACCTTTCTTAAAGATGTAGGAGAAATCGTCGATAATGGTGCTTTGTCCAAAATTTTTGCAGATGTTGTTCACTTCAATGATCTTTCCACCAAGAGGATTTGCGTTTACATTGAAGCGGATTGATTTTTCTTCGGTTCTCCGGTTTAGCTTGTTTTCCAGGTTGTTAAAAGCCTCGATCCGGGCCCGGCTTTTGGTTCCGCGGGCCTTTGGCATCCTGCGTATCCACTCAAGTTCGGTGCGGTAAAGGTTTGTGCTTTTTTCGAGCGACTGTTCATCAGCTGCCTGCCGCTCAGCTTTCTTTTCAAGGTAATATGAATAGTTTCCTCTATATTGCCACAATGAGTCATTTTCCAGCTCAACAATAGTATCACAGACATTATCAAGAAAATAGCGATCGTGGGTGATAAGCAGCAAGGTAAGTGATTCGCGTGAAAGATAATCTTCGAGCCATTCTATCATCTCAAAATCGAGGTGGTTGGTAGGCTCATCAAGCAGCAACAAATCAGGATTGCCGATCAGGGCGGCGGCAAGGGCTATTTTTTTAATCTGTCCACCTGAATGCTCACCCGCTGGTTTCGACAAGTCAGTAATTCCAAACCGTCCGAGGATTTCGCGCACCCTCGTTTCGTAATCCCACGCCTGCAGCACATTCATACGCGCAATCCCTGTATCAAGTGCATGCTGGTTGGCGGTATTGTGTTCGAGCCGGAAATGCTCAAGCGCTGCTTCATAATCGCGGATGGCAGCCATGAACTCGTTGTCGCCTGTAAACAGGATGTCAAGCACACTCATATGAGCTTCGTACTGCGGGTTCTGCCTGAGGTATGCAATACGGGTGTCGCGGCGTATGGTGATTTGGCCTGAATCGGCAGCATCAACCCCGGCAATAATATTCATGAGCGTGGTCTTGCCGGTACCATTGCGGGCAATGAGCGCGGTTTTCTGTCCTTTGCTTATTCCCAGGCTTATGTCGTTAAAAAGCATTTTCTCGCCATAGCTTTTTGACAGATGTTCGACCTGGAGGATGTTCATGCGACAATAATGTTGATCAGGCAAAAGTAAGCGATTAGAGTACTGGCACAAAAAAAGCTTCCCGAAGGAAGCCTTTTAAGGTAGTACAATGCATTACTTATATAAGTTTGACATTGATAGCCTTTTTTCCACGACGGTCTTCAACGATATCGAAGGAGACTTTGTCGTTGTCATTGATACGGTCAGTAACGCCGGTTACGTGAACGAAAACTTCGGTTCCGGTTTCATCGTCAACGATAAAACCAAAGCCTTTTTGTTGATTGAAAAATTTAACTTTTCCGGTTGACATGGTATTGTAATTATTAAACAGCGCAAAGGTAACAATAAATGGTTCGGTTTTTATAATTGATCGTTTTTTTTCGGAAAAGTACTACAAGTTTTCTGCTTAAATTAATTAATTGTACGAAAAACACTTTTTATGTAGTTGATAGACAAACTATTATGTTAATTGGGATGATTATAAATTAGGTAGTTCACTGAGTGGATTCATGTCAACATAGCGGTGACAATCTATTTAAAGGAGTGGTTTTTTATTCTGAAGCCTGATTTTTAAGATCCTGGTTCATTCGTTTGTCCGCTGAATGCGAATTAAAAAGGCTTCCCCTGTATGGAGAAGCCCGTGTTGAAATTGAATAATTTACCGCGTATCTACAATGAAGGACCGGCAGCAATAAGCCTTTTTCCTTCGTCGTTATCAGTGTATTTTACGAAATTGTCGATGAACCGTTTTGCCAGGTCAGCAGCTTTAACATTCCAGTCCTCAATGGAGGGGTAGGTGTTTCTCGGATCAAGAACTGATGTATTTACGCCGATGAGTTCATTGGGAATTTCGAGGTTGAAGTAAGGCAGAATATGGGTGGTAGCTTTGTCAATTGAACCATCAAGAATGGCGTCAATAATGGCCCTTGTATCCTTGATTGAAATACGTTTGCCTGTACCGTTCCAGCCGGTATTAACGAGGTAGGCTTTGGCATTCACTTTTTCCATGCGCTTAACAAGTTCCACGGCATATTTGGTTGGGTGAAGCGTGAGGAAAGCGTTGCCAAAACAGGCTGAAAATGTAGGTTGAGGAGTAGTTACACCTCGTTCGGTGCCGGCAAGTTTAGCTGTAAAACCCGAAAGAAAATGGTACTTGGTTTGATCAGGAGTAAGCTTTGCAACCGGCGGTAGTACTCCGAAAGCATCAGCCGTGAGGAAAATGACTTTAGTGGCATGACCGCCTTTTGAAACCGGTTTAACAATATTGTCAATATGGTAAATAGGGTAAGAGACGCGGGTGTTTTCGGTCTTTGATGCATCGGCAAAATCGGGAGTGCCGTCAGGTTTCACCACCACATTTTCGAGCAGCGCATCCCTGCGAATGGCATGGTAAATATCGGGTTCGTTCTCCTCGCTCAGGTTGATACACTTAGCGTAGCAGCCGCCTTCGAAGTTAAAAACACCGTCATCGTCCCAGCCATGCTCGTCGTCGCCGATAAGTTGCCTTTTTGGATCGGCCGATAGAGTGGTTTTGCCGGTTCCCGAAAGGCCGAAGAAAATAGCTACATCACCATCTTTGCCCATGTTTGCCGAGCAATGCATTGATGCAATTTCCTTGAGAGGGAGGAAATAGTTCATCATTGAGAAGATGCCTTTTTTCATTTCGCCGCCGTACCAGGTGCCACCTATAAATGCCATACGTTCAGTAAGATTAAAAGCTACGAAATTCTCCGAGTTGAGGCCTTGTTCCTTCCAATCGGGATTGGTAGCTTTTGATGCATTTAGCACAACAAAATCAGGTACAAAATTTTGTAGTTCCTCTTCGGTAGGCCTGATAAACATATTCTTTACAAAATGGGCTTGCCAAGCCACCTCCATAATAAAACGCACTTTGAGGCGGGTATCGGCATTGGCGCCGCAATATGCATCAACCACGTAAAGCTTTTTTCCGGCAAACTGCCTGGTCACCAAGCCATGTAAATGATTCCATATATCCGGGGTAATGGGCTTGTTATCGTTTTTGCCGATGGTTGACCACCATACCGTGTTTTCGCTCACTTCATCACGAACTATATACTTATCCTTGGGCGAACGGCCGGTGAAAATGCCCGTGTCAACATTTATTGCATCAAGCGTGGTGAGTGTTCCGCGTTCGTAACCCTGAAGGTTTGGATCAGTCTCATGCCTGAAGAGTTCTTCATAAGAGAGATTGTAGTATACTCCTGCTACATCCGTAATGCCATACTGCTCCAGGTTGATTTCAAAACCCGGCATGTTGAGTGCTTTAACCATAACGATTTGATTGATAATTTTTGACTAATCAGAAATACTAAACAAACACCTATATAGATGCATTTATGTTTGGTTGTGCAAGCAAATTTATCAAATTTAGTGAAACGCTTGAAAAGAAAATTGTCTTCTTCCATATCCATGATAAGGTCGTACTTTTTCATGCCAATGTCTCTATATTTGCATGATTTCAAAATCATTAAATACTTGTAAATCATTCCATAACATGAAAAGGATATTCCTGCTGTCGGTCTTTGCAGGCTTATTGATGATGACATACGCCCAGAACTATAAACAAAATCTTTTCACCGGGAATACGGATATTGGCAGTTGTGGAATTGCCGGTAGTTTATCTTATGATTCGGAAAACCAGTCATATACAATTGCCGGATCAGGCGAAAATATTTGGTCGGGCCATGACCAGTTTCATTTTGCATGGAAAAAACTGAGCGGTGACTTTATTTTGCAAGCTAACATCAGGTTTGTGGGAGGAGGCAGCCACGCTCACCGGAAAATCGGCTGGATGTTACGGAAATCGCTCGACACAACATCGCCGCTCATTGCCGCTACCGTGCATGGCGATGGCCTCACCTCACTGCAATACAGGTTGAATGTGGGCGAAAATCTGGCAGAAATAAAATCCGGAGTCACTTCACCAGGTATTATCCAGCTAGAACGAAAAAATGGAAAGATATACTTTTCGGTTGCTGTGCCGGGCGAGCCGTTCAGCACAGTTGGTCTCCCGGAGGATGCTAAATTTGACGACAATGTGTATGCCGGAATATTTATCTGCTCGCATGATAACAAGGTGCTCGAAAAAGCAGTTTTTTATAACGTCAGGATCATAAAACCGGCTCCGGATAATTTTATTCCTTATCGTGATTATATCGGCAGTAACCTCGAAATACTGGATCTCGAAACAGGAAACCGCCGGATGGTCATGCAATCACCGGTTTCGATCCAGGCTCCCAACTGGACACCTGATTGTAAATACCTCATTTATAACAGCGAAGGATCGTTATACAGGTTTGATATTGAGCATCAAAAGGCAGAAAAAATATATACCGGTTACGCAACAAACAACAATAACGACCATGTGCTTTCCTTCGATGGTAAATCCATAGGTATAAGTCACCATGTTGAATCAGAATCCAATAATTCAATTGTTTTCACCGTGCCGCTTAAAGGCGGAAATCCGAAACGTGTGACGCCGCTCGGGCCTTCATATCTGCATGGCTGGTCACCCGATGGAAATGACCTGGTATATACCGGAAGCCGGAAAGGAGAGTTTGATATTTATAAAATGTCGCTGAAGACAAAAAAAGAAATGCGGCTGACTGATGCAAAAGGACTTGATGATGGTCCTGAATATTCGCCGGATGGTAAGTACATCTATTTCAATTCGGTACGAAGCGGAAAAATGAAACTGTGGCGGATGTATCCTGATGGTTCAAAACAGGAGCAGGTCACCTTCGACGAGTACAACGACTGGTTCCCTCATATTTCACCCGATGGACAATGGATTGTATTCTTATCCTTCGGCCCTGAAATTCAGGCAGATGATCATCCGTTTTACAAGCATGTTTATATCAGGATGATGCCGGCGGCCGGTGGCAAACCCGGCGTAATAGCCTATGTATACGGAGGCCAGGGAACCATTAACGTACCTTCATGGTCGCCCGATAGTAAGAAAATAGCTTTCGTAAGTAATAGCGATTCAGCTCATTAAATATTCATGAAGCTGGAGTAGCTCTGGTTAAATTGTTGATAAAGAGTTAAGGATAAGAGGCGATTATAATTCAAAAGGTCAGGATGAGCCCGATATAATTTGCTGATGCTAAAAATGTGATGGTTGGCCGTTCGGTTTGCTGGACAAGCGATTCATCTGCAGGATGATATCTCCTGTTATATTTCAGATATGCATTTCGGGCCAACATTGGTTGCGTCCAAATCTGGGCTTCGGTGATCGCTGTATTGAGAACAAAATTCAAGAGCCCATCTTTCCAGGTCCGCCTGAATCCAACCCACGTAATTATACCGCTGCTCAGGTTCACTGCTCCCGACATTGCATGCATTTTCCATGACCGGCCATCCAATTCATTCTGGGTACATCTTCGAAGCATTTCTTCGGCAATCAAAAGTTTTTGCTCACGCTCAAAATCATTGTTTTCCGGGATTTTATCGAGATGAGCGCTCACATTATAAGGCGTCAACGGCGATAAAAACTGCCCCGCTGCCCCGATAAGGGTAGTGGTTGCGCCAAGGTACATATCCTGCTTTAGCTGCTGCTTTTCTGAAGTATATGCTACAGCAACCTGAGCCGCTGTGGCAGCGCTATATCCGCTGAACCATCCCCACCACCATACTTTGCTGCGGGTTTCATCTTTTTTGAGGGTGGCTTTCAAAAAAGTGAGTTGTAAGGATATTGAATCTGATGCTACTTGTTCCTGCGCTGAAACACTCAGAAAAGCTGAAAGCTCAAGCACAAAGATGAGCAGACAGATATTAAAACATCTGAAAGTGTGATGTATCGATATTGTGCTATGAACCAGCGGATTGCTTCTCAATGGTTGTCAGGTTTAGGATCGTTGGTTATGACCTGTTGATTTGTGAGCAGGGATGATTCCTTAAGTTTAAATGATAACAGAAAGCTTACAGCCATCGCAAATATGAGTAATATCAAAGGCTTTGTCATCGAACCGGTTGCCGCTGACTTGAAATAATCCATGCCGAAAATCATCGCTATTCCCGAAATCTGCCCCATCTGAAGCAACAAACCATTTGAAGCACCTTCGGAAGCAGGATAAGTAATTTCAGCACCATACTGAAAACCAATAGGCCCCGAACTCAGCAAGAAGAAGCCCAATGCTGCACTCGAAATCAATAAGATAATGTAACTGTATGTGAATGTCACCCCGATGAGTCCTGCAGTTGCTCCTGCCAGTGCCAGTATAATGAACGGCGTTCTCTTCTGATATTTGTCAGACAAGGGTGGCAGAATAAGTGCCCCCAGAATTCCTCCTGCGATCATGATGCCGCCCGTTATACCTGCTTGTTCAGTTGTGAATCCTCTGGGAATCAATATATTTTCGATCCAGGTGGTAACACTGTTGAAAACGCCAAGCCCGATGAAAAATATCAGCATCAGCCAGTTGAAGTTTCGTGTCTTTATAATATGCCTGAATCCGTCAGTCACAAGTGCTCGTTCTTCCATTCCTTTGGGGCAGGGTGGAGTGGGAGGGCGTTCGCGTGAAATCACAATAAAAAGTAATGCTATGGTGACGGATGCTATTCCGAGAATATAAATCATTGAAGATATGCCATAAGCATTTGTGAGAAAAGGAGTTGCTATCATACCGGCGAGTATCCCGATGTACATCGAAAGTGTTCCAAGTCCCGAGGCAGTTGCCTGTTCGGCAATGGGAAACCAGCGGGCAGCAAGTTTGGTGATTGCATTCAGCAGGAATGGTTGTCCGGTGGCAATGCCAATTTGGGCAACGAGCAGAAAATTGTAATTATCGCCGGCAAACCTACGGGCAAGTCCGAAAATCCCGGTTAATGCAGCCCCGATGCCCACTCCAATGCGAATTCCAAACTTGTCTATCATCCAGGAAGCTGGAATGGAAGCCACTATGAATACAATCATGAAGCACATGGACAACATTCCGATTTGCAGGTCAGTAACCTGGAAATAACTTGCCGATTCCTTTGTAATAGGTGCAAAAGTGATCCAAAGCCATTGATTCACAGCGACAATGAGCATGTATGCTGTCAGCATCAGCCATCGGTAGCCGTACACGTTGTATTGATTTTGTTGCATAAATGAATTTATCTCTTTATCAGCGATTTAATGTTGATTCGATTGATGGTTTTAGTAAAAACGGTGAGGTGAATGAGGCGAAAATAGTTCTTTAACTGATTCGGCCACCCGTTTTTTACGATTTCCTGCTGTATAATGGAAGCGAAACCAATGTAGAAATCATTTCTGCAGCTTTGTTTCCTTCGCTGCTGAATGGCCATACAAACAACGCCTTGATCGGATGGTTTGATTGGATTCGCTTTATTGCATTGAGCGCCAGCGTTTTAATGATTCCTTTTCTGCGGTATTCTTCCAGCACCAGGGCCGAACAAAGGTAAATCGCTTCATATTTTATTCCTGTTGGAGTAAGCTCGTACAATTCCCGCTCATTGATCGTCCCACTTATAAACCTGTTCATAATTTCAATGGTTGTAGGTATTAGCAGCAACCAGGCTACTGGTCCGTTACCGTTGTCAAATTCTGAAATTGTCGCAGGGTGAATGCTTTTCAATCGCTTCAATACATCCTCATTTACATTCAGTTGCGATGGATCGTTTTTTATATCAAACACTTTGTTGGCCAGCGCGACCAATCGTTCGAAATTGCTGGAAGGCATAGTCTTGTATTAGTAATTTGCAACAAAGTTCTGTCAAAGATGAACCCGAATGCAATGGAGAGGCTGTTTTCTGAGATATTAACTATAACACTCTGAAGATCAATTTATAAAATGAATCTGAAAATTTATGAGAAGTATCTGCGATGGTACACTTATTGCGGCTCAGATCAAGGAAACTTATATAACCACAGCCATGAAAAGTATTCTTATCGCTCTTGCTGTAGTGGTGATGATCACCGCATGTTCCGTCACACGAAAATCAACATCCAATAGCAGCCTCAAAGAAGTCGCAAAATCTGACAGCACCGAATACGGTATTATCATCCTCGATCCGGATTTTGATCAATGGTACCTTACACGTTATTCCATTGCACTTGATCGCGGCAACGAAGTTTACCGCCTTTACAACCGCACAGCAGTGATGAACTGGAACGATAATTTTATTCGCGGTAAATACCGGAATATCATCGAAAACCACCTCAACTACGATTACAACATTGATTACGGTCTTGATGTGAACAGGAAATTGTATTGGTACTTTAAATTCATCGAGGAGAGGTATTCGATAAGGTTATTGAACTGAAAGAAATAAGGCGATTCATTATCACGAAGCACCTCCGGTGATTTGCTTTTTGAAAGCACCGGCAATTGCCCTATCTTTGCTTAATAAATATAGTTGAAGCGAATATGGGACTAAAATGCGGTATTATAGGGCTGTCAAATACAGGAAAAACCACACTCTTTAATTGCGTTGCCAATACCAAGGTACAAAATCAGCCTGGAGTTCAGAAGGCGAATATCGGCCAGATTGATGTTCCCGACGACCGGCTATACGAGATTGACAGCCTCATACATTCTGCACGTGTTGTGCATGCTACTGTTGACCTGGTTGATATTCCGGGTCTAACCAAAGGTTCAGGACAGTCTGACAGCGGTGCAAGCCGGTTTCTGGCTGATATACAACAGACTGATGCACTGATCCACGTTATCCGCTGCTTCGACAGTCCCACGGTGCCTCATATCGAAGGCTCGGTAAATCCTGTCCGTGATAAGGAAATTGTTGACCTTGAACTGTGTATCCGCGACCTGAACCTGATTGAACGTAAGATACAGCGTACCGAAAAGCTGGTGAAAGTAGGGGAGAAGGATGCCCGTAAAGTGATGGATATTCTTCAGGTTTACAGGAAACATCTTGAAGATTTCAAACCTGCACGTACAGCTCCGGTACATGAAGAGGATAAGAAGCACATCACTGAACTGAGCCTTATCACTGAAAAACCGGTAATTTATGTGTGCAACGTTGATGATGCTTCGGCTGTAAATGGAAATTCGTGGGTTGAAGAATTCACAGCGGCAGTGAAGAATGATAATGCCGAAGTACTGTTCCTGGCAGCGGAACTTGAAGCCGAAATTGCCGAGCTTGAAAATGCTGATGACCGAAAAGCATTTCTCGAAGATGCCGGATTATCGCAACCCGGCGTGAATAAAGTGGTGCAAGCAGCATACAGGCTGCTGAATCTTCAGTCGTTTTTCACTGCCGGACCCAAAGAGGTGAGAGCCTGGACAATACACAAAGGCATGACAGCGCCGCAGGCCGCAGGTGTTATTCACAGCGATCTCGAACGGGGATTTATACGCGCCGAAGTAATGAAATATGCTGATTTCATGTCATATAAGTCAGAACATGCCTGCCGTGATAATGGCAAATTATTCGTCGAAGGGAAAAATTACATTGTCGGCGATGGAGATATTCTTCATATACGATTTAATGTTTAGCTTTACACCTTTCACTTCGAGATGAAAGTATTACTGCTGCGGATTTATATTACTTCAATAGCGATTATTTTATTCGCAGGTAATTGTTTTTCAGCATCTCCCTTATCGCAAACACATCAATGGATTCAGCAACTCGAAAATAAATTAAACAGCCATGACTCAGTAATTATTGACCTAAAAGGGGAAATAGCCGGCCTTCAGCAGCAAGTTGACAGCCTAACAGCGGTCAAGTCTGCAACGAAATTTGCCGAAGTTAAGGGTCCGGAAATCAAGGATGATCAGAAACCACTCAGTACAAATTTCCTTACTGCTCTTTTTGCCGGCCTGGCAGCGATCCTGGCTATTGCGGTTTCGGTTCTTGTGCCATTTTATTTTTTCCGCGAAAACAACAGGCTCAGGGATGAAGTACGAAGCCTGCTATTCGAATTGCAGCGTATAAAAACTGCAGGCACTGTGGTTGAAAAACCTGAAACAATTATTGCGACACCCACGGTAAAACATGAAACTGTTGAACGTGCTGAAGCACAATTGTTTGCAGAGCCAGATGTTATTGATGATGAAAGTAATAAATCGGATATCGGCAGCAAACCGGGAAAAGAGCTTTCGACAGTTGAGTCAATAACCCGGCTTGAGCTTTGTATTATTGCCAACCAGGAGGATGAATTCAATCATGCTGTTGCTGAAATGGTACAGTCATATCCTTCTGCCGAAATTACAACCCTTCTAAGGTACCTGCATCGTGTTGCCGCCTGCGTTTTTCGTGGTCGCATGCCTGCACAGGCACCGGTAATGGCCGAAATAAAGCAGCTGCTATGGTCGTGCGGCTCCCCCGTTCTTTACCAGACAGATAAAATTGTTTCCTGGGCACGAAGCTCAACACGACTTTCGGATGCCCAGCGCGGATATATTTTTAGCATTGCCTCCGAATTAGAAAAAATAATTGTTGAGCACAACCGGCAATTCAATGATTAACAATGTTTTATTGATTTCATCATTATTTGCACCACTTTGTTTTATCATGCATGTTTTCTTTACCGAGAGCTTCAGCCTTCAGGTAATCCTTGCACGAGCCATCACGATCGTTTAGCGAGAACCTGGCATCACCGCGATTGGCATATGCATCGGCAAAAGTGCTGTCGAGCTCAATAGCTTTATCATAATCGGCCAATGATTCTCTGATCATACCCTGGTTACGCTTTACATTTCCCATAAAAAACCATGCTACCGCATTTTCAGGATCAGCCTTTATTGCTTTCTGATAACTTTTTTGGGCTTCGGTAAAGGCTGAATTACGTTCGAATTCATTTCCCTTTTTAATGAGTTCAATTGCTTTTTCATGTGATGAGTTACATGAAATAAGTATCATCAATGAACATATAATGAGCAGGATACGTGATGAAGCCATAGAAGGGATAATTTTTGTTTTAAAAGTAAACAAATCAAAAATACAAAGGATGAAATCTCATGCCTTGAGTGCCGAATTCCAATACAGGCAGCGGCAACCTTATGAATCCGAATGTTTTAAACAATCCTTTCAATAATACCGACCGTGTTTTTATACGGGAAAGATCAATATCGGGGCCGAAATAAAACTGCCTGTAGCGGTCGAATGCAGGTATTTCATTGCCAAGGTAGGTTATTGAATTAACCGATGCTCCCGTCATTCCTTCGGCTCCATATCCAAAGGAAACATTCAACCATGCCGGAAAATTTGAATTCTTTGTAAGGAAGGATTTAATATTTACGGAAAGCCAGTAAGTCTGACCGTTATAATCCTTCAGCATTTTTTCAGCAAATGTTTCACCGAGCAAATCCGGGCGGTAATGTGCAAAATCGGTCTGATGATACGACCATTTCAGTTTGATCCGCTGATCGTGCCACAATAACTGTTGACCGGCAAACAGGCCGCAACCAAAGGTGTTTGCAACCATATCCGTTGCCGATGCGCCCCAATGTTTCGAAAAACCATCGAATGTCTCAATAGTGGTGAGGAAAAGCCAAGAAGCAAGCGAGCCAAGCAGCACCGACTTTCTTTCGTTCAAACCTGAGTAACGAAGCGCTCCGAAACCTATATATCCGACATAATAGGCAGTTGTTGTGTGACCAACCTTGTCCACCTGAAGCCATTCTTTACTGTCGTTGAAAAAGTGAAACGACGACTGAGGATAATTTTTATACCAGATATTGTAAAGCCCCGTCATGCCGGTAACATAAAGAGCTGACCCTCCAATAACTAAGGTTGATAATCTTTTTTTGTTTATTGCTGTTGGAGCTAAGGTATCGGACGGTTGAATGGCAACTGCTGAAATGCTCCAGAGCATCAGGATGAGCAGGATTGATGCCGAAAGCCTTGATTGTGTGCTGCCTGCCATGCCAGAGCTATTTCATGATTCCCTGCCTGTTGAGAGCCTGTTGATAGCGCGCGGCATTCAGTTCGTGCTGTTGCATGGTTGAGGCAAAATTGTGATACCCCGAAAAATCCTCGCGGGCACAGAAATACATGTAATTGTGCCTGTTATAATTAAGTACTGCATCAATTGATGAAATTGAGGGTAAACAGATTGGCCCGGGAGGCAAACCGTAATAAAGATAAGTATTGTATGGAGAATCAATTTTTTTATAGACGTTTAACACTCTTTTGATTGTGAAATCTCCGAGGGCGAATACAAGGGTTGGGTCGGCTTGCAGCAGCCATCCCTGCTTGAGCCTGTTCATATAAACACCTGCAATATCAGGCTTTTCGTCGTTCATATTGCTTTCTTTCTCCACAATTGAGGCCAATGTCATAGTTTGCAGTCGGTTTAAGCCAATCTCAACAAGCTTTTGCTGCCTGCTTTCATTCCAAAATCGGTCATATTCCTTGTGCATCCTGTCAAGAAGCTTTTCGGGGGCAATATTCCAGTACACTTCGTAAGTGTTCGGAATAAACATGGTGAGAATGGTAAAAGGCGTAAACCCCCATTTCCGAATAACCGAAGTATCGTTCAGCAGGGCGATAAGCCTGGCTGAATCAGTTTCGAGTTGTTCGCCGAGTTTTCCGGCAAGGTCTTCTTTTGTTCGTATATTATTGAAAATCAGTTTAACCGGATCCTGCTGCCCGGCCCTCAACTTGGTGATAAGGGTCCGATTGTTCATACCATCCCTGATGATGTAATGACCAGCTTTGATGTGCTCAGGATATTTCATGAATTTGGCAAGCCACTCGAAAGATTCCCTGTGGATGATAGCACCGTTCTTATACAAAATCTGCTTAACGCCCTCCCAGTTTGTGCCTGTGGGTATAATAACAGAGGCTTCTTTTTGCCCGTTAAGCCAAACGTTCGATTTATACAATGATCTGTATCCGAGAAAGGCTGCTGATCCACCGGCAAAAACCAGAACAATGATAAACCAGGAAATAACCCTTCGGTTTCGGGCTTTGAGCCTTTCTTTCCTTCGTACTGACGAATAGTAGTCGGCCATGTGTGATATATTTCAGTAAATACCAGGTTTTGTGCTACTTGTGATCGTTTAAATGCTGATACATCAGCTCATCCACCCAGGCATGATTTCGCCAAAGCCATTGTTTTTTATGTCCGCATTCTGCAAACCCAAGTTTGGTGAACAGGCGGATGCTTTCGGCGTTATCAGCTTCAATATTGCAAAACACCTGGTGAATGTTGAGCGTATTGTAACAATAATCAAGCATAAGTCTGAGTGCCTGTTTTGCATAGCCTTTGCGCCTGTGTTCCCTTGCAATGAGTATGCCGATGCCCACGCGCCTGTGCAGCGGCTCAAAATCAAACAGGTCTATGCTACCTACGGCAACGGCATCAGTTTTACCATCGATAAACTCAATCATCAGCCTGAGTTGTTTCGACGAGAAAATGTCTTCGTGCGAATTTACGAGATACTGTTCCAGAACAAACCTCGAAAATGGAGCGAGGGTATTTCCGAGATGCCAGACTTCAGGATCGTTCTCCCATTTATATAAGAGGTCAATGTCGGTTGGTTCAAGTGCCCTGATTGAAATGGTAGCTTCTTCCATAGGCTTAGAGGTTGATTTTCCCTTCAAATACTTTAACGGCAGGGCCTTCGAGCCGAACATCCGTAAAACTGCAGGCTTCATTCTTAAAAGTAACCCTCAAAATACCACCTTTAGTCCTTATCCTTTGATCAGTTCTGCCGGTATGCAGTGAGGCGGCAATGGCTGTGGCAGTAACACCGGTTCCGCACGAAAGGGTTTCAGCTTCAACTCCTTTTTCATAGGTTCTTACATAGATCCCATCATCCTGAATTGCAGCATAATTCACATTTGTTCCGGCAGGTTCAAATTGCCTCCTGTACCTGATTTTGGGGGCATCCGTCATTATATCAACAACATCCGGATCAGGAACGAAAGTCACATAATGATAAGTTCCTGAATTCAGAAAAGTGAAATCATCACTATGGCTGTATATCAAGGGGTCAATCATGCTTACCCTGACAATGCTTTCGCTACCTGATATCCTGGTTAACAACGCCTTGTGAAGCCCGTCAGCAGCCTGAAAAGTGAACTCGCTGTCACCGATTCCGAGCGAAGCTGCGAACGCAACTATGCACCTTGCACCGTTGCCACAAAAGGTCGCCCGGCTGCCGTCAGGATTAAAGAATAACATCTCAAAATCAACACCTGTTTTATTCCTGAGCAGAAGCAACCCGTCGGAACCGATGCCAAACCTGCGGTCACACAATTGCGCGATGAGTGCCTGGCTATAATCAAATTGCATAGCCCTGTCATCGACAAGGATAAAATCGTTGCCCGTGCCTTGGTATTTCTGAAAATTCAGGGTTTTACCTTCCATTGCGTGAAAACTACCTGAAACAGGATAATTGACAAAAGTAATAAAAACACCGACTGTGAATCAAGCGGCAGCAGCATCAGCCCGAAAATGCGCTCAGAAGCCCTGTTTTCAACACTTACGACAAGAAAAGTCTTAACAATTATTAACATGACATGCCAAACTAATGGTACTAATATTGCGTTAACAATTTCGAAACGTAATTTAACATCAGTTAAAACGATCAGTAATTAAATGATTAATCAAACTAAACTCAAAGCAATGAAAAAGTATGCAGGCTACCTCGTTGTAGCAATTCTGGGCGGTTTTATTTCACTGGGTTCATACGCGTTAATACAAAAGAAATCAGATAAGCTTCAGGGTGTCCCGCAATCGCCCATTCCGGTAACATATGCCAGTATGGCAGGTTCCGATGCAATTTTGCCTGATTTCACAACAGCTGCCAATATGTCAATTCATGCAGTAGTACATATCAAGACTGAGTACTCGCGAAAAAACATGTACTATGATGATTTTTTTGACCTTCATGATTTCTTCAATAACCGTCAGCCGGGTATGCAGCAACCGCTCGAAGGTTCGGGTTCAGGTGTTATCATATCGCCCGACGGATATATTGTAACCAATAATCACGTGGTTCAGGACGCTACAAAGGTTTCGGTAGTGCTTAACGACAAAAGGGAATTTGAAGCCGATATTATCGGTACCGACCCTTCGACCGACATCGCAGTGGTAAAAATCAAGGATAGCAATCTTCCCTACATTGTTTATGGCAATTCAGATGAACTGAAAATAGGCGAGTGGGTACTTGCCGTAGGAAATCCTTTCAACCTGACTTCTACTGTAACAGCCGGTATTGTGAGTGCCAAAGCACGTAACATCAATATCCTGGGTACACCCGACGGATCGGCAATTGAGTCTTACATACAAACCGACGCCGCCGTAAACCGCGGCAACAGTGGCGGCGCACTTGTAAATACACGCGGTGAACTCGTCGGTATTAATGCTGCTATTGCTTCGGGCACAGGGTATTATGCCGGGTACTCATTTGCAATTCCTGTTAACATTGCCAAAAAAGTAGTTGCCGATTTAATTGAATTCGGTGATGTACAAAGGGCATTCCTGGGGGTAAGCATCAGGGATATTGACAACAAATTTGCCTCCGAAAACAATATAAAGGAGCTTCGCGGAGTTTATCTGTCAGATGTAACCGACAATAGCTCTGCCAAGGAAGCCGGAATTCAGAAGGGCGATGTGATAACCGCCATTGACGGAATAAAGGTAAACAGCACTTCGGAGCTGCTCGAACAGATCGGCCAGTACCGTCCGGGTGATAAAGCAAAAATTTCAGTATTACGAAATGGCTCCGAAAAGGATTATATGGTGACGCTTAAAAACAAAGGAGGCACTACATCTGTTATTACAAAAGAAGACCAGGATAATATAGCACGGCTCGGAGCAACATTCTCCCCTGTATCGGCCGAAATAAAAGCAAAGCTCGGCATTGCAGGTGGTGTTCAGGTTACCTCAATAGGTGATGGAATACTGAGGGAAGCAGGAATTAAAGAAGGCTATATCATTACTGAAATTGACAATAAGCCTGTACGAAGCACCAAGGATATAGAAAATGCCCTTGAAAACAAGAGAGGCGGAGTCCTGATCGAAGGAATCTATCCCAACCGTACCCGCGCCTATTATGGGTTCGGATTGTAAACAATGAACCGGAAATCCCTGAATTTTTGATACTTAGTTAAAAACAAATTAGGAATCCGGCATCAAATTTCGTAATTTAGCAAATGATTAAGGAGAATTGCTGAAGAAGATAATAATTGTAGGATTCTCCGTAATTAAAACATTCAGATGAGACAGTTAAAAATATCGAAATCAATCACCAACAGGGAAACCGCCTCGCTAGATAAGTATTTACAGGATATAGGTAAAGAGGAACTTATCACAGCAGAAGAGGAGGTTGAACTGGCACGTAAAATTCGTTCGGGCGACCAGCGCGCCCTCGACAAACTGTGCCGTGCTAACCTGAGGTTTGTGGTTTCGGTTGCAAAACAATATCAAAACCAAGGTCTTAGCCTTCCCGACCTGATCAACGAAGGCAACCTCGGTTTAATAAAAGCAGCTCAGCGTTTCGACGAAACCCGAGGTTTTAAGTTCATATCATACGCTGTGTGGTGGATCAGGCAAAGCATCTTACAAGCCCTGGCAGAGCAGTCGCGTATAGTGAGATTACCATTGAACCAGGTGGGTTCGCTCAACAAAATCAAAAAGGAAACCTCGCGACTGGAACAAAAATTTGAACGTACGCCATCAGCTGATGAGATTGCTGCAGCCCTCGAAATTCCTGAATACAAAATTGATGCTGCTTTGAAAATCGCAACCAAGTACATCTCAATGGATGCCCCGCTTGCAGAAGACGAGGAAACTAAATTCATTGATGTGTTTGTTGATGAAGACGCTCCCTATACAGATGCCGGTCTTATGCGTGAATCACTAGCCCAGGAAATACAGCGTTCGCTTTCTACCTTAACCGATAAGGAGCGTGATGTCATTAACTTATATTATGGAATTGGTGTTCCACATGGCCTCACCCTCGAAGAAATAGGAGCGAGGTTCGACCTTACGCGTGAGCGTGTGAGACAGATAAAGGAAAAAGCCATAAGAAGATTGAAGCACAACTCAAGGAGTAAGTTGCTGAAAGCTTATCTTGGTCAATAAGTGTATTTATTACATTATTAAAACCACCTTTAGGTGGTTTTTTTTGTTATCACTCTGACATTTTTTTATAATTGAGTTATAAGTATCTGTATGAATGACTATTAACAATGTGAAAAAAAATTGTTAATAACGTATTACCTATTTCGGTTTTCTGGATTAACTATTACTTCTCTCCAACAGGGAGTTACTTTTTCTGTTTTAACTTGTAGGTTATGAACGTACTTATTGCCGAAGACAACCACCTTAACCAGCAGTTGATGGCACTCTTCATGAAAAGATTTGGCTGGAGATATACCATTGTGAGTGACGGATTTGGAGCAGTTGATGCCTGTAAAGCAGGAACGTTCGACATTGTATTGATGGATGTGGACATGCCAGGCATGGATGGAATTGAGGCCACCGGTTGCATCAGGACATTCGATGGCACAACCCCTATTGTTGCGGTTACAGCCTTTACTGATGAAGTAACACGTGGCCGGTGCTACGAAGCTGGTATGGACAGGTTTCTTTCAAAGCCAATTGCCAAGGATCAGATTGTTGCCGTGATTTCCGATCTTGTTCCTTCCAAACTCGAACAAAATGATGAAGTTCGTGTAGCCTGACCTACCCATAATCCTTATTTGATAATTATTTCTTTGCCTGTATGAACATTACAGGCATTTCTGTTTTTACTGCCTAGCATATTACATCATAATTTATGGTCTCAGATGATTTTGTTTCGTTTTGCAAAAGCGTATTTGTAACTTTGCCGCTACGGTAAAATGAACAGATGAAGCTCATCAAGAATTTCGAAGCAGCGACCGTGGTGGTTCTTCTGATATTCACCTGCCTCATCATCGCTTTTTCTCTCATTGATCTTGCTTACAACTTCATTAAAATCCTTCATGGAGCACAATTCCTTTATTTCAGTAACGACCAACTCATTGGGTTATTCGGTATGGTAATGGTAGTGCTCATTGGCCTTGAACTTTTAGAAACTATAAAGGCGTACCTGAAAGAAGATGTTGTTCACGCCGAGATTGTTGTACTGGCTGCCATCATAGCCTTAGCACGAAAAGTTGTTGTAATGGACTCGGGTTCATTATCGGAATTAAAAATTGCCGCCATCGGATTTCTTTTCATTGCTTTGGCTGCCG
The DNA here is from genome assembly GCA_022711175.1 of Bacteroidota bacterium. Classification (GTDB taxonomy): domain Bacteria; phylum Bacteroidota; class Bacteroidia; order Bacteroidales; family UBA4417; genus UBA4417. Next base: position 9,860 of record JAKLFM010000005.1, on the reverse strand, counting down.
GTTACTATATGTTGAAAAAAGCCGGAGGATTTAAACTTCCCTGGAAAGAAGAAGATGAAAGAAAGGATAAAACTGAAAAATAAAACCATTACTTTCTGATAGCAGCGGCATCAGCAGAATAACATAATCCATTAATAAACAAATAAATCAGCAAAAATGGCTGAACCAAAATATATTTTCACCACCGGGGGTGTCGCCTCTTCACTCGGAAAAGGAATTATTTCGTCCTCGCTCGCAAAACTGCTTATTGCGCGTGGATTCAGGGTTACTATCCAAAAACTTGACCCATACATCAATATTGATCCCGGCACGCTCAATCCATACGAACACGGCGAATGTTATGTAACCGACGATGGCGCCGAAACCGACCTTGATCTTGGCCATTACGAACGATTTACCAATGTTCCTACATCGCAGGCCAATAATGTCACTACCGGCCGCATATACCAGGCAGTGATCGACAAGGAACGCCGGGGTGATTATCTCGGTGAAACCGTACAGGTTATTCCCCATATTACCGACGAAATCAAATCACGCATTCAAACCCTTGGCCTGAGCGGCAAATATGATTTTGTGATTACCGAAATAGGAGGGACGGTAGGCGATATCGAATCGCTTCCATATATTGAAGCGGTGCGCCAGATGAAATGGGAAATGGGCAACCGTTGTGTGGTGATACATCTTACACTGGTGCCTTACCTGGCAGCTTCGGGGGAGTTGAAAACCAAGCCAACACAACATTCAGTAAAAACCTTGCTCGAATCGGGAGTGCAACCCGACGTTATTGTTTGCCGTACCGAAAAACATCTCACACAGTCGTTGCGCAATAAAATCGCTCTGTTTTGCAATGTAAATCCTTCGGCAGTTATTGAATCCATTGATGCTGAAACTATTTATGAAGTACCACTGCTCATGCGCGATGAAAAACTCGATCAGGTTGTATTGGAAAAAATGCAGGTGCCGATACGCAAAGAACCCGACCTTGCAAAATGGGAAGAATTCCTATTCAGGCTAAAGCATCCGCTTGCCGAAGTGCAGATAGGGCTTGTCGGAAAATATGTTGAACTGAAAGATGCCTATAAATCGATAAGCGAGGCTTTTGTGCATGCGGGTGCCGCTAATCAGTTGAAAGTCAAGTTGAAAATGATTCATTCCGAAAGTATCAATTCGGGAACAGTAAAACATTTTCTTAAAGATCTTGACGGCATACTGGTTGCTCCCGGATTTGGCGAACGCGGTATAGAAGGAAAGATCATGGCTATTAAATATGCCAGAGAAAACAAAATACCCTTTCTGGGAATTTGTCTGGGTATGCAATGTGCCGTTGTTGAATTTGGACGTAATGTGCTCAAGTTTACCGATGCCCACTCCACTGAAATGAACCCGGCAACACCATTTCCGGTGATTGATATCATGGAAGAGCAAAAAAAGATCAGCAATAAAGGTGGTACCATGAGGCTTGGCGTTTATCCATGTACTATTGAACAAGGTACAAAATCATTCGATGTCTATGGTACTTCCGAAATCAGGGAAAGACACCGCCATCGTTTTGAATTCAACAACAAGTACCTCGAGAATTATAACAAAGCAGGCATGCTTACCATTGGGATCAATCGCCAGGATAACCTAGTGGAAATGATAGAACTGAAAGACCATCCCTGGTTTATCGGCGTTCAGTTCCATCCCGAATACAGGAGCACTGTAGCTTGTCCGCACCCTTTGTTCGTGAGCTTTGTTCACGCCGCAGGGCAGTTCCATAAAACAGAAATCAAATAGGCTCACCGCGAATCCGGCAGCTAAGCATTTCTAAACTTGCACCTTATCAGAGGAATCCGGCAACGATAATTCCTGTATCTTTGCGCCCTCAAATTACCATGGAGAATATTTAAAAATGAGTAAAAACAATATCATCGGACTGGTCATCATTTTCGCCCTTGTTATCGGGTACAGCATATGGATGTCACCGTCGAAAGAGGAAATTCAGAAATCGAAACAAAGGGCTGATTCAATTGCATTGGTGCAAAAAAACGATTCCGTCGTGCAAGCTCAGCTGCAAGCCGCCAAAGATTCGATTTCGAAAATGGCTGCCCGGGAAACAGTCGTAGTCGCAACAAACGATACAGCCACTGCAGGAAAGAAGTATGGAAGTTTCGCTTCGGTTTCGAACGGAGAAAATAAATTCTATACCATTGAAAACGAGGTTCTTAAATTAAAAATCTCGTCGCGTGGCGGCCGCATCTGGTCAGCCGAACTGAAGAATTATAAAACACACGACACCCTGCCGCTGGTACTTTTTCAAGGCGATTCAAACCGTTTTGACCTTGAATTCAATACCGAGGATTTGAAAAGCATCAATACGGGTGACTTGTATTTTACACCTTCGGTGTCTAATGAGTCAAAAGGTGACTCACTCGCCATTGCAGGCAGGGATTCATTGCAATTTGCACTTCGGTTGAACACTTCGGTTGCAAATGGTGATGCCGGCCAGGGATACATTGAATATATCTACACCCTGCGCAAAAACGATTATATGATCGGTTACCAGGTTCGGTTTGTTGGTATGGGTAACATTGTTGCCCGCAATACACGCGATATTGCAATAGCCTGGAAAACAGATATGCTCAGGCAGGAAAAAAGTTTCAAAACTGAACTTAGCCAGGCAACCATTTATTACATGGATAAAACCGGCGAAGTTGATAACCTCAAGGAAACGAAAGACTCTGAAGAGCGTATTACATCTGCGGTGAAATGGGTATCGTATAAAACACAGTTTTTCTCTGCCTCGCTCATTGCAGGCGATGCATTCAGCAGTGCGGATGTAGCAACAGCTTCATTCAAAGAAACCGATGGCAGGCTGCTAAAAAATATGAAATCGGATTACCTGCTCGCATATGATCCTGCAAAAGATCAATCCTACGACATGCAGTTTTACCTAGGCCCCAACAAGTTCCGTACACTCAAAAAATACGACCTGAATCTGGAACGGCAAATTCCGCTGGGATGGAGTTTTGCACCTATTGCGTGGTTTAATAAGTATGTTGTTGTCCTTATTTTCAATTGGCTCGAGAAATACGGTATTAATTACGGTATCATTATCCTCATTATGACCGTTATGCTGAAAATTGTTTTGTTCCCGGTTGCTTACAAAACATATATGTCGTCAGCAAAAATGCGCATTCTCAAACCCGAGGTTGACGAAATCAATGCAAAATATCCCAAGCAGGAAGATGCCATGAAGAAGCAGCAGGCAACCATGACCTTATACAAGAAGGCCGGGGCTAATCCTATGTCGGGCTGCGTTCCTATGCTGCTGCAGTTTCCTATATTGCTGGCTATGTTCAGGTTTTTCCCGGCCTCTATCGAACTGAGGCAGCAATCGTTCCTGTGGGCTCACGACCTGTCAAGTTACGACAGCATCTGGAACCTGCCATTCAACATTCCTTTTTACGGCGACCATGTAAGCTTATTTACACTGCTCATGACGATTTCAACCATCATTTACACGAAAATTAACAACGACATGATGGGGTCAACACAGCAAATGCCCGGTATGAAGACCATGATGTACCTTATGCCTGTTATGTTTCTCGGGTTCTTCAACAATTATTCGGCAGGCCTTAGTTATTATTATTTGCTAGCCAACCTGTTTACATTTGCTCAAATGTGGCTGATGAGGCGTTTTGTTGATGAAGCCAAGCTGCATGCCCGAATTCAGGAAAACAAGGCTAAGCCGGTAAAAAAATCATCCTTCCAGCAAAGGCTTGAGGATATGGCCAAACAGCAGGGATATAATACCAGGAAAAAGTAATATTGATAACAAAAAGAAATCAGCCGGTCACCGGCTGATTTCTTTTTGCTTAGTCAGGAATAATTCCATTCCCATTCGCTTCTTATCATCCAATGGGTAATGGATGGCTTTCTCAAGATAAAAGTGTAGCACTTCTTCTCGTATGATCAGATTGGTAGCAATACTTACAGATTCCTGTTTATGATCAACGCCCCACTGTAATGCTGCATTAAACTGTTTCAGAAAATCAGCCGGCAATTCATGCATGGCAGCCCAAACCGCAAATACAAATGGGAGCCCTGTGAATTTTATCCACTCTCCGGCAAGATCCCAGCAATTCAAATATTTCAGCCGCAGGTTAAAAGTCTTATCCCCAATAGCTACCATTGCCTCACCGGCTTCAAGTGGCTTCAGCATGTTGCTGCTGTTAATCCATTCTACATCTATTTTCCAGAACTCCCGGGCCAGAATCTTTACGAGGTTTACTGAAGTACGGCTATCGCTGTCGAGGTAAATCTTTCTGATTTCTCCTAATTTGCTGTCGGATAACAGAATAACGGACTGCACATTACTGATGGCGCCAATACATAAATCACTCACAACCCTGTAATCAGGAATACTGTGAAGAGCGCCTACCGGGATAAGGCCGAGATCAGCTTCTCCGGCAATGAGTTTACGGGCACATTCCGAAGGAACGTCAAGGCTTAATTCGTAATTGGTCAATAATCCCGATTGGGTTAAACCGTAAATAAATGGAAGCGTATTGTAATACTTAACTGCTGTAATTCGTATAGGTTTCATGGTTCCGAAATTAAGGAAATATAGCAACATGCGGCAGGTTGAAATAAAAAGCTGCCGACTTTTCCTCTTATTTTATTGTGAATCAATAACTAATTGTTTTGAAATTAATTACTACCTTTGCACCCCAATTTACAGAGCGGCTGTACTTGTTTTCCGGAAAATAATTATACCCTATCTGTTTGTAAACCAACAATATGTTAAACCGGCTTTCCGGAGAGCCACATTAATTTCTACCATTTTTATGAATAATGACGTTAACGTCAACGACGAACTGAAGAACGAAACTGAGGTTGAAAACACCGCTAAGGAAAATGTTGAAGCCACACAGGAAGTAACTGAAACTGTTGCAAACGAAGTGCCTGAAGTTGCTGAAACCGTTGAAGCCAAAGCAGAAGAAGTAGCTGAAGCAGTTGTTGAAGAACCGGCAGTTGTTGAACCTGTAAAGGTCGAGACTCCGAAACCTGAAGCTCCTGCCGAATTCGACTGGAATTCAATAGGCAAAAAACACGAAGCCTATCCGGCTTCCGAACGTTCGCGCCTCGAAGCCATTTACGATAAAACCATGAGTTCAATCGGCGACCACGAAGTGGTTGACGGACTTGTTGTTGGCCTTACCAATCGCGAAGTTGTTGTGAACATCGGTTTTAAATCTGATGGTGTAATTCCTGTTTCCGAAGTTCGTTATAATCCTGACCTGAAAGTAGGCGATACTCTTGAAGTATATGTTGAGAACCAGGAAGATATGGGCGGACAATTGCAGTTGTCGCACAAAAAGGCACGTATCCTGCGCTCGTGGGAACGCGTGAACGAAGCTTACGAAAAAGCTGAAATCATCAACGGATTCGTTAAATGTCGCACAAAAGGCGGGCTTATCGTTGATATTTTCGGTATTGAGGCTTTCCTCCCCGGTTCGCAAATTGATGTGAAACCTATTCGCGATTACGACCAGTTTGTTGAGAAGGTAATGGAATTCAAAATTGTGAAAATCAACCAGGAATACAAAAACGTGGTTGTTTCGCACAAGGCGCTCATCGAAGATGAACTTGAAGCCCAGAAAACCGAAATCATCAGCAAGCTCGAAAAAGGTCAGGTGCTCGAAGGTACCGTTAAAAACATCACTTCCTATGGCGTATTCATCGACCTGGGCGGTGTTGACGGACTTATCCACATTACCGACCTTTCGTGGGGACGCATCAACCATCCCGAAGAATTTGTTCAGCTTGATCAGAAACTCAAGGTGGTTATCCTCGATTTTGATGAAAACAAGAAACGTATTGCCCTCGGCCTCAAACAATTATCGGCTCATCCATGGGATTCGCTCAGCGCAGACCTCAAGGTTGGCGACAAGGTGAAAGGCCGTGTAGTTGTGATCGCCGATTATGGCGCATTTGTTGAAATCGCTGCCGGCGTTGAAGGTTTGATCCATGTTTCGGAAATGTCGTGGAGCCAGCATCTTCGCACAGCCCAGGATTTCCTCAAAGTTGGCGACGAAATCGAAGCTGTTGTTCTCACCCTCGACCGTGAAGAACGCAAAATGTCGCTCGGCGTTAAACAACTCATTCCTGATCCCTGGACTGATATCCTCAAGAAATACCCCGTTGGTTCGAAACATACGGCCACCGTTCGCAACTTTACCAACTTCGGTATTTTTGTTGAACTGGAAGAAGGCGTTGACGGCCTCATCCATATCAGCGATCTCTCATGGAGCAAAAAAATCAAGCATCCGGCTGAATTTACCAAGGTTGGAGAAAAAATTGATGTTGTTGTTCTGGATGTTGACGTTGAAAACCGCCGCCTGAGCCTCGGACATAAACAACTGGAAGAGAATCCCTGGGATGTATTCGAAAGCATTTTCACAGTAGGATCGGTACATAAAGGAACAGTTGTAAGCAACGCCGAGAAAGGTGTTGTGGTTTCACTGCCTTACGGTGTTGAAGGTTTTGCTCCTTCCCGCCACACCCAGAAGGAAGACGGCAGCCAGGCGAAAATCGACGATACCCTCGATTTCAAGGTGATCGAATTTTCAAAGGAAAACAAGAAAATCATCCTTTCGCATTCGCGTATGCACCAGGATGCCAAGCAGGCTGAAAAGGTGAAAGAAGAAAACGAAAAGGAAAGCGCTGAAATGAGCACCAAACGTGCCGTGAAAAAGATCAAGGATAATCTTGAAAAGACCACCCTCGGCGACCTTGATGCACTTGCTAACCTGAAAGCATCCCTCGAAAAGAAAGAAGGAGAGAAGAAATAATCCGATTCTTTTGATAAATACAAAACCGGGTTGGCAACAATCCGGTTTTTTTATTCCTGATTCTATCATTAGCTTATTTCCTCTACTTTGCGATATTTGCACTGTTATGATTCGATTCTCCGTAACCATACTTGGAAGCAGTTCAGCGACCCCTACAAGCGAACGCAATCCAACGTCGCAATTAGTTAACCACCGCGACAAGTTGTTTATGATCGATTGTGGTGAAGGTACACAGGTGACGCTTCGCAAAATGAAAATCCATTTCCAGCGGATCAATCATATATTTATCAGCCATCTTCATGGTGATCACTTTTATGGGCTAATCGGGTTGATATCCTCCATGCACCTGCTTGGCCGCGACCACGAACTGCATGTTTATGGCCCGCCTGAATTGCAGGAAGTGATTGATTTACAGCTCAAAGTGTCGCAAACTACCCTGGTTTATCCTTTAAATTTTCATGCCACCCAATGTGAAAAGCCGGAATTGATATTTGAAAACAATCACATGGAAGTGCTTTCGTTCCCTTTGAACCACCGCATTGCAACTACGGGTTTCCTCTTCCGCGAGAAACCCGCATTAAGAAAAGTGAATAAAGATAAAGCGCTCGAAATCAAGGTTCCGGCATGGGCTTATGAAAAAATCAGAAAAGGGGAGGACTTTGTTGCCGAAGATGGAAGCATTTATCAGAACAGCGAACTCACCTTCGATCCGCCACCACCGAGGAGTTATGCCTATTGTTCAGATACTGCCTATTATGAACCTGTAATTCAGACCATTAAAGATGCTGATTTACTTTATCATGAAGCTACTTTCATGAACGATCGCGAAGCCAATGCGAAAGAGAAGTTCCACAGTACGGCAGCACAGGCAGCGAGAATTGCCCGGTTAGCCGGAGCAAAAAAACTTTTAATTGGCCATTTTTCAGCCCGTTATGATGAACTCGAACCTATTCTTAATGAAGCAAAAGATGAATTCGGCGAATCATACCTTGCTGAGGAAGGAATGACGTTTTCGATTCCGCAGCTTACCTGACGACAATTTCATCAACAAATACCCATGAATCGCCACCTGCTGAAGGATGCCAGGCCGGGAGCGTTTTCGTGGCGGTAATGTTGAACTTCACAAACCGAGTTTTACCCGTGCGATTTATAAAATGAAAATCACGGGTCACATCTTCGCTTTTCTGATCACCTGTAACAAGCTGTTTACCGATTTCCTGAAATTTAGTACCGTCAGCCGAAACAAAGCAGTTAACGGCCGTTGGATGTAAAATCCAGCTCTTTGGATCGTATAATGTGCTTATTGATATATCTTTTGCTTCGGTTATCTCGCCGAGATCGAGTGTGAGTGTAAAATCTTTTGCTTCCCAGCCAAGCCAGTGCGCCTTATAATCGTTTGCCCCTTTTACGCCATTGGTAAGCAGTGTCAAATCGCCTTCGCCGTATTTGGCAGCTGGCAACGGCTGTGAAGTGACCTTTTTCCGAAAGGCATGGTTGCCCTCTACCTGCACTTCGATGAATCGCTTTGTAGAGTTATAATACTCTTCGGCCGTTAAGCCCGACTCATTCAATGGACTGACTTTGTTATTCTTACAGGTTCCATAAAAGTCGTCAACCAGTTTCTTCATTCCGGCACGCAGCTCAAATAATCCGTTCTTCTCAGCATAAAAGCCCCGTGGACCAAACATATCATTTTTGCCAATCTCAATCGCGGCATATTGGATAGGCAACCTATATATTTTGACTCGCTGCAGAATGTCCGGTTTTTCAACCACTGATGCTTCAGCGTCGTCGAAAAGGCGGTTGTAGATCACCATATTCGAGTCTGACAGGAAAGTTTTTGCATGAGCAACCGGATGGCCATATATATCAAGCCATTCACCGGTTTTCTGTATCTCTGCAGTAAGCCTTTGGATATACTGAAGAATAGAGGGTGCAGCTTCTTCGAAATATCCGTTTACAAAGTCGCTGATAACGGAATCAGTATTGATATTTGGATTCCATAAAAGCCTCGAAATCAGGTAACTTTTCAGTTCCGACATTTCGTGTCCTACTCCCGTATTCGATTGCTGAAAGTGCTGATGGGCACCGTTGCGGGTGAGGAATTGAATATTCGGCTGAAGTACATGAAGATTAGGGAACGGGGATGTGGAATGTGAAAAATTTACCGTGTAATCCCACAGGTAGATGTTAGATGCTATTTTACCCCAGTCCTCAATGTCTTTTAAAAATGAAGTGCTGGTTGGATCTTGTTCAATTGGCTTGCTGCGGTTAAGTTCGATGGTACACAGCATAATCTGAACGTTTTGTAAGGGTTTCGTGACTTTCGGTGCTTGTCGCGAAAACTGGTAGGCAAGTGTTGATATTACCTTATCGGGAAACTCGGCGGCGAGCCTGTTTACAAACCGTATGACAGGTCCGGCAGGTGAGCCTTCTTCCCTGATGATCTTCATGCAATTTTCGCACTGGCAGTAAGAAAAGTTGTCGTTCTGGCTAACTGACCAGACTTTTTTATCAGGCTGCAAAGCCATCTCAGTCTTCAGTTTCTCCAGGACGATATTGTAAACATTTTCATTGGTGAGGCATAGCTGGTCCTTTATCCTCTTGCCGTTCATAAATGAATAATACTCGGGATGTGCAGAAAAATAGGTTTCCCAGGGTACTAACCTGTTGAATGTGTGCACATAATAACCTTTGGCAAACATTTCATCAAGAGAATTCAGCCGCTGCCAGTCGCGGTAAAGCGAATCCTGATTAAAAGTGCCATGTACTACCCTGAAACTATTTGCCGGATTATCAACCATATACATGGGTGGAATGATGATGCTTGCTGATTTTGGAACCTTCTCAACGCCGGGTGCATACATCCTGCAACCGAGGTATCGTTCAAGAAACTCAACTACGCCGTAAATGGAGCCTTTGCCGCCGCCGCTTTCAATAAAAATGTTATGGTTTCTTGTCGATAGGACAAATCCGTCGGTGCTCAGCATTTCTTTCTGTTTCGTTACATCATCGGCTTCCCAA